>JAREIX010000156.1 GCA_029286945.1 Thauera sp. | reverse complement strand
GCTGGTCTTGAACTCGCGCGACTGGCCGTCGTAGTCGGTGCTGTAGCCCGGCGGCAGGATGCGCGCCGCGGTGTCGTCCATCCACTGCAGCGCCTCGCCGAGCGCATAGTTCGGCGCCAGGTTGGCGGTGATCGTCACCGAGCGGCGCTGGCCGAAGTGGTTGAGCTCGCGCGGTGCCACCCGTTCGCTGACCTTGACCACGCTGGTGAGCGGCACCATCTCGCCGTTGCGCGCCCGCACGTAGATGTCGCGGATGTCGCGCGGATCGCGGCGTTCGCCGGCGGCCACCTGCACGATCACGTCGTACTGCTCGGCGTCCTGCTTGTAGCGCGTGACCGGGCGGCCACCGAGCATGCTCTCGAGCGTGCGCGCGATCACATCGACCTCGACGCCGAGGTCGGCCGCGCGGTCGCGATCCACCTCCACAGCGAGCTCGGGCATGGTCAGCTTGAGGTCGGTGTCGGGCGACACGAAGCCGGGGTTGTCGCGCATCGCATCGAGAAAGCTGTCGGCCACGCGCGCGAGCGCGTCATAGCTCTCCGAGCTCGACACCACGAAGCTCACCGGCCGCGAGCGCACGCTCTGGCCGAGCGAGGCCGGCATGATCGGGAAGGCATTCACGCCGGGCACCGCACGCAGCTTGGGCTGCAGCTCGGCGGCAATCTCGCCGGCCTTGCGCTCGCGCTCGGCCCAGTCGCCGAAGCCGACGAAGGAGATGCCCTGCGAAACCGTCGGGTTGCCGGCGATCACCAGGTAGCGGTCGACCTCGGGCAGGGCGGCGTAGATGCGCTCGATCTCCTCGGCGTAGCGCGCCATGTAGTCGAGCGTGGCGCCCTCGGGGCCGGTGAAGATGCCGACCACCCGGCCGCGGTCCTCGAGCGGGGCGAGCTCGGTCTTCAACTGCCCCATCAGCCACAGCGAGCTGCCGGCCACCGCGGCGAACACCAGCATCACCAGCCAGCGCGCGTTCAGCGCCGCCTGCAGCACGCCGCGGTAACCGGCGGTGAGCGCGGACAGGAAGCGCTCGATGCCGTTGTAGATCGGCCCGTGCCTGGGCTCGTGGCGCAGCAACTTCGAGCACATCATCGGCGACAGCGTCAGCGCGACGAAGCCGGACACGATCACCGCGCCGGCGAGGGTGAGCGCGAACTCGGTGAACAGCTTTCCGGTGCGCCCGGTCATGAAGGCCACCGGCGCATAGACCGCGGCGAGCGTGATCGTCATCGCCACCACCGCGAAGCCGATTTCCTTCGCGCCCTTGAAGGCGGCGGCCAACGGCGCCATGCCGTCCTCGATGTGGCGGTAGATGTTCTCCAGCACCACGATCGCATCGTCGACCACCAGGCCGATCGCCAGCACCAGCGCCAGCAGCGTGAGCGTGTTGATCGAGAAGTCGAACACCAGCATCAGCGTGAACGCGCCGACCAGCGACACCGGGATCGTCACCAGCGGCACCAGCATCGCGCGCCAGTTGCGCAGGAAGAACAGGCACACCGCCGCCACCAGCAGCACCGCCTCCCAGATGGTCGAGAACACCGCCTCGATCGAGCGCTCGATGAACACCGTGGTGTCGTTGGCGATCATCATCGACATGCCTTCGGGCAGCTCGGCCTGCAGGCGGGGCATCATCTCGTCCAGGCCGCGCTTGAGATCGAGCGGATTGGCCACCGACTGCTTGATGAGGCCGATCGACACCGAGGGCTGGCCCATGAAGCGCACCGAGGTGCGCTCGCTCTCGGGCGCCACCTCGACCCGGCCGACGTCGCGGATGCGCACCGGATAGGCATCGGCGGTGTCGCCCTGGCGCAGCACGATGGCGCCGAACTGCACCGGCTCGGTGAGGTCGGTCCGCGCCACCACGGCGAACTCGCGCTCGCGGCTCTCGATGCGCCCGGCGGGCAGCTCCACGTTCTGGCGCCGGATGGCGTCCTCCACGTCCTGTACGGTGAGGCCAAAGGCCGCCAGGCGGTCGCGGTCCAGCCACACCCGCATCGCCGAGCGGCGGTCGCCGAAAAGGCGCGCATCGGCCGCCCCCGGCAGGGTCTGCATGCGCGGCTTGATCACGCGGTTGGCGAAGTCGCTGATCTCCATCGGCGCGTGGCGGTCGGACGAGAACGCCACCCAGATGATCGGGCTCGCGTCGGCCTCGACCTTGGCGATCACCGGCTCGTCGATGTCGTCGGGCAGGCGCTGGCGCACCCGCGAGACGCGGTCGCGCACGTCGGCCGCGGCCGAGTCCGCATTGCGCTCGACGCGGAAGCGCACGGTGATCTGGCTGCGCTCCTGGCGGCTGATCGAGGACAGCACGTCCACGCCCTCGATGCCGGCGAGCGAGTCCTCGAGCGGCTTGGTGACCTGCGACTCGACGATCTCGGCGCTGGCGCCGCGGTAGGTGGTGTCGACGGTGACCACCGGCTCGTCGATGTTGGGGTACTCGCGCACGGTAAGCCGCGACCAGGACATCAGGCCGACCAGCAGCACGAGCAGCGACAGCACGGTGGCGAACACCGGGCGGCGGATGCAGACCTCCGAGATGACCATCGCTCAGTCCGCCCGCGCCATGCCAGCGGGCGCACCCGCCACCTGCACCGCCGCGCCGTCGCGCAGCTTGAGCTGGCCGGCGGTCACCACCACCGTGCCCGGCGCCAGGCCCTCGACCACCTCCACCATCGCGTCGCGACGCAGGCCGGTCCGTACCTCCACCCGCCGCGCCTTGCCCTCCTCCACCCGATACACGAACTGCACGTTGCCGGGCGCCGGCACCAGCGCCGCCTCGGGCACCATCGGCACCGCCGGACGCTCGGCCAGGATCAGGCGCACGCGCGCGAACACGCCGGGGCGCAGGCGCAGCTCGGGGTTGGCCAGGCTGGCCCGCAGGCGCACCGCCCGGCCCTGTGCATCGACCAGCGGATCGATCGCCTCGACGGTGGCGGCATGGGTCTCGCCCGGCAGCACGTCGCTCGTCACCTCCAGCACCTGGCCCGGACGCACGCGGTCGAGATAGAGCTCGGGCAGGCGGAAGTCGAGCTTGAGGGTGGCGATGTCCTCGAGGTTGATCAGCGCGTCGCCATCCTTGACGAAATCGCCCGGGCTCACGCTGCGGATGCCGACCACGCCGTCGAAGGGGGCGCGGATCTGCATGCGCGCGAGCCGCGCCTGCGCCAGCGCGAGGCCGGCGCGCGCCACCTCGAGCTTGGCGCGCGCGTCATCGAGGCTGCTCTGGCTGACGAACTTGCGCCCGAAGAGATCCTGGGTGCGGCGGAAGTTCGAGTCGGCCAGCGTCAGGCTGGCGCGCGCCTGCTGCAGCTCGGCGCGCTCCACCGCGGCGTCGAGCTCGACCAGCACCGCGCCGCGGCGCACCGCCTCGCCATCGCGGAAGCGGATCGCCTCGATCCGGCCCGAGACCTCCGGGCGCAGCACCACCGATTCGTTGGAGACCAGCGAGCCCACCGCGCTGACATCGTCAAGCAGCGCCCGGCTCTGCACGGTGTGGGTCTCGATCGTCACCGGGGCGGCCTGCGCGGCCCCGCTGCCGCCGCCTGCACGCGGCGCCACGGCGGCGGGCTGGCTCTTGGCCGGCTGCGGGGCGCGGTTCGCATGCCAGGCATAGGCGGCGAGCGCGGCCAGGCCGACGAGACTGATGACGATGATGGGACGACGACTTGAAGGCATGGGCGGTCAGCGCGGCAGCGTTGGAGAGCGAGAGTGCAAGCGGGAGAACGACAACGGGAAGGCTTCGAGCGGGCATGCCGGGCAAGGCGCGCCGCGCGCAGCCGCCTGCCAGGGTGGAGGCGGCCCCGCAGCAAACAAGCAAGCAGTTTAGGGACAAAGCCAGCCGCTGTCCGGTTCCGTGGACCGCGCGCAGCCGGCGCGGCGGGGGGCGCGAGTGTGCGCGTTCGCCACCGCAAGCTGCCCGCAGGCAAGCCGCTCGCTACCCGCGCCCCACCCGGCGCCCCGCGTTCAGTCCTCCGCCAGCGGCCACTTCGGGTTCCAGGCCACCTCCCACAGATGCCCGTCGGGGTCCTGGAAGTAGCCCGCGTAGCCGCCCCAGAAGGTGTCGCGCGCCGGCTGCGGAATGCGCGCCCCGGCCGCCTGCGCCTGCGCCAGCGCGCGATCCACCGCCTCGCGCGCGCCCACGTTGTGGCTGAGCAGGCCTTCGCTCGCGCTCGGCGGCGCGACCGCCACCCCGGCGTCGTGGGCGAGGCTCGGACGCGGGAACAGCGCCAGCTTGAGGCCCGGCTGGAGATCGAAGAACACCACCGCCCCATGCTCGAATTCGCGACCGACGATGCCCTGGGTCGGCCAGCCGAGGCCGTCACGGTAGAAGGCGAGTGCGCGCTCGAGCGAATCGACGCCCAGGGTGATGACACTGACGCGTGGCTTCATGCGGAACTTCCTCCTCGGGTCTGGCGGTTCGCGCCCTGCGCGCGGCGCATCATCGTGAGTCCTCCAGCCCGAGCAGGCGCAGCGTGCGCGGGTCGCGCGCACCGCCGTAGTAGCGGTCGAGCACCGCGGCGAACACCGCGTCCGCCTCCGGCACGGCAGCGAACAGGGTGATGGAGGACTTGAGCTTGAGCACATCCGGATAGCCGAAGACCGCCTCGGCCGAGCGCCCGTGCAGGTCGAGCAGCGCGTGTGCGCAAGCGCGCAGCCGCGGCCCCAGCAGCGGGTGGCGCAGGTAGGCCTGCGCCTCGTCCAGGCTGCGGATGCCGTAGTGCTGCGCGGTGGGGCTCAGGCCGAGACCGGCCAGCTGCGGGAAGACGAACCACATCCAGTGCGTGCGCTTGCGCCCGGCCCGCAACTCCGCCAGCGCCTGCGCGTGCACGTCGTCCTGTGCGTGCACGAAGCGCTCGAGCCCGAAGGGATCCTCGGCCGCCGGCCGACGCGCCGCCGTGCTCAAGGCCGTCTCCCGCCGCCCATGGCAAGGACCGCCGCACGGCAGATGCCGGCGCGCGCACGCTGCGTCAGCGGCACTGCAGCTGCCCCGACTGTGCATGCACCACGCACTGCAGCGGACCACACTGGCAGTTGTAGAGCGTCGAGTCGGCCGCGCGCTCACCGAGGTTCACCCCGCGCGAGCACACGCAGGCATCGGGCTGCACGCGCAGCACCGTCGACGAGACGGGATCGGCCGCCACGGACGAGGCGGTCAGCAGCAAGGCGCCGGCGGCGCTGGCCGCGAGGCCGGCGAGGGCCATCGGCAGGATGCGGATCTTCATGGTCGTGCTCCACGCAAAGGGTCGGATCGCGAGGCGGTCGGCGGGCGCCCGCTTCCTCATTCATAGCACGCCAGCGCGCGCCGGCGTGCCCAGGCGCTGCAGCCCCTCGTCGCGCAGATGGGTCAGCAGCGCGGTGCCATCGGCGGCGACCCGGAACTCGCCCCAGCGCGCCTGCGCGAACACCTCGGCCCGCCCCTCCTGGAAGAAGAAGGCGTTTGGCCCCACGCTGGGCGCACCGTCGCGCATGCGCACGCGCACCGCGACCGCCGCCGACGGCGCCGGCAGGGCCTCGCCGACCCCGGCGAGGCGTGCCCGGCCCTCGGCGTCCACCGCCAGATAGGCGAAGCGCGGCACTGGCCCGCCGCCCCCCTCCCGGCGCGGCAGCGCGTCGTCGATCGCGAAGCGCAGCGCCATGTAGTCGCCCTGCATCAGGGAGCGCGGATCGACCGGCGCCAGCTCGAACAGCACGATGCGGCCCTCGGCCAGCACGCGCTCGCGCTCCGCCACCACCTGCGCGCTCACCCCGGCCACCAGGCCGAAGGCCGCCACCACGCCGAGTCGAAGTACGGTCCCGATCCTCATTGCCCTGCCCTCGCACCCGGCGCCGCCACCCTACCCGACTCCGACACCGAACCCGACTCCGCCACCGAACCGGTCCGTCCGCCCCCGGTCGCGCTCGCCGCCGGGCGCGCCAGGACGTGGCGCAGCAGGAGCAGCACGACACCGCTGGCCGCCAGCAGCGCGGACTTGCCGAGCAGGCTGAGGTCGAGCCGCCAGTAGTACTCGCCGACATACGCCGCCGCAGCAGCGAGCGCGAGCGCCGCCAGGCCGCGATGCCCGCCCTGCAAGCAGGCCAGCGCCAGCGCAGCGGCAACCAGCAGGCCGGGGGCGGGCTGCGACAGCAGCGCGAGCGCCACGGCCGCGGCCACCGCCGCCCGGCGGCTGCGATCCGCCGCCGTCGCCACCAGGCGCCACACCACGGCGACGAACACCAGCCCCGCCGCGAGCGACAGCACATCGGTCCGCTGCAGCAGCGGCCAGGCCGGCGCCGGCACCAGCCGCCACACCTCGCCGCCCGCGACCCCGATCACCGCCGGCAGCACCAGGGCCGCCAGCGCGCCGCCGCGGGCGAGCGCGGCGATCCTGCCGCCGTGGGCCGCCGCCGCCCAGCGCGACCGCGTCATCCACGCGAGGACGGCGCCCGCAGCGAGGGCGGCGCCGTACCACGCCAGCGCCGGCCCGGTGCCGATGAAAGCGCCCGCATGAAAAGCGATCAGCACGGCGCACAGGCTGCGATGCAGCATCGTCGTGCGCGGCCACATCATCGCTGCCGCGGCGAGGGCGCCGGTCAGCGCCCACATTCGCCCGCCATCGAGGAAGGCGCTCCAGCCGGCGCCGGTCGCCGACACCAGCAGGGCCTGGCCGGCGAGCGAGAACGCGAGCGCCATCTGGCCGGTGAACAGGCGCTCGCGACGGAACAGCGCGAGCGCCGCCGCACACAGCAGCGCGCCCGCCACCGCCCGCGCCGGCGCGCTGTCCCCGAACAGCGACAGCGGCAGCATGAAGGACGACAGGATCAGCAAGGACGCCACCCACGCCGCCAGGGTCTGCAGCAGCATCAGCCACCACGGCGCGCGCGTGGCAGCCGCGAGCCGGTCGTACTCCGCATCATCGAGCAGGCCACGCGCACGCAGCACCTCGGCGGCGCCCGCCGACACCGCAACCGGCCCCGCAGCCTTTCCCTCGCGGTCGCTCATGGCGGCCCCGCCCGCCTCGCGGTGCAGGCCCGCCAGCCACACGCCGGCGCCAGCCGACGCGGCGACGATGAAGAGCCCGACCAGGTTGATGCTGAGGAAGCCGTCCGGCTGCAGCAGCTTCGCCAACCCGGCGGCCAGCACCGCGATGCCGCCATACACCGCCAGCGCGAGGATCGGCAGGTCGCGTCGCACGCGGTGGTAGAAGGCCGCCGCCAGCGCCGCCACCAGCGAAAACACCCCGGCCACGCCCTGAAATTCGCGTTCCCACCAGCCGAGCATGGCACCCGCGCACAGCGGCGCGAGCACGCCGAGCGCCGCCAGGCGCTGCATCCAGCGCGCCGGCCGCGCCAGCAACCGCCCGCCGAGCGCCTCGAACAGCAGCAGGATCAGCAGGTTGAGGGCGGCGATCGCGAGCAGGGCGCCGGCATCCGACAGCGCGTCGATGAAACCCCACCACACCGACTGCGACAGCGCCCGCGTCAGCGCGAGGTTCGCCACCGCGAGCCACAACGCCCAGCTCGCCGTCGACCGCGACAGCAGCACGAAGGGCAGCATCAGGGCCGACCAGGCGGCGAACAGCTCCCACACGTCGGCACCGGTCTGGTAGGTCTGCCCGACCAGGGCCAGCACCGCGCCGGTCGCCACGCAGGCACTGAACAGCGCCGCGCGCCAGCCGACCGCGAACGGGCGGGCGACGAGCGCGCCGCCACAGCACGCCGCGAGCGCACCGATCGCCAGCGCGAGACGGGCGAAGCGGTGCATCGCCTCCCAGTTGTAGGCGACGAAGAACACCGCAGCCGCCGCCAGCAGCAGCGCGCCGCCGAACGCGCCCACGCGGTCGAGCAGCGTCCGCCACTCCTCCGCCGCCGGCCGCAGCGCGGCGAACGCCTGCGCCTGCGCGAGCTGCGCGCGGCGCAGCGCGCCCGCCTCGGCCAGCCGCAGCAGCAGGCCACGTTGCTCAGGGGTCCAGTTCATGCACAGCCTCGGAAAGCGCGGAGACGCCGAGCGTAGCAGCAAGATCACCGCGCCGTCGCCGGCCGCCCACAGGCGCTATGCTTCGAGCGTGACGGATTGCCCGACAGGTGGCTTCACGATGCCCTCCCCGGCCCCCGTGCCCGACCCGCTGCAGCCTGCGGCCGCCGACGCCGCGCCGGTCGTCGCGCTGTTCCGCTTCTACCAGGAGCTCAACGACTTCCTCGCCGCGGAGCGGCGCCAGCGCGCCTTCGAGGTCCGCTGCGCGCGCGCCGCCACGGTCAAGCACATGATCGAGGCCCTCGGCGTGCCGCATACCGAGGTCGAGCTGATCCTGGTCAATGGCGAGTCGGTC
>JAREIX010000155.1 GCA_029286945.1 Thauera sp. | reverse complement strand
GGCGATCGAGCGCATCTGCCCGGACGCCAGCAAGCTGCTGCTGATCCCCGAGAACCACACCCGCAACCAGTTCTACCTGCAGAACGTGGCCAAGCTGGTATCGATCCTGCGCCTGACCGGTCTCGACGTGCGCATCGGCAGCCTGCTGCCCGACATCGCCGAGGCGACCGTGCTGGAACTCGCCAACGGCGCCACGCTCACGCTCGAGCCCTTGCGCCGCAGCGGCAGCCGCCTCGGCCTGGACAACTTCGACCCCTGCGCGGTGCTGCTCAACAACGACCTCTCCGCCGGCATCCCGCCGGTTCTCGCCGGGCTTGACGAGCAGTGGCTGATCCCGCCGCTGCACGCCGGCTGGCACCAGCGCCGCAAGTCGAAGCACGCCGAATGCTACGACCGCGTCGCGCGCGAGTTCGCCAGTGCGATCGGCATCGACCCGTGGCGCATCAACCCCGAGTTCGGCGTCTGCGGCCAGATCAACTTCCAGGAGCGCACCGGCGAGGAGTGCCTCGCCGCCCAGGTCGATTCGCTGCTCACCCGCATCCGCGCCAAGTACAAGGAATACGGCGTCACCGACGAGCCCTTCGTGGTGGTCAAGGCCGATGCCGGCACCTACGGCATGGGGGTGATGACGGTGAAGGACGCCTCCGAGGTGGTCGGCCTCAACCGCCGCCAGCGCAACAAGATGGCGGTGGTCAAGGAAGGCCTGCAGGTGCACGAGGTGATCATCCAGGAAGGCGTGCACACCTTCGAGACGGTCGAGGACGGCGTCGCCGAGCCGGTCGTGTACATGATGGATCACTACGTGGTGGGCGGCTTCTACCGGGTGCACACCGAGCGCGGCCGCGACGAGAACCTCAACGCGCCGGGCATGCACTTCACGCCACTCGCCTTCGACACCAGCGGCACCATGCCCGACGCCGCGCAGGGGCCGGACGCGCCGCCGAACCGCTTCTACGCCTATGGCGTGGTCGCGCGCCTGGCGCTGCTGGCGGCCTCGGTGGAGATCGAGGAGACCGCGCCGGCCGAGGACCAGGACGCGCTGGCGGCGTGACGGAACGGTGAGGCAACGATGACCCGCGCGCTCAAGCTCCTCTTCATCCTCGATCCGCTCGACGGCCTGAAGGCCTACAAGGATTCCAGCATCGCGATGATGCGCGCGGCCGCCGCGCGCGGGCACGCGGTGTGGACGACCCAGCGCGGCGCGCTGGCCTGGCGCGACGGCGCGGTGAGTGCGCGGGTGCTGCCGGTCCGGCTGCTCGCGGGCGACGCGCCGTGGTACGCCGCGGCCGGGCCGGAGCAGGCCCTGTCGCTGGCGGAGTTCGACGCCGTGCTGATGCGCCAGGATCCGCCCTTCGACTTCGAGTACGTCACCGCCACCTGGCTGCTGGAGGACGCGGTGCAGGCCGGGGCGCGCGTGTTCAACAACCCGCGCGCGATCCGCGACCACTCCGAGAAGCTCGCGATCACCGAGTTCCCGCAGTTCATGGCGACCTCGCTGGTGGCGCGCGACGCGGTGGACATCCAGGCCTTCATCGATGAGCTCGGCGACGTCATCCTCAAGCCGCTCGACGGCATGGGCGGCAGCCAGATCTTCCGCGTGCGGCGGGACGACCCCAACCGCAACGTCATCATCGAGACGCTGACCCAGGAGGGCGCGCGCACGATCATGGCGCAGCGCTACCTGGCGCAGATCGCCGAGGGCGACAAGCGCGTGCTGATCATCGGCGGCGAGGTCGTGCCCTTCGCGCTGGCGCGCATCCCGCAGGCCGGCGAGACGCGCGGCAACCTCGCCGCCGGCGGGCGCGGGGTGGCGATGCCGCTCACCGCGCGCGAGCGCGAGATCGCCGAATACCTGGCGCCCATCCTGTGGGCGCGCGGGCTGCTGATCGTCGGCCTCGACGTCATCGGCGGCCACCTCACCGAGATCAACGTCACCAGCCCCACCTGCATGGTCGAGATCGCCGCCCAGCAGGGCTTCGACGTCGCCGGCCTGGTGATCGACAAGCTGGAGCAGGCGTGTACCTAGGTGCTGTCCGCCGCGGGCAGGAAGACCGATGGGATGGAAATAGGGGACAGACCCCGATTTCCCCATGGAAATTGGGGTCTGTCCCCTATTTCCTGATCCTGCTGGCGGTCGCGATGCTGGCGGGCTGTTCGCGCGGGGAGGTGTTCCGCCACGAGGCCTTCGTGTTCGGTACGCGGGTCGATGTCGCGGTGTTCGGCGACAGTCAGGCCGAGGCCGATGCCGCCGCCGGCGCGGTGCTGCGCGAGTTCGATCGCCTGCATCGCGCCTACCACGCCTGGGAGCCCTCCGAGCTCACCGCGCTGAACGCCGCAATCGCGCGCGGCGAGACCGCGACGGTGTCGGACGAGCTCGCTGCCATGCTCAAGGACGCCCAGCAGATCGCCGCCACCGGCGACCAGTTGTTCAACCCCGCGCTCGGCGGCCTGATCGCGCTGTGGGGCTTTCACACCGACACCTTCGTGCCGCAGCGCCCCGACCCGGCGAAGCTGCAGGCGCTGCTCGACGCCCGGCCGTCGATGGCCGACCTCGTCATCGACGGCAACCGGGTGAGCAGCCACAACCCTGCGGTTCAGCTCGACCTCGGCGGCTACGCCAAGGGCTATGCGCTCGATCGCGCCGCCGCCATCCTGCGCGCGCAGGGCGTTGCCAACGCGCTGATCAACATCGGCGGCAACGTCATGGCGCTCGGCAAGAAGGGCGACCAGCCGTGGCGGATCGGCATCCAGCACCCGCGCTCGCCGGCCCCGCTGGCCACCCTGCCGCTGTACGACGGCGAGGCGGTCGGGACCTCGGGCGACTACCAGCGCTACTTCGAGCTCGACGGCGAGCGCTACGCCCACCTGCTCGATCCGCGCACCGGGCAGCCGGCGCGCGGCACCCAGTCGCTGACCATCCTGATCACGCCGCGCCCGCAGGCCGGCACGCTGTCGGACGCCCCCAGCAAGCCCGCCTACCTGGCCGGTGAGCAGTGGCGCGAACACACACGACGTTTCGGCATCGAACACGTGTTGCGCGTCGCGGCCGATGGCCGCGTCGAGGTCACCCGTGCGCTGCGCGCGCGGCTGCAGTTCCCGGCACCGCTCGAGGTGACCGTCGTCGATTGAAAAAGGGAGGGGAATCATGGACATGACACCGCAAACCGCCTGGCTGATCGCCATCTCCGCAGTCGTGCTCGTCGGCGTGGTGGCCTTCTTCATCGGCCGCAGCACCGCCGGCACCAAGGCCCGCATCGACGAGCTGGAGGCCGAATTGCGCGGCAGGACGCAGGAGGTCGAGGCCTACCGCAAGGACGTCGAGGCCCATTTCGACAAGACCGCCACCCTGTTCGTGTCGATGGCCGGTTCGTACAAGGAAATGTTCGAGCACCTGTCGAGCGGCTACGAGCAGCTGTCGACCGGTTCGGCGCGCGAGCTGTTCCAGCAGCGCGTCGATGCCCTGCTGCTCGGCAGCGCGCGCGCCGGCAGCCCGCGTGAGGACAAGGGCCCGCTGCTCGGCGCCGGCGCCGCCATGGCGGCGACGGCGGCGGGCGCGGCGGCGGCGGCCGAGACGCCTGCCGTCGATGCGCCGCCGGCCTCCGCCGCGGCCGAAGGCGTCGCGTCCGCGGCCGAGCCGTCGATCCCCGAGACCGAAGCGGCCGAGCGTGCGCCGGCGCCGGCCACGCCCGCGGACGAGGACGCCGGGTCGATGTACGCCGAGTCGAAGCATGCCGTCGAGCCTGTCATGGCCCGCGCGCAGCCGGCCGCCGCCGATGCCGCGGTGGTGGAGGCCGCCGTCGCCGATCCCGCCGCGCCGGATTCGGCGCTCGCCGATGCCGACGAGCTGATGCGCCGGGCCGAGGGCGGCGGCTTCGACCCCGATGGCGCCTCCTCCCCGACGCAAGGCGCGCGCCCGGACGAGCGCTGAGCAGGCGGCGCGCCGCCGCCCCGGCGCGCCCTGCCGAACTTTCCAGGCGGGCCGCGCGTCCCACGCTGCATGTTCGCCGCGGCCCGCCTGATCCTGCTGTCGCTGTGCGCAGCCCTTGTGCTGGGCGCGTGCAGCCTGCGCTTCACCTATACCCAGCTCGACTGGCTGGTGCCCTGGTACCTGCGCGACTACGTCACCCTCGACGCCGGCCAGCGCAGCGCCCTTGACGCGCGCCTGGCCGCGCGCCTCGACTGGCATTGCCGCGCCCATCTTGCCGACTACGCGGCGACGCTGCGTCAGGCGCAGGGCCTGCTCGGCCAGCCCCGCATCGACGCCGACGACCTCGCCCCCTACCTCGCGCGTGCCGAGGGCTGGTGGGACGAGCTGCTCGCCGAGCTGGCGCCGGATGCACGGGTGCTGCTCGCCGGCCTGCAACCCGAGCAGGTCGAGGAGCTCGCGCAGGCCTTCGCCCGCCGCGAGCGCGAGGCGCGCGAGGAGTACCTCGGCGGCAGCGCCGAGGCGCAGCACGCCGACCGAGTGGACCGGATGGAGGCGCGCCTGCAGCGCTGGTTCGGCCGCCTGACGCTTGCCCAGCGCGAGCGCATTGCCGAGTGGAGCCGCGCGCTGCGCCCGACCACCGAGGCCTGGCTGGCCAACCGCGCGCGCTGGCAGGGCGCGCTGCTCGCGGCGCTGCAGGTGCGCGCCGACCCGGCCGCCTTCGCCGCGCGCATCGACGCACTGCTCGCGCCACAGGCGCCGCAGTGGGCAGCGGACCACCGCGCGGCGGTCGCCCACAACCGCGCGCTCACGCTGGTCCTGCTCGCCGACGTCTTCAACGGTGCCAGCGCTGCGCAGCGCCAACGCCTGCTCGGCGAGGTCGAGGCGCTCGCTGCACAGTTCGAGCAGCTCGCCTGCCGAGAACCGGCTCGCCTTTCGGCGCTCGGTAACCGATAATTCGCGCCTCCTGTCCCCTCTTCATGTCGCTCCCGCGCGACGGCGGAGACCTCCCATGCAAAAGCACGAGCTCGACCGCGTCGCCATCGGCCTGATGCTGCTCTTCTGTACCATCTGGGGCCTTCAGCAGGTCGCGATCAAGGTGGCCAGCACCGGCATCTCGCCGCTGTGGCAGGCGGGCCTGCGCTCGATCGGCGCGACGCTGATCGTGCTGCTGTGGTCCTGGCTGCGCGGCGTGCGGCTGGTCGAGCGCGACGGCACGCTGCTGCCCGGGGTGCTCGCCGGCCTGCTGTTCGCGATCGAGTTCGCGCTCATCTTCATCGGCCTGCAATACACCTCCGCCGCGCGCGGGGTGGTCTTCCTGTACACCGCGCCCTTCTTCGTCGCCCTCGGCGCCGTCTGGCTGCTGCCGCAGGAGCCGATGCGGCCCGCTCAGTGGGCCGGCATGGCGCTCGCCTTCTCGGGCGTGCTGATCCTGTTCGGCGACGGCCTGTCCGAGTCGGCGGGCGGCGCCTGGATCGGTGATCTGGCGATCCTGCTCGCAGCGGTGTTCTGGGCGGCGACCACGCTCACGGTCAAGGTCACTCGGCTGGCGCGCAGCAGCGCCGAGAAGACGCTGCTCTACCAGCTCGGCGTGTCGGCGGTAGTGCTGCCGCCGCTGTCGATCGCGCTCGGCGAGCCGGGCGTGTTCGACCCCGGCTGGCTGGTGTGGGCGAGCCTGCTGTTCCAGACCGTGATCGTGGCCGGTGTCAGCTATCTCGGCTGGTTCTGGCTGGTGCGCCATTACCCGGCCACGCGGCTGTCCACCTTCTCCTTCCTGACCCCAGTGATGGGTGTGCTGGCCGGTGCCTTGCTGCTGGGCGAGACGCTGTCGCGCGCGGTCTTCGTCGCCCTTGCCCTGGTGGGCACCGGCATCGCGGTGGGAAACTGGCCTGCCCGCCGGCGCTGAGCCGCGCCCGCGCTTGCCGGGGCGCGGCGGCGTGTCCGGTTTCCGATCTTCATTGTCGCGTTCAGGCAAGTGCGCGTCCGGCGGCTGGCTTAACTTGATTCGTCCATAAAAAAAGGAGACAGGATCATGAGTGAAGACCAGCGCTGGGTGCTGACCGTGGCGTGCCCGAGTGCGTCCGGCCAGGTGGCGGCCATCTCGGGTTTTCTCGATGGCCACGGCTGTTACATCAACGAGTTCTCCTGCTTCGACGACGACCTCGGCGACACCTTCTTCGTGCGCGCCGTCTTCCGCCCCGGCTCGGATACGCGTGGCATCCCGCCCAGCCTGCGCGAGGACTTCGCGCCGCTCGCGGCGCGCTTCGGCATGACGTGGGCGATGCATGCGCTGTCCGAGCGGCCGAAGGTGCTGATCATGGTGTCGAAGCTCGACCACTGCCTGCGCGACCTGCTCTACCGCTGGCGGATCGGCGAGCTCAAGATCGACATCGTCGGCGTGGTGTCGAACCACCCCGACCTCGGCCCGCTCGCCGCGGCCGACGGGCTGCCCTTCCATCACCTGCCGATCAGCGCGGCGACCAAGCTCGAGCAGGAGGCGAAGCTGCTGCAGATCGTCGACGCCACCGGCGCCGAGCTGGTGGTGCTGGCGCGCTACATGCAGGTGCTGTCCGAGGACCTGTGCCGCCAGCTCGAAGGCCGCGCGATCAACATCCACCACTCCTTCCTGCCCGGCTTCAAGGGCGCCAAGCCCTACCACCAGGCGCACGCGCGCGGCGTCAAGCTGATCGGCGCCACCGCGCACTACGTCACCACCGACCTCGACGAGGGGCCGATCATCGAGCAGGTCGTCGAACGCGTGAACCACGCCTACAGCCCCGAGCAGCTGCTGTCGGTCGGCCGCGACATGGAATGTCAGGCGCTGGCGCGCGCGGTGCGCTATCACGTGGAGCGCAGGGTGTTGCTGAACAGCGGGCGCACCGTCGTTCTGTTATAGAATCCGGAACAATATGTAATATAATTTGAAATAGACTGTTCAAGAGCATCTGCGATTCGTTTCGAAACCGAGCGGAGACCACACAAGACAGTCGGGAGACACATTGATGAACAGTGCGGTTCTTGTCCCTGGCCGTGACGCGAAGCATTGGTCGGGGCGCGGCGCCGATGAGCCGATCCGCTTCGGTTTCCTGCTCGTGCCGGGCTTCACGCTGGTCGGGTTCGGGGCAGCGGTCGACCCCTTGCGCCTCGCCAACATGGTCGCGAGAAAAGCGCTCTATCAGTGCGTGACGCTGACCCTGGACGGGGCGCCGGTGCGCTCGAGCGCGGGTGTCTGCGTCACCCCCGACTGTGCGGCGGCCGACGCCATGGAGCTGGACGCCGTCTTCGTCATCGGCCCCAATCCGCTGCCGAGCTCGGGTAGCGAACCGATCGTGCGCTGGCTGCGTGCGCTGGCTGCGAAGGGCGTGGCGCTCGGCGGGGTGGACACCGGCAGCTACTTCCTTGCCTGCGCCGGCTTGCTCGACGGCTATCGCAGCACGATTCACTGGGAAGATATGGACGCGCTGCTCGACCGCTTCCCGCGCCTGGTGGTATCGACCAAGCTCTACGAGGTGGACCGCAACCGGGCCTCCTGCAGCGGCGGCATCGCGCCGGTGGAGATGATGATCCACCTGATCGGCCTCGGCGGCGGCGGGCACAAGATTGCCTCGGCGGTGGCCGAGCTGATGATCTACGAGCGCCGCGGGCCGGAGGAGCGCCAGCGCACCGCGCTGCGTGACGTCGCCGCGAGCTCGCACCCGAAGCTGGTCGAGGCGATCAAGCTGATGGAGTGCAACATCGAGGAGCCGCTGACGATGGAGGAGATCGCGTCACACATGCAGTTCTCCGCCCGCCAGCTCGAGCGCCTGTTCCGCGAGACCCTCAGCTGCACGCCGCGCCAGTACTACCTGCAGCTGCGCCTGGAGCGCGCCCGCCAGCTGCTCACCCGCACCAACCGCCCGATCTCCGACATCGTGATGGCCTGCGGCTTCGTCTCCTTCGCGCATTTCTCCCACCGCTACCACGCCGGCTTCGGCATCTCGCCGAGCGCGGACCGGCGGCGGCACGCCGCTGGCGGCGAGCGCCCGGGCGAGGAGCGCGCGGCTACCAAGGCGCTTCCCGCGGGCGCGCCGGACGATACCGTCGGAGCGGATCCCCTGCATCCGGCACGGGCCTGAGTCGTCTCCGGCGCCCGATCGGGGCAAAGTCGTTTTCGCGCAAGCCTGCGTCGGCAGGCGGAAATTCCACCTCGAGTGCCTTCTTTAGCATGGGACCACGTTGTCGATGGGCGATCAGGCCCCGATCGGCAAGCGTGACAACAAAGACCTGACACCGAAGGAGTGGAACGAGATGACGAACCTGGCCAGTGACATCAAGTCGATGACCGAAATGAAGGACCTGCTGCGCATCGAGAACGGCGAGAAGGTGAAGCACACCTTCTCCGACCAGGAATACATCAACCGTCAG
>JAREIX010000002.1 GCA_029286945.1 Thauera sp. | reverse complement strand
CCTGCGCGCGCTCGAAGACGCGCTGCTGGAATTCGCCGGCTGCGCGCTGGTGATCTCGCACGACCGCTGGTTCCTCGACCGCATCTGCACCCACATCCTGGCAGCGGAAGGCGACTCGCAATGGTTCTTCTTCGAGGGCAACTACCAGGAGTACGAAGAGGACAAGAAGAAGCGCCTCGGCGAGGAAGGCGCCAAGCCCAAGCGCATCCGCTACAAGCCGATCGCGCGCTGATCCGGCGGACCGCCGGCTTCACCCGAGGGGGCCCGCTGCAGCGATGCGGCGGGCCTTTTCCGTTCACCCGCCGCGCACATCCCGAAACGGGCAGTGGAAACCCTTTTTGCATATTGACTATGCAATTCTCATTTGACATCATCATTTCACCTTATCACCTGGTGGAGCGATCATGTCAGCACGAGCCCAACGCAGCAGCCAGCACGGTCAGGGCATGACCGAGTACATCGTCATCGTCGCGATGATCGCGGTGGCGGCGATCGCGGTGTACCAGTACTTCGGGCAGACGGTGCGCAACCAGACCGCCGCGATCGCCCAGGAGCTGTCCGGCAAGGACGGCACCGCCGCCAAGTCCGCAGCCCAGACCGCCTCCGACAAGGCGAAGACGGTCGGCGACCAGAAGCACACCCTCGACACCTACGTGAACCAGGTCGGCAAGTAAGCCGGCGTACGACATCCAGGCCTGCTGGCGAGCGGCGCAATGGACATGCACCGGCCCCGGGCAGCGCGCGCCTGCAGCGCAGGGCGACAGACCGGGCAGGTCCTGCCGCTCGCCCTCGTGCTGCTGCTGGCCGTCGCCGCAACCCTCCTCTACATGTTCAACACCGGCCAGCTCGTGCAGGAAAAGCTGCGCCTGACCAACACCGCCGACGCCGTCGCCTACAGCGCCGGCGTGTTCGAGGCGCGGATGCTCAACTACGACGCCTACGCCAACCGCGCCATCGTCGCCAACCAGATCGCGATCGGGCAGGCGGTGGGGCTGGCCTCGTGGGTGAAGTACATGGGCAGCTCGGCCGCCACGATCGGGCCGTACCTGCACCTGATCCCAGGCGTCGGCACCGCGCTCGCGCAGTCGATGGAACAGTTCGAAGCGGCCATGGACACCCTCACGCCGGCGCTGGCCGGAGCGGTCGCACGCCACGATGCGGCCATCCAGGCGCTGGCGCTGTCGCAGCAGTTCCTGCACGGCCCGGGCGACGCCGCGGCGCTGGCCAGCCGGTTGGCCCTGATGCAGCGCGTCGCCCAGGAGAACGACCCGCAGGCGGTCGTCGATCCGTTGCCGCTCGACGACGACTTCGCCGGCTTCACCCGCGCCCATGCCACGCGCGACGACCGTCGCCGCATGGGCACACTGGTCCAGGACAGTCGCGAGGCCTTCCTGCGCAGCCGCAACTGGGACTTCGGGCTGGTCGTGCTCTGTCACGGCATCGAGCTGCGCAAGCGCGGCAGCACCGAGCTGATCGACCTCGTCGATGGCTGGAAGTCGATGGACACGCTCTCCGCGCATCACCACCGCGTGCGGCGCTGGCGTTGCCGGCGCAGCGAACAACCGATCGGCTACGGCACGGGGGCCTCCGACGATGCGCTCGCCGATCAGGCCTACACCTATGCCGGATCGCGGCGCGCGAATCCGCGCGCGAGCGCGCGTGCGGATTCGCCAGCCGGGCTCGCACGCGGCTTCGTCCCCACCACCGTGGGCGGCGGCGCGCTTCCCGCCTTCCGCGACCTGTCCGAGCGCGCGCTGGCGCAGGACGACCCCACGACCCGGCTCACCATTCGCGTCACCAAGTCCGCCGCGGCTCAGCGCTTCTCGGGCGGCGCGAGCAGCGTCAGGCCGGCCGGGCGGCTGCAGCTTTTCGGCGGCGCGCTAGCGGGCGGCTATAGCGCGGCGATCTCGAGCGTGGAGGTCTTCTTCGCGCGTCCGGACGCCGGCAACACGCTTCATCCCGGGCGCACCGAGCTCGGCAGCCTGTTCAACCCCTACTGGCAGGCACGCCTCGCGCCGGTGTCGGCCGCAGCGCGCGCCCAGGCCCAGTTGCGTCAGGGCGACGCCCAGCTCCCATGATCCGCCCTCTCGATCGACACCACCCGCTGCGCCGGCCTCGCCCGCGCTCCACCGCCCGCGGCGGCACCCTGCTCGCCGCCGTGCTGCTGCTGGCGGTGGGCAGCTCCTCCGCGGCCGGAACCCTTCAGGGCGGCTACGAGATTCGTCGACAGAGCGAGTCGCCGCACATGAAGCAGGTCTGGCAACTCACGACACGCGCTCAAGCGGCCGACTGCGCCAGGGAGGGCATTCCCTTCACGCTGCAAGGCGACATCGCCACGGCCGCCAACGCCGAGATCATCGAATACCACCATCCCGGTCTGCGCCGATCCTCGAAGCTCACACGCTACAGCGAGCCGGTCACGCTTTCGCGCTGCCATGTCGAGATGCAGGTTCGCCAGGTCACCACGATCAGTCATTACGACGACAAGACACGGACGGTGTTCACACACGAGATCGACCCTCGAGACGGCCCGCGGCCCTGGACTCGGACCACCGACGCCCATCTGGACCGTGCGACCGTCGACCTGCTGCGCGAGGCCCTGTCTCTGGACACCCGCATTCCACAGGCGCTGCGCTCGGGCAAGGTGACGATCGCGACCGCGCCCGGCCTCGCGGAGGACCGCATCGCCGGCCGGAAATGCCGCTGGGTCCATACGCCGCCTCCGCTCGAGAGCCGCAGCTGCCTGCTGAGCGAGGGCATCGGCATGCCGATCGACGAAAGCCTCAGCGCCGAGGACGGCGGTGTCGTCGACGGCCGCCGGATCGTGCTCATCCGCTCGAAGGTGGTGCGCTTCGACGGGCCGATCGCGATTCCGGCCAGTGTCTTCGAGCCCGGCGAGAGCGTCCCGCTCAACCCTCCGCCGCCGAACGCGACCACCCGCTGGTGCGAGGCCGAAGCGGCGCGCAGTGGCAAGAACCCGTGCACGAGCGGCGGCGACGCGTTCGATGACGGCGACGCGCTCGACGACCTGGACGACCTCGGCGACATCGATGACGAGGCCCTCGAGGACGACGGCGACGCGCTCGTCACCCACTTCAATGCCTTGATCCGCGAATGGTGTACGGTCGAGGCCAGACGCAGCGGCGGGACCCCCTGCAAGCCGGATGGGGGCGACCTCTCCGACCCCCGAACCCGCCAGGCCATGGCCGCCTGGTGTGCGGGAGAAGCCGCGCGCACCGGCATCAACCGATGCGAGCGACGCAGCCATGCGCGCGGCAAGTAGGCGGCACCCGCCCGCGCGGCGCATGTACGGCCAATCCACCGTCGAGTTCCTGGTGCTGGCCCTGGTCCTGCTGCCGCTGTTCCTGATCGTGCCGCTGCTGGGCAAGCAGCTCGACATCGCGCAGACCGCCGCCAGCGCGAGCCGCTACGTCGCCTTCGAGGGCACGGTCCGCCACGGCAGCAGCCTGCAGACCTGGACCGCCGATGCGCAGCTGGCCGACGAGGTGCGGCGGCGCTTCTTCAGCACCAGCAGCGCGGCGGTGAAGAGCGGCGACGTGGCGGGCGACTTCGCCGCGCATCGCAATCCCCTGTGGACCGATCACCGCGGCGACGCGCTGTTGCCCTCCTTCGCCGCCAACGTCGGTGCCGCCAGCCGGCGTACTGCCCTGACGCAGCCGGCGGCCGCGGTGTTCGCGGCGGGCATGGGTATGGACACCCACAACCTGCACACCGGCTCGGTGCGCATCAAGGTCGCCGATGTCGCCGGGCTCGCCCCGTTCGATGCGCTCGGCCTGTCGATCGAGCGCCACACCACGGTGCTGGTCGATCCGTGGTCCGCATCCGGGCCGGAGGCGGTGCAGGCCGCGCTTCGGCGGGAACCCGTGAGCCTCGCGAGTCCCTTCCCGTTCGGCATGCTCGAGGCCGCCACCGCGCCCTTGAGGCTCATCCCGCGGGTGCTGGAAGGCGCCCAGCTCCCCGAGATCGGACGCGTCGAGCCCGACCGCGTCCCGGCGGATCGCATCCGATGAAGCGCACCCTCGCCCTGCTCCTGCTGCTAGCCGCCGCCCCCTCCGCTGCCATCGCCAGCGCATGGCCGGCGCTCGCCCATCCGCAGGACGCGCGCATCGAACCGATCGCCGAGCGCGTCCGCCTGGACGGGGTGTCGATGCAGCTCACGCGGGTCATCACCGCACTCCCGGCCGACGCCGCGGCCGCCCATTACCGGCGCACGCTGGGCGCCCTGGTCACCCACGCGCAGACGGGCGACACCCAGGTGCTGGCACAGGCGCGCGGCGACTACTTCATCACGGTCAGCATCGCCCCGCTGGCCGATGGCCGCAGCGAGGTCCTGACCTCGGTCGCCAACAGCCGCGCCGCACGCGAGGCCGCCGACCGCCCCACCGGGATCAGCCTGCCCGCCGGCTCCACGCTGCTGTCGGACATGGAGTCGATCGACGGCCGCATCGCCTCGCGCCAACTCGTGCTCGCGAACGCGCACAGCCTGCGCACCAACCTCGACCGCCTGTCGGCAAGCCTCGCCGCGCGTGGCCTGCGTCCCGACGGCCCGCCGCTCGCCGACCGCGACGGCGCACTCGTGCAGGCCTTCCGCGGCGCCACCGGCGAGGCGCAGCTCGTGCTCGTGCGTCGCGAGGACCTCACCCACGCCGTGCTCACCTTGCTCTCGAGGCAGCCATGACGCGCCGCCACCGAAACTTCATGCGCGGACAGGCGCTCGCCGAGTACCTCGTCGCCCTGCTGGTGCTGGCGATGCTCATCGGCTTCGGGCTCGGCGGCGAGGAGCCGGTGATCGACACCCTGCTCGACGCGGTGCGCACTGCCTTCGACCGCCAGAGCGGCTTCATCTCCCTCCCCCTGTGACGACCGCACCCATGCCCCCGACCACCCCCGCCCCCCGCAACACCCGCAAGAACTGGATCGTCCTCGCCGTCGCGCTCGCGCTCGGCGGACTCGCCGCCTATGCCGCAAGCAACTATCTGGCCGCGCGCATGGCCGAGATCGAGGCGCGCGCGACCGAGGTCGACACGGTGCCGGTGCTCGTCGCCAAGGCCAGCCTGCCGGCGGGCGCCGCGATCAGCGCAGAGACGGTCGCCGTACGCGAGATCCCGCGCACCTGGGCGCATTCGGGCGCGATCACGCCCGAGCAGTACAGCCGCGCCGAGAGCCTGGCGCTCGCCCATCCGGCCGCCGCCGGCGAGCCGATCCTGTGGGCGCAGCTCGAGGGCCGGCGCGCGCCCACCTTCTCGGCCCGCCTGCAGCCGGGCCAGCGCGCGGTGACCGTGCCGGTGGACGAGATCAGCTCGCTGTCGGGCATGGTCGAGCCGGGCGACCGCATCGACATCGTGGTGTCGGCGCGCAACGAGACGCGCGCCTTCACCTTCACGCTGCTGCAGAACGTCCCGGTGCTGGCCACCGGCAGCCACGCCGAATCGGACGCGCGCAGCGCCGACGGCGCCGCGCGCGGCTTCACCACGATCACCCTCGACACCGCGCCCGAAGACGCCAAGCGCGTGATCGCCGCGCGCGAGATCGGCCGCGTGACGGCCTTGCTGCGCGCGCCGGGCGACCTCGCGCCGGTGTCGGCGCAGATCACCGACGCCCACGCCCTGCTCGGCCTGCCCGCGGCCAGGGGCAATGGCGTGAGCAGCGTGCCGGTGATCTACGGCGGCGGCCCGATCACCAGCGGGCTGCAGATGAGCGCGCGCGGCGAGCCGCCGGCAGACTGATCCCGCACCCACAGCCAAGGCGCCCCCACCCTTTCCCACGCCCCCTTTCCCACGCCCCTTTCCCACGCCCCTTTCCCACGCCCCTTTCCCACGCCGCCTTCCCGAGCTCCCTTTCCCGAGCCCCCACTGCGACCGCAACGATGCACCTCCTGACCCGCACCCTGCTTCCGCTCCTGCTCGCCTTCCTGGCCGCCGCCCTGCCGCCTGCCGCCTTCGCCGCCGAGATGCCCGAGCTCACGATGTTCCAGGGCGAGACCCGCGTCATCGCCGAACCCAACGCCGGCCGCCTCGCGGTGGGCAACGGCAAAGCGCTGTCGGCGGCGGTACTCGACGACCGCGAGATCCTGCTCATCGCCAACGAGGTCGGTGTGTCCTCGCTGCACATCTGGACCGCCAACGGCCGTAACCGCCGGGTCAAGGTCAACGTCGTCCCCGCCGAGACGCCGCGCGTCAACCGCGAGATCGCCGCCTTCCTCGCCAACATCCCCAACGCGCGCAGCGCGGTCATCGGCGACAAGGTGGTGGTCGAGGGCGACAGCCTCAGCAACCGTGACCAGGCGCGCATCGAGGAGCTCGCCAGGCGCTACCCGCAGATCATCAACTTCACCAACCCGGTCGGCTGGGAAAAGATGATCGTCATGGATGTGCAGATCGTCGAGTTCCCGATCAACATGCTGCGCGAGGTCGGGCTGGCGTGGAACGCCACCGGCGGCGCGGCGATCGGCGGCATCTGGATGCCCGGCCGACGCGGCAACGCCCCGCTGCAGATCGACATCCGCGCCGGTGCCGAGAACGCGCCGCCGATCGTGAATCCCGATGGCAGCGGCGGGCCGGTGCCGCTCAGCTCCAGCCTCAACGTGCTGTCGGCGATCAACACCGGGCTGAACGCGCAGTTGCGCCTGATGGAGCAGAACGGTTCGGCCTCCATCCTCGCCCAGCCGGTGCTGTCCACCCGCAACGGCGCCGAGGCGAGCTTTCTCGCCGGCGGCGAATTCCCCTACAGCGTCAGCAACATCAACGGCACCACCATCCAGTTCAAGCCCTACGGCATCCGCCTGGAGATCACGCCCCGGGTGGACGACAACGGCGTGATCCGCGCCCGCATCATGAGCGAGGTCAGCGACCTCGACCTGTCGGTGATGGGCAGCGCCGGTCCGGCGCTGCGCACGCGCAAGACCGAGACCGAGTTCAACGTCATGGAAGGCGGCACCATCGTGCTCAGCGGCCTGCTGACGCGCGACGTCAACGCCGCGATCGACAAGGTGCCCTTCCTCGGCGACATCCCGGTGCTTGGCGCGCTGTTCCGCTCGCGCCGCTTCCAGAACAACGAGACCGAGCTCGTCGTCTTCGTCACCCCGCACGCGGTCGACAAGCACACCGTGGAGCAGGCCGAGACGCTGCTGCGCGCGCGCCAGCGCCTGGCCGACGTGCCGCGTGCCACCGAGCCCGACCTCGCCGCCGTGCCGGGCCTGCCGGCGCCGGTCGAGGAGCGCGTCGTCCCCGCTGGCTCGTTGCAGCGCGACGGCGACTATCCGTGGCCGAACAACTGAGCGCGGAGCCTGCCCCACATGTTCCAGGTAACCATCCGCCACCCCTCGAGCGCGCCGCGTGTCGAATCGGTCACCGACACCTCGGCGATCATCGGCAAGGGCCGCGACTGTCGCCTGCGCCTGCCCGGCTGGAAGATCGGGCGCGAACACGCGCGCATCTACCGCAGCAAGTCCGGGCTCTACATCCAGGATCTGGGCCAGCTCTTCGGCACCACGGTAAACGGCGCGCGCATCCAGCAGCACGGCCCGATCGTTCCCACCGACCAGATCGTGGTGGGGCCGTTCACGCTGGTCATCGAGGACAGGATTCAGACCCCGCCGGCCAGCGCCGAGTCGCCCGCGAACGCCGTCAACACCCACGCCGCCCCCATGGCGACCGGAGCCGTGGCAGCGTCGCGGCCGATCGCGCCGCCGTCGATCACCCAACCCGGGCAACCATCCCGCGCAGCGCATCCCGCAGGTCCGTCGCCGGCACACACCACACCCGCCGCACCCACGCCGGAGCAGTTCTGGCGCAAGCACCTCCACGAGGCCCTGCTCGACGCCATCGACCTGCGCCGGCGCGACCTGGTGCGCATGAGCGACGCCGAGCTGCGCGCCGAAACCGAGTCCCTGCTGATCGAGCTGATCGACCAGGAAGCGGCGCTGCCCGAGACAATCGACCGCGACGGCCTGCGCCGCGACGTGCTCGACGAAGCGGTCGGGCTCGGCCCGCTCGAAGCGCTGCTCGACGACGACTCGATCACCGAGATCATGGTGAACCGCCACGACGAGATCTACATCGAACGCCACGGCCGCCTCGAGCGCCACCCGGCCAGCTTCACCAGCGCGCGCGCGGTGCTCGGCGTCATCGAGCGCATCGTCACCCCGATCGGGCGGCGCATCGACGAGTCCTCGCCGATGGTCGACGCGCGCCTCAAGGACGGCTCGCGCGTCAATGCCGTCATCCCGCCCCTCGCCATCAAGGGCCCGGCGCTGAGCATCCGCAAGTTCGGGCGCAGGGTGTTCACCGCCGACGACCTGCTCGCCTTCGGCGCCTTGAGCCCGCAGATGGCCGCCTTCCTGCGCATCTGCGTCGAGCAGCGCAGGAACATCCTGATCTCGGGCGGCACCGGCTCGGGCAAGACCACGCTGCTCAACGTGCTGTCGAACTTCATCCCGGACGGTGAGCGCATCATCACCATCGAGGACGCCGCCGAGCTGCGCCTGGCCCACTCGCACCTCATCAATCTCGAGGCGCGCCCGGCCAACGCCGAGGGCCGCGGCCAGATCGCCATCCGCGACCTGGTCCGCAACGCGCTGCGCATGCGCCCAGACCGCATCGTGGTGGGCGAATGCCGTGGCGGCGAGGCGCTCGACATGCTGCAGGCGATGAACACCGGCCACGACGGATCGCTCACCACGCTGCACGCCAACAGCCCGCGCGACGCCCTGGCGCGGCTCGAGACCCTGGTGCTGATGGCGGGCATGGACCTGCCGCTCGCCGCGATCCGCGAGCAGATCGCCTCCGCCATCGACGTCGTCGTGCAGCAGGCCCGCCTGCCCGATGGCCGCCGCGTGGTCACCGCGATCGTCGAGGTCGCCGGCACCGAATCCGGCCGCATCCAGATGCAGGAGCTGTTCCGCCACGAACAGCGCGGCCGCGCCGCCGACGGGTGCGTGCTCGGCCGCTTCAGGGCCTGCAACGCCGTGCCGGCGTTCTACGAGACGCTGGCACAGGCGGGCCTGCCGCTCGACCTGAGCCTGTTTGCGGAACAGCACGAGGGGGACGACGCATGAACCTCGGCCTCCTCCTCGCCATCGTCGCCGCCACCGTCGCCCTGCTCGTGTGGACCGGCCTCGACCTCGGCGCCCGCCTGCTGCAGGCATGGCGCGAGCGCTTCACGCGCGAGACCGGCTTCCAGTTGCGCGAACTGTTCCTGTTCGTCGATCCGGCGCGGCTGTACCTGCTCAACCTGGCGCTGACGGTGCTGGGTGCGGTGGCGGCCTGGCTGTTCAGCGCGAGCGTGATCGCGGCGCTGGCGGTGGCCGTCGTGCTCGCCCTGTCGCCGAGCCTGGTCCTGCGCGGGCTGCGCGCGCGACGCATCGCGCGCATCGAGCGCCAGCTCCCCGACGCCCTGCAGATGCTCGCCGGCACCGCGCGCGCCGGCCTGTCGCTGCCGGCCGCGCTGCGCCAGGTCAGCGGCGAGCTCCAGCCGCCGCTGGTGCAGGAGCTGCTGCTGGTGCAGCACGAACAGCGTCTCGGCGTGAGCCTGGACGACGCGCTCGAGAATCTCGCCCTGCGCCTGCCCGCGCAGCCGGTCAAGCTGATGGTCTCGGCTATGCGGATCGCCAACGAGACCGGCGGCGGGCTGGCCGAGACGCTGGAGCGCACCGCCGCCACGCTGCGCAGCCAGCACGCGATGGAGCTCAAGATCCGTGCGCTCACCGCCCAGGGCAAGCTCCAGGCCTGGGTGGTGGGGCTGCTGCCGGTGTTCCTGTTGTGGGTGCTCGCCCGCATGGAGCCCGAGGCCATGGCCCAGCTGTGGTCCACCCAGCTCGGCTGGGGCGTGCTGGCCGCGGTGCTGGTCATGGAGATCGTCGGTGTGGTGCTCATCCGCCGCATCGTCGCCATCGACATCTGAGCCGCCGATGAACAGCGCCGCCCTGCCCCTGCTGCTCGCGCTCGACCCGCGCTGGGTGGTCGCCGTGATCGCGCTCTGCGTCGGCCTGGCGGCCGCACTGGTGGCCTGGCTGGCCTCGCGCGCGGCCGCCGCCGTGCCGGCGCAGGACCGCGTCTGGCTCGACGCCCCGCCGGCCGGGTATCGGATCGTGTGGTGGCCGGTGCACTGGCTCGCCCACTACCTGCGCCGCCTGCTGCCCGAACGTGCGGCCGAGGCCGGCCTCACCCGCCTGCGCCTCGCCGGCCTCGACTACGCGCTCGATCCGGCCCAGTTCCTCGCCGGCCGGCTGGTGTGGGCGCTGCTATGCGGCGGCTTCGCGGCCTGGCTGGCGACACGCTTCGCCGTGCCGCCGACGTGGCCGGCGCTCGTCGGCACGGCACTGGGCTTCGTCCTGCCTCAGGTCTGGCTGCGCGACCGCATCGACGCCCGCCGCCGCCTCACCTTCAAGGCCCTGCCCTTCATGCTCGACCTCATCACCCTGTGCGTCGAGTCCGGGCTCAACCTCAACAGCGCCATCGCCCAGGCCGTGGCAAAGGGCCCGGCCGGGCCGCTGCGCGACGAGTTCGCCCGCCTGCTGCGCGACATGCGCGCCGGCCGGCCGCGCAGCGAGGCCCTGCGCGACCTGGCGGCGCGGCTCGACATGGCGCCGGTCGGCAACTTCGTCTCCACCCTCATCCAGGCCGAGGCCACCGGCATGAGCCTGGGCCCCATCCTGCGCGCCCAGGCCGAGCAGCGCCGCACCGAACGCTTCGCCCGCGCCGAGGAGCTCGCCATGCAGGCGCCGGTCAAGCTGCTGTTTCCGCTGCTGTTCTTCATCTTCCCTTGCGTGTTCGCGATCCTGATGTTCCCGATCGCGGTGAAGTTCATGGGGGCGGGGCTGTGATGGCGCCCCCATCCATGCACCCCCGGGAGGCCCGTCAGCACGGCCACGCGGCAGCGGCTTCGGCCGCGGCAGCAACACCGCTCGTGCTTCACCGCGCCCAGCGCTGGCCCGAGCGCCTGCGCGGCCTGATCGGCAAGCCGCCACCGGCACCGGGGCACGGGCTGTTCATCAGCCCCTGCACCTCGGTGCACACCGCCCTCATGCGTTATCCGATCGACGTGGTCTTCGTCGCCCGCCACGGCCGCATCCTGAAGGTGGTCGAGGCTCTGCGCCCGTGGCGCCTCGCCGCCTGCTGGCGCGCCCGGCACACGCTCGAACTGGCCGCGGGCGAGGCGCGCCGCCTGGGGCTTGCACCCGGCGTGCGTATCGCAATGCCATCTTCCGATGCACAGGACGAACACCTCGTGAGCGCGGGCTTGCCGGCGAATGCAGCCCGACAGGATCCGGCGCCCCGGGCAGAGCGCGGCGCCACCCTGGTCGAGTTCGTCATCGCCGGCCCGCTGGTGCTGTTCATCCTGCTCGTGCTGATGCAGTACGCGCTGCTCTTCCACGCCCGCAGCCAACTCAACTACGCCACCTTCGAGGCCGCCCGCGCCGGCACCGTCGCCAACGCCCGCCCGGCCGCCATCCGCGCCGCCTTCGAGCGCGCGATGACCGGCTATCACGGCGGCGGCACCACCACCGCCGAGCTCGCCGCCGCGCGCGCCAGGGCGCTCGCCGAGGCGCCGTTCACGCGCATCGAGGTCCTCTCGCCCACCCGGGAGAGCTTCGACGATTTCCACAGCCCGGCGCTCGCCACGGGCCTGGGTGCGGCGGGACGGGTGATCCCCAACACCCACCTCGCCCACCTCGCCTGCCCGATCGACCGCCCGAACTGCCCTGGCGACCCGACCGCCAACGCCAGCGGCCAGACGCTGCAGGACGCCAACCTGCTCAAGCTGCGGATCACCTACGGCATCCCCGTCGGCAAGCAGATTCCGCTCGCCGGCCCTTTCATGGCGCGTGCGATCGCCGCGCTCGACCCCGCCGACGGCGACGCCTTTCGCGCCGGGCTGGTCGCCGGCGGGCGCATCCCGGTCGTGGCCCACACCGTGATGCGCATGCAGTCGCCGGCAATCGAGGCGGGGAATGCCTCGGCGCCGGGACAGGGAAACGGCGGCGCGCCCGTCGATCCGGGGCCGGCACCACAGAGCCCTGGCCTTCCCGTGTGTCCGGTCACCGACCCGGCGTGCACAGCACCGCCTCCGCCGGTCCCGGCGACCGACCCGCTGCCGATTGGCTGCGAGCCACTCACCGACCCGGGTTGCGGCACCCCGCCGCGCTGCGAGGCCCCTGCCGATTGGCTGCAGGACGTCCTGCGCCCCGCCACGACCCCCTGACGATTCCTCCGATCGCATGCGCCTCGATTCCCCACCCTGCCGCAGCAGGCAGCCACGCAGCCTCATCGCCCGCGGCCTGATGTGCCTGCTCCTCTCCGTCCCGGCAGTCAGTTTCGCCGAGTTCTCGCCAGGCAGCGCCGGGCTCACGACGCCGCCCATGCAGTCCTTTCCGCAGGCGAACGCATCGGCCGCGGACTGTGGGCCGGTCGATGGCGGCGACCCGACCGCCGCACACCCGTGCGACAGGCCGCCAGCAAGCCAGCAAGACCCGGACGGTGTCGATCATGGCGCGGGCAACCCGATCGACGTCATCACCGGCAACAAGTACCAGCGCGAAACGGATCTGCCCGCGCTGCCCGGCGTACTCGGCATCGAGATCGTGCGCCACTACAACAGCGCGCAGGCGGGTACCGACGCGCCTCTCGGACTGCTCGGGCGCGGCTGGCGGCTGTCGTACGAAACCGACCTGTATGTGAGCGGGGCACAGCTGCAGATCGTGCAGGCCGACGGCACGCGCCTGGTATTCACCCCGGATGGCAAGCGACCGGGACGCCACCGCCACGCCGACCCCGCGCGCGGCTGGGTGCAGGTCCTTGCCGCCGGCAACGGCAGGCGCGCGGACGGCTATCGCTGGACCTGGCCCGAGGGGCGCGAACTCGACTTCGATGCGCGCGGCAAGCTGGTGCAGATCCGCATACCGACCGGCGAATTCCTCAGCCTCACACGCGGTCCGGATGGCGAGCTGGTGAAGGTCGCCGACCCACAAGGCCGCAGCCTGAGCTTCGAGTACGCCCCCCGCAGCAGCCGCGGGTTCCGTGGCGTGGTGGCGATCACCAGCCCGCTCGGCCGTTTCCGCTACGCGCACCAGAACGAGCGCGCACTTCCCGGGCTGAGCAACCTGCTCGCGGTCACGCACCCCGATGGCAGCGTCCGGCGCTATCACTACGGCGCCGAGACCGGCGAATCGGCAGCGGACTGGCCGCATCATCTGACGGGAATCTCCCTCAGCGCCGCCCCGGCAACCGACAGCGCCGGCACACCGGGCGCACGGCGGCTATCGACCTACGCCTATGACCGCGCCGGGCGCGCGATCCTGAGCGTGCGCGGCGCACCACGCGCACTCGACGACTCCGGCCAGCCCCGGCCCGATACCGGTATCGAGCAGGTCGAGCTCGAATTCGCCGCAGCCGACCGGACCGTGCTCACCAACAGCCTTGGCCAACGCACCACCTATCGCCACGCCCGCATCCACGGCGAACCGCGCCTGCTGGAGGCGATCGGCCCGGGTTGCGTGCGCTGCGGCGAGACGAACCTGCGCTACCAGTACGACGAGCACGGCCGGCTCGCCGGCATCACCCGGCTCGACCCTGTGGGGCAGCCGGTCGTGACGACGACCCTGGCGCGCGATCACGCCGGCCGCGTGCTGCGCAGCGCGATCCAGGCCTTCGCAGGCGGCAAGGCGCTGCCCCAACGCCTGCTCGCCCGCTACGAGTACGCCGGAGATTCGCCGCGCCCGGTGCTCGTCGCACGCCCCAGCATCGTCCCGGGTCGCGAGCATCGGCTGCAGCTCGCCTACAACGCAGTCGGCCAGGTCACGCAGAGGGTGGAAAGCGGCTTCAGCCCGCTCGACGCCGGCGGCGAGCCGATCGACGACCCGAATCGCGCAAGGCCAATCGAGCGCAGCAGCAGCTTCAGCTACACCCGCATCAACGGTCGCTCCCTGCTCATCGCCACCGACGGGCCGCTGCCCAACGGTCTCGAGGGCTCGCCCGCCGACTCCGACATCACGCGCTTCGAATGGGATGCGCGCGGCAACCACCTGACCGCGCTCACTCTGCCTGGAGGACGGCGCAGCACACTCGAGCACGATGCCGCGACCGGCGCGCTGACGGCCGTGCGCAATGAGGCAGGCGTCGCCACCCACTACACCTACAACCTGCGCCTGCAACCGACGACCGTGCGCAGCGAGGGCCGCGGGCCGATGCCTGTCCGCGCGCAGCACATCGACTACGACGCCCTTGGGCGCCCGCTGGAGTCACGCAACCCGTCGGCGCCGGCCGCCAACTGGCGCCAGGCCTGGGACGAGCATGGCCGCCTGCGCTGGCATGCCAGCGCCCTCGGCATCCTCAACGGCTTCAACTACGACAGCGAAGGGCGGATAGTGGAGCGCAGCCGGCGCAGCGCGAACTTCGAGCAAGCCGAAACCCTGCGCTACGACGCGCAGGGCCGACTCGTCTCGGTGCGCGACAATGCCGGCCGCGGTCGCGACTGGCACTACGACGCGCGCGGACGCCTGCAATTTGCGATCGACGTCGACGGCCTCATCCACCCGACGGTAAGCCACGCCGTGGACCGCGCTGCCGAGTTGGCGCCCCCAGCCTCCGTCCGCCACCTCCGCGACGATTTCGGCCGCATCGTGTGGCAGCGCAGCCCCGACAGCGGAACCGTACTGCGCGAGTACGACGCCCTCGACCGCCTCGTCGCCATGCGCGACGCCCGCGGCAACCGCGCCCGCTACGACTACGACGTCCGGGGCCGCATCGAGCGCCAGCGCATCACCGATGCGCGCAGCGGCACCGAGGAGGAGACGCAGTGGCGCTACGACGGCCGCCAGCTCGTCGAGCTGATCCACCCCACCCAGCGCGAACGCTACGAATACGACGCCCGCGGCCTGCGCCGCGCCCGCATCCTCACCCTGCCCACCGAGCGCGGCGAGCTGAGCATCGTCACGCGCTACGAGCATGACGACAGCGGCCAGCTCGTCGCCACCACGCTGCCTGACGGCAGCCGCCTGCGCTACCTGCGCAACGGCCAGGGCCAGGTCGTGGCGCTGACGCGCGAGCGCGCGGGCCATCCGTGGGCACGCTGGCCAGGCAGCGAACAGATCATCGCGGAAGGCTTCGAGCGCGATCTCGCCGGACTGCGCAGCCATGTCAGCGGCAATGGCATTCAGACCCTCTATCAGCGCAGCCGCGAGGGTGTGCTCGCGCGAATCGTGCATCGGCGGATCACGCGGCAAGGGCTCCCGACCGCGACAGCGTCCCCGCTGGAACTGCTCGGCCGCAGCACGCGGGAGATCGCCGAGCACCTGCTCGGCATCACGTCCGCTCATGCTCATCCGGACGCCTCCCGTCTCGAAGCCGCCTCGCAGCCTGCGGACAATAGAGGGGAAGCCTCGACCCTACCCGGCGCGCTCGGCCTCGCCGACGATCCGGCGGCCCTACTGGACCACCGCTACCTGTGGGACATGCGCGGCAACCTCCTGCACAGCCGCCAGCGCGCCGCCACCGACGGCGCCCGTCCGACGGCAAGCGGCCACGCCTACGACCGGCACGCCCGCCTGCTGAGCTCGGTCCGCTGGCAGACCGACGACCGCGCATCCGCCGAGGATGCCGTGTGGCGCTTCGCCTACGACGCCACCCAGCGCCGCATCCTCGGCCAGCAAGGCGTCCGCTCACAGCAGGCGCTGAGCGCCGGCACGCAAGCCAGCCGTTTCGAGCCCGGCACCCATCGACGCGCCGCCCCCTCCGCCCCCGCCCACTACACCGCCAGCGGCCAGCCCGAGCGCTGGGGCGCGCGGGAATACGACTGGGACGCCCGCGGCCGCCTCAGCGAGGTCCGCGAGCACGGCGCAGTGCGGGCTCGCTACCGCTACGATCACCGCGGCCTGCGCAACACCCGGCAGGTCGACGGGCGCACGACCCACACGATCTACGACGAGCACCGCCAGCCGCTCGCCGACCTAGACGCCGACGGCCGCATCCTGCGCCAGTACATCTGGCTCGCCGACCTGCCGCTCGCCGTCATCGACACCCCGCAAGGCCTGACGCCCGCGAAACCAGACCACGATGTCAGGGCGAGATTCGCCGGCGAACTCTCCCGTCTGCTTCGCACCGCGTTCAACCCGCCCGAGCGCATCGTCTGGCTGCACGGCAACCACCTCGGCGCACCCGAGCTCGCTACCGACGCCGCCGGCGAGGTCCTCTGGCGCGCCACCTACGCCCCCTTCGGCGCAGCCACCATCCAGTCCCGCGGCTTCACCCTCGACCTGCGCCTGCCCGGCCAGGTCTTCGATGCCGAGACCGGGCTGCACTACAACCGCGCGCGCTACTACGACCCGGAAGCGGGCCAGTACCTCACCCCCGACCCGCTCGGCACGCCGGACGGGCCGAATCCGTACGCGTATGTGGCGTTCAACCCGCTGCGGAACGTGGATCCGGATGGGCTGATCCTGTTTGCGTTTGATGGGACGGATAACAGCGACGATCCGGACTGGCTGAGGGAGAAGGGAAGCGCCGTCAGCAATGTCGTGTTCTTCAGACGAGCTTACGACGACGGCCAGACGCGCTACGTCACCGGCGTGGGCACCGACCACGCCGAACGCGATACGTATGGAGACATCATCTCGCGAACCTACGACGAGGGTCTGGTGCCGGACCGTGGCGGCAACTATTCCGGCCCCGACCGTATCGAGCGTATGCTCTTGTATTTCAACGACGAGGCGGAGCGGCTCGACAACGAGACCATCATGGACGTCGACATCGTCGGCTTCAGCCGTGGCGCAGCACAGGCGCGCGACTTTGCCAATCGGCTGGTGTCGGCAACCCGCGATGGGTGGTATCGGTACTACAGGCACGACGAGGACGGTTCCCTTCAAATGAGGAATTCCAAGCCCATCGCGGCCTGCCAACGCGTCAACTTCCGCTTCATGGGGCTGTTCGACACCGTGCTGTCGACAAATCGCAGTGATGTCGCCTACAACCTGAGCATTCCCTCTGAATTTGCTCATGTCGCGCACGCCGTTGCCCTCAACGAATACCGGAGTGCACCGGCCGGGCTCGATGCGTTCGTGCTGGCGCTCAACAACTTCCGCCTCTGGGACGACACCCGTATCCACCTGCCGAAAACCGACCACTATGGCGGCTTTCAACTGGAGAGCATTGGCGCTAGTACGAATCAGGTCGGTCGGGTGCGCATCGAGCGCGGTTTCATCGGCGCACACGCCGACATCGGTGGCGGCTATGGCGATGACGATGGGCTGTCGACGGTGGCGCTGCACTGGATGGTGGCACAGGCGCAGATCGCGGGCGTGGCGATGGACCTGAAGCAATTGCGTCCCGTTGACATGAGCACCCCCTTGATCCACGACCAGAGCAACCTGATCCGCTTCGGTGACCCGCGAGCGGCGCCGCAGGAGTTTGAAGTGATCGACCCGGATCGACCACGCCTGACTACGCGCACGTACCGCGCCGAGGACCGCCCCGTCATTGGCGGACTGGGCGGCGGCACGCAGCGCACACAGACCTTCGATGATGCAGAAACAGGTGGGAACCGCAGCATGGTCAACGCAGAGACCCACCCGTTCATCACCTACTTGCCGCGCCGCCCGGACGACGTGGAGGCCTTGATTGTGCCGACGAACGACATCGAGGGCCTGCAGGGCGTGCCGGGGAACAACACTCCGAGCAACGCAACCGGCACGGTGAACATGCAGGCCTACTTGAACTGGCTGCGCGAACATGGCTACGTGTTCGCCGGAGATTACCGCCATGAATGAATCTCGCCGACATATTCTGAAATCCTTGCCCGCGCTGGCCGTGCTGCTCACCAGCTGCAATTCGGACGAAGAGAGGGCTGCCGTGGCTGGTGACCCGGACGCTGCATTGCGCTACAAATTCCGCGGCATCCGTGGTGGAGAGCGGCGCATCGACGCCTTCAAGAAGGAGGGGGGCGTTGCGCTGTACCTCGAGTCGGGCCTGATCCTTGACGCCGGGGTATTCAACAAGGGTGCAAAGATTTCCGGATACGGTGGTCATTCCGCCGGCGACCAACTCGTCGTTCCGAAGACCCTGCGCCTGGTCCGCTACTCCGCAAATTCCCGCATGCTCGGCGGCATCACCTACCCCGCCTACGACGGCACGCCGATCCTGGACGTCACCGTCCCAATCGCCGAGCGCATCCCCGACGAGGTACTGGACCGCGTCCGCAAGTACAAGGGCTCGCTGGTCCTCAAGTTGCGGATCCACCCCAAGACGCTGATGGTCGGCTGGGAGGTCAAGAACGGCCGGGGCTACCCCTTCAAGCGCGACAAGTTTGGCAACGCCTACACCACGGATGAAGACAACATGGTGGGGGGCGACTTCTCCGAGCGGCGGGTGCAGTATCGCTACCTCGACGGCCGCTTCCAGATGGTCGAATCGAAAGGCTGGTACATCGACCCCGACACCGGCCAGCGCGTCGAGGCGGATTTCTGATCCCGGCGTACACCTGCCGGTCGGTCAGTGGCCGGCATTTCGATCGTTTGCGCAAATAGCAGTCCGCAAGTCTGCAGCGCGACGCGATCGCCCCCCCACGCGCAGCTTCCCGCTCGAGGACGCAAGCTGCGCTTCTCCCTCGGCCCCGCCATGAGCGGCCTCCCTCGGACGCATTGACCGGCGACGGCAGGCTGCGCCGCATATGCGTTTGGCATTTTCTTGCTATCATGCCGACGACATTCAACCCGCGTCGGCGCCATGCCCTTCACCCTCTATCGGCTCAAGCCCGCCTTTCAGTCCCTGCTCCGCCCCCTGGTGGCGCAGCTCGCCCGCCGCGGCGTCACGGCGAACATGGTCACCATCGCGGCACTGCTCGGCTCGATCGCGCTTGGCGCACTGCTCGTGCTGCACCCGAGTCCGGCCGCGCTCTTCCTGCTGATGCCCGTATGGATGCTGGTGCGCATGGGCCTGAACGCCATCGACGGCATGCTTGCGCGCGAGTTCGGTCAGCAGAGCGCGCTCGGCGCCTACCTCAACGAACTCGCCGACGTGGTCTCGGATGCGGCGCTGATGTTGCCCTTCGTGTTCGTGCCGCCCTTCGGCTGGGCGAGCGTCGGCGCGCTGATCTTCCTGGCGACGGTGTCCGAGATGGCCGGGGCGCTCGGGCCGCTGGTCGGTTCGCCCCGGCGCTATGACGGCCCCATGGGCAAGAGCGACCGCGCCTTCGTGTTCGGCGCGCTCGCGCTCGCCGTGGGGCTGGTCGGCAGTCTGCCGGGCTGGACCTTCTGGCTGCTGCCGCTGATCGGCCTCGCCATCCTCATGAACATCCTCAACCGGGTCCGCGGCGGCGTTCGCGCGACCACCACGACGAGAACCGCAGCATGAATCCGACCCCTCGCCCCTGCATCGAAGCCCACTTCAGCACCCACGACGGCGAGCGCCTGTTCTACCGCCACTGGCCCGCCTCCGCCCCGCGCCGTGGCGCCGTGATGATCCTGCACCGCGGGCACGAGCATTCCGGCCGGGTGGCGCATCTGGTCGATGAACTCGACCTGCCGGATTTCGACTTCTTCGCCTGGGACGCGCGCGGGCATGGGAGATCCCCCGGCGCGCGCGGCCACTCGCCCAGCGTCGGCACTTCGGTGCGCGACGTGCAGACCTTCGCCGATCACCTTCGCCTGCAGCACGGCGTGGCGCCTTCCGAACTTGTCGTGCTCGGGCAGAGCGTCGGCGCGGTGCTGGCGGCGGCCTGGGTGCACGACTACGCGCCGGCGCTGCGTGCACTGGTGCTCGCCTCCCCGGCCTTCAGCATCAAGCTCTACGTGCCCTTCGCGCGCCAGGGCCTGCGCCTGCTGCACCGCCTGCGCGGCAACTTCTTCGTCAACAGCTACGTGAAGTCGCGCCTGCTGACCCACGACCCCGCGCGCCAGGCGTCCTACGACAACGACCCGCTGATCGCGCGTGCGATCTCGGTGAACATGCTGCTCGGGCTGCAAGATACGGCGCGCCGCGTGGTGGCCGACGCGCAGGCGATCACCGTACCGACCCAGCTGCTGATCTCGGGCGCGGACTGGGTGGTGCACCACGGCCCGCAGCACCGCTTCTTCGACACGCTGGGCGCGCCGATCAAGGAGAAGCACGTCCTCGACGGCTTCTTCCACGACACGCTCGGCGAGCGCGATCGCGCGCAGGCGCTGGGCCACATCCGACGCTTCGTCGAGGCGCGGTTCGCGCAGCCGGCCACGGTCGTCGACCTGCACGCCAACGACCAGCGCGGCCACACCCATGCAGAGGCGCGCGCCCTGGCCCGGCCGCTGCCGGCCGCGAGCCCGCGCGCGCTGTATTGGCAGGGCTATCGCCACGGGCTGCGCCTCGCCAGCCGTGTCTCCGAGGGCATCCGCCTCGGCTTCGACACCGGCTTCGATTCGGGAAGCACGCTCGACTACGTGTATCGCAACCGGGCCGCCGGACACGGTTCCCTCGGGCGCATCGTTGACCGCCACTACCTGGACGCGGTCGGCTGGCGCGGCATCCGCCAGCGCAAGCGCCACCTCGAGGAGCTGATCCACCACACGCTCGACACGCTGCACGCCGAGGGCGCGCCGCTGCGCATCCTCGACATCGCAGCCGGCCACGGCCGTTACGTGATCGAGGCCCTGGAGGGCAGCAGGCACGCCGGCGCGCACGCCCACCTGCGCGACTACAGCGCGCTCAACGTGAGCCAGGGCACACAGCTCATCGCCGCCAAGGGCCTGCAGGAACGCGTGCGCTTCGAGCGGGGCGACGCCTTCGACGCCGAGTCGCTCGCCGCCATCGACGCCCGCCCGAGCCTGGGCATCGTCTCCGGCCTGTACGAGCTCTTCGGCGACAACGGCATGGTGGCGCGCTCGCTGTCCGGGCTGGCGCGCGCGGTGCTGCCGGGCGGCTACCTGATCTACACCGGCCAGCCCTGGCACCCCCAGCTCGAGATGATCGCGCGCGCCCTCACCAGCCATCGCGACGGCGAGCCCTGGGTGATGCGCCGGCGCAGCCAGCAGGAGCTCGACCAGCTGGTCGCCGCCGCCGGCTTCGAGAAGCTCGAGCAGCGCATCGACGAGTGGGGCATCTTCACCGTGTCGGTCGCGCGCCGGCTGCCCGCATGAACGAGGCCGCGTTCGCAGGCGCTGATGGCCGCCCGGTGCAGGGCGAGGCGCTGCAGTGGTCGCGCAGCCTCGCCTGGCTGCTGTCGCTGGGGCCGTTGTTCTTCCTCAGCTATGGCGCGGCCAACCAGTGGGCGGCCGGGCTGGCCGAGGTCGGTTCGGTGCGCTTCGACTGGGAGCGAGCGATCCCCTTCGTGCCGTGGACGATCCTCCCCTACTGGTCGATCGACCTGCTCTACGGCCTGTCCTTCCTGATGTGCCGCAGCGCGCGCGAGGTCGATCGCCACGGCTTGCGCCTGCTCACGGTGCAGCTCGTGTCGGTGGCCTGCTTCGTGCTGTTTCCGCTGCGCTTCGCCAGCGGGCAGCCGGAGGTGAGCGGCGCCGGGGCGGCCCTCCTCGCGCCCTTCTTCGACGCCCTGCGCAGCTTCGACCAGCCCTTCAACCAGGCGCCCTCGCTTCATATCGGCCTGCTCGTGGTGATCTGGGCGCAGTTCGCACGGCGCACGCCGGGCCACTGGCGATGGTGGGTCCACGCCTGGGCGCTGCTGATCGCGGTATCGGTGCTCACCACCTTCCAGCACCACTTCATCGACGTGCCCACCGGCGCACTCGTCGGCGCGCTCGCGCTGTGGCTGTGGCCCTTCCTCGCCACGCCGCCGCTTGCCGCCCGGCGGCCGCCGCGGCTGCGCACGCAGCGCCGGCTCGCGGCACGTTATGCCGCCGGCGCCGCGCTCTTCGCCCTGCCTGCGCTCGCTGGGGGCGTATGGCTGTGGTCGCTGTGGATGTCGACCAGCCTCGCGCTCGTGAGCCTGATCCACCTTGGCCCGGGCGCCGCCGGATTCCAGAAGATCGATGGGCGACACACGATCGCGGTACGCCTGCTGCTCGCGCCCTACCTGCTCGCGGCGCGCATCAATCCGTGGCTGTGGCTGCGCCGCGCGCCACGCCGCAGCCTGGTGTGCGACGACGTATGGATCGGCGCGCTGCCCGCACGCGTCGAGCCGATCGATGGCCGCCTGCCGGCGCTGGTGGACCTCACCGCCGAACTCGCCGCACCGGCCGGCGCCCGCGCCTACCGCAACCACGCCTGGCTCGACCTGGTGCCGCCGGGCAGCGCCGAGCTGCGGCGCGCCGCCGCCAGCATCGAGGCCCTGCGCGCCGACGGCCCGGTGCTGGTGTGCTGTGCGCTGGGATACGGCCGCAGCGCGGCGGCGGTGGCAGCCTGGCTGCTGCTCACCGGCCGGGCGCGCGACGCTCACCACGCGCTCGCCCTGCTCCGCGCCCGCCGCCCGCGCGTCGTGCTTCACCACGCGCAGCTCGGCGCCCTCGAACAACTCGTCACCCCGCCAACCCTTCCATGAGCCTCCCGCGCATCCTCGGCGCCGCGCTGTGCAGCCTGGCGCGCCTCATCACCGGCGCGCGCGCCATCCACCACACCGAACGCGCGCCCGAAACGCCCTGCGTCTACTACGCCAACCATCGCAGCCACATCGACTTCCTGCTGGTCTGGGCCGCGCTGCCCCCGGCGCTGCGCCGACGCACGCGCCCGGTCGCGGGCGCCGACTACTGGCTGGCCACGCCGCTGCGCCGCTATGTGGCGCTGCGCATCTTCCGCGCGGTACTGGTCGAGCGCGGCGGCGCCCAGGACGGCGCCGACCCGCTCGCCGGCATGCGCGCCGCGCTCGACGCCGGCGAGTCGCTGATCATCTTTCCCGAAGGCACGCGCAACCTCGGCGACGCGCTGCTGCCGTTCAAGAGCGGCATCTTCCGCCTGGCGGAGACGCGTCCGGGGCTGCGCCTCGTCCCGGTATGGATCGAAAATCTCGGCCGCGTGATGCCCAAGGGCAGCTTCATCCCGGTGCCGCTGCTGTGCGCGCTGCACTTCGGCGACACCATCGAGCTGGGCGCCGACGAGGCGCGCGGCGACTTCCTCCACCGCAGCCGCGACGCCCTCATCGCGCTTGCCCCCGCCACCGCATGAGCCCCATGGACGTCTCCACCACCCTGTTCCGCATCTTCGGCGCGCTGTTCGCCGTGCTCGCGCTCGCCAGCGCGATCGGCCTCGCCCTCAAGTGGCGCAGCGGCTTCGACCGTCCGAATCCCACGGTCGACAACCTCAACGCCCGCCTCAAGGCCTGGTGGGTGATGATCGCCCTGATCGCGGCCGCCACCTGGGGCGGGGAATGGGCGGTCATCGGCCTCTTCGCCCTCGTCTCCCTGCAGTGCCTGCGCGAATACGTGTCGCTCGCCCCCACGCGCAAGGGCGACCACCGCGCGCTGATCTGGAGCTTCTACGTGTTCCTGCCGCTGCAGTACTACCTGGTGGCGATCGGCTGGTACGGGCTGTTCTCGATCCTGATCCCGGTCTATGCCTTCCTGCTGCTGCCGATCTCGGCCGCGCTCGGCGCCGACACCCAGCGCTTCCTCGAGCGCAGCGCCAAGCTGCAGTGGGGGCTGATGATCTGCGTGTATTGCCTGTCGCACGTCCCGGCGCTGCTCACGCTCGACATCCCCGGCTACGCGGGACGCAACCTGCTGCTGGTGGTGTTCCTGCTGCTCACGGTGCAGTCGAGCGACGTGTTCCAGTACATCTGGGGCAAGCTGCTCGGCCGCCACGCGCTGTCGCGCAGCATCTCGCCCTCCAAGACCTTCGAGGGCCTGATCGGCGGCGTGCTCAGCGCCACCGCGGTCGGCACCGCGCTGTGGTGGATCACCCCCTTCACGCCGCTGCAGGCGGCGCTGGTCGCGCTGACGATCAACGTGCTCGGGTTCTTCGGTGGCTTCGTGCTGTCGGCGATCAAGCGCGACCGCGGCGTCAAGGACTGGGGCTACCTGATCGAAGGCCACGGCGGCATGCTCGACCGGGTCGATTCGCTCAGCTTCTCGGCGCCGGTGTTCTTCCATCTGCTGCGCTACGGATGGACGCCCTGAACCCTCTGCAGAGGCTGCTACGGGTGAGGAGTCCTCGGATGTCTCCAGGCTTGCCTGAACTGGTTCAATGAACTACTTTATAGATGAAATTCGAGTGGGACGAGCAGAAGAGCGATGCCTGCTTCCGTGATCGGGGATTCGACTTCGCCTACATTGCGCAATCCTTCTTCGATCCATTCAGGCATGTGGAGGCGGACGACCGCTTCGACTACGGCGAGCCGCGCTTCCGCATGCTGGCACGCGTCGATGAGCGGATCTTCGCAATCGTGTTCACACACCGCAGCGACCGCGTCCGCATCATCTCGGCAAGAAAGGCGAACCGCCGCGAGATCCGCAGATATGAAAACCGTGCATATGAACATTGACCCCGGCGCCCCGGCCTCGATACCGCGCGGCCGGATCGAACCCGCTCGCGTCGACCGCACGACCGAACTCGATATCGCACGCCACATCGCCGAGGATGACGCGCTCGCGATGCAGGACGCCGCCCGTTACGCGAGAGGGGTTCGCAAACGCCTGGGCCTCACCCAGCTCGAGTTTTCCGAGCGCATCGGCGTACCGATCGAGACCATCCGCAACTGGGAGCAAGGCAAGCGCTCGCCCACCGGCGCGGCGCGGACCCTACTTCGCCTGCTCGACAAACTGCCCGAGGCGGCACTGGCCGTGCTCGAGCACGCGCCAGCGCCCACGCCCTGACCGGACTCAGACCCGCCCGATCTCCTGCAACTGAATGATCAGCATCGCCAGCCGCCGGCGCAGCGTGCGGCGGCGCGCGTCATCCGGCGCCAGCCCCTCGATCTCCGCCCGCAGCGCGGCGATCTCCTTGCGCAGCCCGATCTCGGGCGGCGTGAAGCCGGCGTTGCGCAGGATGTGATTGACCATGCGCTGCTCGGGCGACACGAAGAGCTCGTCCTCGAACACCAGCGGTCGCCCGGCTCCGGGCAGATCGTCGAAGTCGCCGTTGCGCACCGCATCGAGGATGCGCTGCTCGGCAAGGATGTCGAGGATCGAGGCCATCGCGCAGCGCCGCTCAACGCCCCGCCGGCACGCCGGGCCAGTCGGCGGCGGTGAGGGCGAACTTGTAGGCGAAGGCGCTCCAGGATTCGCCGCGGCAGAGGGCGTCGATGAAGCCGGCACGGTCGCTCACCCAACTGCCGCCGACCACCGTCACGCCGCGCGCGAACAGCGGGTCGGGCAGGCAGCCGGCGCTGGGGCCGATCAACACGATGCGTTCGGCGCGGCGGCAATGCGCGAGGACGCCGTCGACCGTGTGGTTGAGCAAGATGGTGCTGGTCGACAGCACCTTGTTGCAGTCCTCGAGCGCGGCGGCGTCGAGGGTGACACGGTAGCCCTCGTAGCGGCCGGCGTACTCCGGGTTGAGCTCGACGACCGTGAGCCGAGCGCCGGCGGCGGTCACCTGCTTCAGCAGCGGCGAGAACAGGCCGACCATGCCGACATGGTCGCCCGCCCGCGGGTCGATGCCGCCGATCGAATCGGTGGCGCGCGGCGGGGCGAAGCCGAGGCGGTCCATGAGCGTGCGCGACAAGGCGTTGGCGGCGGCGAAGCCGAGCGTGCGGCGCAAGTCATCGGCTGCCTCCGCCGGTCCGGCCGCGCCCGCGTCACGCTGCCCGCCGGGCGCGGCGAACGCGCGCGCCAGCTCAAGCGCATCCATGCCGACGATGCCGCCACGCGCAGGTGAATCGATCAGCCGCTGCAGCGTGTCGTCCAGCAGCACATAGGAGATCCCGAGCGCGCCGTCGTCGAGTTCGAGCGCGCAGAACTCGCCGTTCTTCGACGGCGCGGCCGCGGGCGGAGGCAGATGCAGGGCGCGCACCCGCGGCACCGGGCGTGCGGCGGTGGCGCGTTCAAGGGCGGTAACGAGGTCGGTGGCGAAGCTCATGGTGATCTGCCTGGGTCGGTGGCGGGCCGCGGGGGCTGCGAGGGGGCGATACGGCTCCGCCGCGCAGGCGGCACCAACGCGCGTGGCGTGGCAGGGACCGGCTCACGGGGGGTCGCCGCGATGCCGCCATGCACGCATCGCCGCTGGCGAGGATTGTGCATGGCCGCTACCCGTCCGCCGTATGCCGCCCCGCGCGCACGGCTGCAGCCGCCGCCGCGGGGCTGACGGTGCGGGCGCGGTTGTCGGGGTTGCGCAGCGCACCGGGGAAATACGTGGCGGTGAGGCTCTTCGAATGCACCGGCGAGCCGCCGGCCTCCAGCCCCTCGCCGCGCCGCGGTTCCCCGTCGATCACGCCAGGCGCGCCGGCAGTTCCACCCTCCGAGGCCCCGCCAGCACGCGCCGGAAGCCCCCCGGCGTAGCGCCGCCAGTCCCGCACCCAGTGGATGTCGTCGGCGAGCTCGAGCAGGCCGATGGTCTCGCGATCGCCGATCAGGATGCCCTGCACGCGCAGGCCGCGTTCCCGGCGCACGGCGAGCACCCGCTCGGCGAGCGCCGGGGTGGCGCCGAATTCGCCGTCGGAGGCGATCAGCAGATCCGCAAACTGCCATTCGGCCGCCTCCAGACGGGCGATCGCACGCTCGAGCGGCGCGCCGATGTCGGTGCCGCCGCCAAAGCCCTGGCCGAGAAAGCGCGCCAGCCGACCGACGCCCTCGATATCCACGCCCACCGCCATCTCCAGCACCTCGTCCGGCCCACCGAAGGCGAACACGTGGCAGGCACGCCCCTGCGCGTGCCCGCTGCGCGCCGCCTCCAGCACGACGGCCTTGGCCACCGCCTCGGCGCCACCGCGCATCGAGCCCGAGGTGTCGACGCAGATCAGCATCGGCCCCAGCTCGAGCCGCCTGCCCGGCGCCGGACGCGCGCTCGGACGCAGCACCGGCGCTGGCGCCGCACGCGTCTCCTGCAGGAGGTCGTCGTCCTCGTAGGCGAGCAGCGCGCGCTCGGCGTGGCGCGCGTGCCAGACCAGGCGCAGCTGCGGATGGCCGAGCAGCATCGCCTCGGCCGGCAGCATGCGTGCGATCCGCCCCGAGCGATGCACGCCGCGCGTCTCGCCCGGCATGTCGGGCACGCGCAGGCGGCGGGTGACGGTTGAGCGCACCGCGGCCGGCTCGATCAATGGCTGCTGCGCCTGGCTGGATTCGGCGTGGTCCTCGGCCGGCCGCGCACGCCCCAGGCTGCGGAGGATGCGGGCGAGCTCGGGAAGCCGATCGATCAGCCGCCGGATGCGCACCAGCTCGCGCCATTCGCTGCTGCGCAACAAGCCGCGCAGCGCGTCCCAGCGCGTGTTCTTGAGCAGCTCGCCGAGGTCGCCGAAGGCGCCGATCAGCTCGTCCAGCTCGCCGCAGCGCTCGGCCCAGTCGGCTGCGAAGGCCTCGACCGCCATGGCATTGGCCGCGGCCGGCGACGCACCGCGGTCGCGGTAGTCGACGATGAGGTCGAGGTGAAAGAGCAGGCCCTGCAGCACGGTATCGACGAGCTCGTCGCGCCCCGTGCAGTAGTCGGGCAGCTTCAGGCGCAGGAAAACCTCACGCAGCGCCGCCTGCAGCGCGGGCGGCGGCCAGGCAACAGAGGGCTCCGGCAGCCTGCCGCCCAACAGCGCGCCACGCCAGGCCTCGAGCGCCGCCAGGCGCGACGCCAGCTCACCCGCGGCGTGCGTCATCCCGCCCAGCCACAGGCTGCGCGGCAGGCGGTCGAGCGGGGTCAGCGGCGCTTCCTGGGCCTCGAACAGCCGCGGGGTGACGGCGCAGGCGGCGGGCAGGCTCACGCCAAGACCTCAGTCCGGCAAGGCTTCGTGCTCGACCGGCGGCGGATGCGTGCCGTCCGCATCCAGCGCCGGCAGCGCCTCGAAGCCCGCGCGTGCGGCGCGGGCGCGGGCTTCGAGCGCGTCGAGCGCCGCCGCCACGCCCGCCAGGTTGGCCGCCGCGCGGGCGACGAAGCCGGGTTCGGCCCACAAGGCCTGCGCCGCCCACGCGGCCAGCGACTGGCGCTGCGCCGCCAACTCGTCGCGGCAGGCGGTGAGCCGCGCCAGCAAGGCGTCGATCTGCCCGGTGCGCGCAGCGATGTGCAGCCTGCCGTAGCGGCGCCGGCGCGCGTAGGTCATGCGCAGCGCAGCGGCACCCCCCTTGGCGTCCCCGATCGCCTCCGCCAGCGCCCCCGCCTGCCCGGCCGCAGCCGGCTCGCGCAAGGCGTCCGCCGCCTGGGCCGCCGCATCGACCGCGGAAAACCGCAGACGCCCGGCTTCGTCGTAGTCGAGATCGTTGGCCTCGCGCTCGGCCTTCAACTGCGCCTCGAAGGCCTCCACCACCCGCGTCAGCCGCGGCGGGGCGAAGGCCTCGCCAATCCCCAGCCGTGTCGTCAGCCAGTCGGACACCGCCTGCTGGCCGGCCGCATCGGCGGCGATGCAGCACGGCACCAGGCCGAGGTCCCATTCCGCCACCGGCGCCCTGCCCTCGCTCGCCGCGGCGGTGCGCAGCAGGTGGGCGATCTTTACCCAGCGCCGGTCCGATACGTAGTGCGCCTCGGCCGCCAGCCAGGCGCGCAGCTCGCCCAGCCGCTCGAGCACCTCGGCGGGCAGCGTCACCCGGCGCGCCGCAGCCGCCAGCGCCGCACGCTCGCCCGCGCCAAGCTGCAATTCCGGAGCCAGCGCCAGGGCATGGCACTCATCGCCCCCGCCTGCCAGCGCACCGGGGCGTGCGCCGGGCCCGAGCCCTTCCGCGCCTGTTCGTCCGCACCGCCCCTCCAGCCCGAGCAGCGCGCCAAAGCCTTCCGCACTCACTGGCCCGACGGTCAGACGCAACAGGAAACGGTCGAAGAAGGCCTCGGCGACCTCGTCCTCGGGGACCTGGTTGGTGGCGCCGATGACGCTGATCAGCGGGCAATGCACCCGGCCTGCGCCGTTGTCGAACTCGCGCTCGTTGAGCAGCGTGAGCAGCGCATTGAGGATGGCGCTGTTGGCCTTGAACACCTCGTCGATGAAGGCCACCTCGGCGTCGGGCAGGAAGCCGGCGACATGACGCTCGTAGCGGTCTTCCTCGAGCGCCCGGATGGAGAGCGGGCCGAACAGTTCCTCGGGCACGGTGAAGCGGGTGAGCAGGCGCTCGAAGTAGCGGGCGTCGCGGAACGCGAGATGGATGCGGCGCGCCAGCGCGCTCTTGGCGGTGCCGGGCGGGCCGATCAGCAGGGTGTGCTCGCCGGCCAGGGCGGCGAGCAGGCTCAGGCGCAGGACCTGGCGACGCTCGACCAGGCCGCGCTCGAGCGCCTCGAGCAGCCGGGCCAGGCGGGCGCGCTCCATCGCGGCGGTCCGCCTAGGCGTCCGGGCCCTGGGTCGCGCCGTAGGCGTGCGACTTCAGCGTGCCGAGATCGACGATGCGCAGCGCCGATTCGTGGGTGGCCTCGAGCACCACCGGCGGCGCCACGCCGGCCTCGAGCGCCTCCTTCCAGCGCAGCGCGCACAGGCACCAGCGGTCCCCCGCCTTGAGGCCGGCGAAGCGGTATTCGGGCCGTGGCGTGGACAAGTCGTTGCCCACGGCGCGGGAGAAGGCGAGGAAGGGTTCGGTGACCCGCACGCAGATGATGTGCCGGCCGAGGTCGTCCGGCCCCGTCTCGCAGCAGCCGGTGCGGTAGAAGCCGGTCAGCGGCGCATAGCTGCAGGCCAGCAACGCCCCGCCCAGCACGTTCTTCGATCCATTCATGCCCACGCGTCCTACTCCAGTGTCGATGTTGAACAGTCGGCGGCCGGGAATGCCGCGTGCCCGCCGCGATTCCTGCTGAGCGGCATTGTAACGCCCCCGTCAGACGCCGCACCCTGCCGGCTCATCCATGAGACCGCCGCCCTCCGGCTTCGCTCCCGGGCGGCCGCCATCCGCCATGCCCAGGTCGTCCGCATGCCAGCATGCTGCTGTGCACCGACCCACGCTTGTTTCTGATATTTTTCAATCTTTCTGTCGAATCACACCCCCATGGCCGACAAGTCCGACCCCGTCCGTGAATTCATCAGCACGGCGCAAGCCGCGAGGCAGCTCGGCCTCTCCCTTGGCGCCGTGCAGCAGATGGTCGAGTCCGGCACCCTGGCGGGCTGGAAGACGGCAGGCGGGCACCGGCGGATCCGCCAGGACTCGGTCGACGCCCTGCTCGCGCGTGCCCGCGCCCCCGGCCTGCAGCCGCGCCCGAGCAATGCCCACAGCAAGCTGCGCGTGCTGGTGGTGGAGGACGATCGACTGCTGCAGAGCATCTATCGCGAAACCTTCGCGGCCTGGGAGCTGCCGCTGGATGTGCGCGTGATCGGCCACGGCCTCGATGCGCTCGTCGATGTCGGCCGCGAACCGCCCGACCTGCTCATCGCCGACCTGCGCATCCCGGGCATCGACGGCTTCGAGATGATCCGCCGCCTGCGCGAGAACCCGCTCGCCTGCGATATCGCGATCGTCGTCGTATCGGCGCTGACGACGAAGGAGATCACGGCCGCGGGCGGACTGCCGCTGGACGTCACGGTGTATCGCAAGCCCATTCCCTTCCACGAACTGCACGGCTACGTCCAGGCCCTGATCGCACAACGCCGGCGCCAGCGCAGCACGGGCTAGGCAGCCCTTCCGCTCCGATGCGACTGCCCTTCGCACTGCGCCGGATGAGCCTGCGCGCGAAGCTCATCGCGATCTTCATCGCGATCAAGGTGGTGCCGCTGGTGCTGCTCGCGCTGTTCGCCTGGAAAGCGGCGTACGAACTCGGCCGCATCGTCACCGCGCGCGTCGTCACCCTGTCGGACGTGATGCGCGAGACCCAGCTGCGCACCGGACAGACCGCCATCACCGACGCCATCGACGCCCTCGACGACCGCTCGCGCGAGGCCATCGAGACGCTCACCACCGGAGTGGCGCGCGAGATCGCGGCCTTTCTCCACGACCGTGACCAGGATGTGCTGCAGGCGGCGGCGCTCGAGCCGGAGGCGGCGGCCTACGCCCGCTTTCTCGCCGCCCGCCAGCGGCTGCTCGAGGACCACGGACCCTACGTGCCGGACGCCGACGGCGAGCGCTGGGTCGAGCGCACGCCCGGCGCGCGCAAGCTCGAGCTGGTGCGCGCACCGCACCCGGACAACGCCGCCAACTTTCATTACCGCGCCCCCGACCTGCGCGCCCACCTCGCGCTGCGCCCGCTGTTCCTCGAGATCAGCTTCGTCGGCCGCGACGGCCATGAGCGCATCAAGGTGCTCAGCGAGAGCGGTCGCGCGCTGCTCGACCCCGCCCTGCGCGACATCACCCGGCGCGAGAACACCTTCGTCCGCGCCGAGGACTACTGGCCCGCGCTGCAAGCGCTGCGCCCGGGCGAGATCCACGTCTCGCGCGTGATCGGCGCGCAGGTCCGCACACACTGGATCGGCGACTACACGCCGGCCCGCGCGCGCGAACTCGGCCGCGAATTCCGCCCCGAGGCATCGGGCTACGCCGGCCTCGAGAACCCGGTCGGCCAACGCTTCCGCGGCCTGGTGCGGTGGGCCACGCCGGTCGTCCGCGAGGGCGAGATCGTCGGCTACGTGACGCTGGCCCTCGACCATGCCCACCTGATGGCCTTCACCGACACCCTGCGCCCGACCGCCGAGCGCCATGCGCCGATCGCCGACCCGGCCTCGGGCAACTACGCCTTCATGTGGGACGATCAGGGCCGCAACATCTCGCACGCGCGCGACTACTTCATCCACGGCTACGACCCCGAGACCGGCGAGCCGGCGCCGCCCTGGCTCGACACCGAGCTGTTCGAGCGCTGGCAGGCGAGCGGGCTGAGCTGGCCGGCCTTCGCGGCCACCGTCGCGCCCTACGACGACCAGCGGCTGAGCCGCACGCCGCACCCGGCGTCCACCGCCTCGGGCTGGGTCGCCCTCGACTGCCGCTACCTCAACTTCTCGCCGCAGTGCCAGGGCTGGCACGACGTCACCGAGCACGGCGGCTCGGGCTCGTTCGCGATCCACTTCAGCGGCCTGCGCAAGCTCACCACGGTGGCCACCATCCCCTATTACACCGGCCAGTACGGCCGCAGCGATCGCGGCTTCGGCTACGTCACCATCGGCGCCAACATCGACGAGTTTCACCGCGCCGCCGCCGAATCCGGACGGCGGATCAGCGAGATGATCCAGGACGCCGACAGCTTCAACCAGCGCGAGCGCGACAATCTGGTCGCCAGCATCGACGAGAGCCTCAAGGAGACCGCCGCCGGCCTCGGCGGGTCGACCCTGCTGATGGTGATTGCCGTGATCCTGATCGCGATCTGGATGGCGAACCTGCTGTCGCGGCGCATCACCACCACCGTCGACGGCATCCACCGCTTCCAGGAGGGCGACCTCGACCACCGCCTGGCCGCCGAGGGCGGCGACGAGATGGCCGAGCTCGCACGCTCGTTCAACCGCATGGCCGACGCCGTGCAGGGTTCGATCCAGCGCCTGGAGGAAGCCCGCCACACCGCCGAGCAGGCCAACCGCATCAAGAGCGAGTTCCTCGCCAACATGTCGCACGAGCTGCGCACGCCGCTCAACGGCATCATCGGCTTCGCCGAGCTGCTCAGCGTCGAGCTGAAGGATCCCGAGCAGCGCGCCTGCGCCGCGACGATCCACCACAGCAGCCAGCACCTGCTGGCGGTACTCAACGACCTCCTCGACCTCGCCAAGGTCGAGGCCAACCGGCTCACCCTGGCCCCGCGCGCCTTCGAGCTCGGCCCCCTGCTCGAGTCCATCGCCCAGCTGCACAGGGTGAACGCCGAGGCACGAGGCGTCGCCCTCACCACCGCGCTGCCGAGCCACGCCTGCGTCATCCGTGGCGACCCGGTGCGGATCCGCCAGATCGTCGAGAACCTGCTGTCGAACGCGGTCAAGTTCACCCATGCGGGGCAGATCACGCTGAGCCTGAGCCAGGACGCCCGCGATGTCCTCATCACCGTCACCGACACCGGCATCGGCATCCCCGCGGACGAGATCGAGCGCGTGTTCGCGCCCTTCCACCAGGCGCAGCCCTTCCTCAACCGGCCGCACGGCGGCACCGGCCTCGGCCTGACCCTGTCGCGCCGCCTCGCCGAACTCATGGGCGGCGAGATCAGCGCCGAATCCACGCTCGGCGCCGGATCGCGCTTCACGGTCCGGCTGCCGCGCCACCTCGATTCACCCGACGCCTCACCGACATCATGAACACGCTCGCCTTCATCATCGACGACAGCGCGGTGAACATCGCCATCGCGCGCCTGCTGCTGCAGCGCCTCGGCTGGACCGTGGAGACCTTCGCGAGCGCACCGCCGATGCTCGAGCGCCTCGAGCAGGTGGCGCCGCGGCTGATGCTGCTCGACATCTCGATGCCGGACATGGGCGGGGACGAAGCCTGCCGGCGCATCCGCAGCAACCCGGCGTGGAACGGGGTGCGCATCGTCGCCTACACCGCCCACGCCCTCGAGGACGAGCGCCAGCACTATCTCGCCTGCGGTTTCGACGACATTCTCACCAAGCCGATCACGCTCGCCTCGCTAAGCGCCGTGGCCGGCAACGCCGCGGACAGCCAGCCCACGCAGGCCTGAAGCAGGGAGCGACGCATGATGGAAATCGAATTCTCCCGCCCGTCCTCCCATTTCGACGCGGCCGCGCTGCACCACGACCTGTGCGAGAGCACCCCGGCCCTGCTCAGCGTGCTGCGCGCGTTTCACCCCTGGCTCGCCGACATGCGCGCGCGTCTGCGCGGCGCGATCGAGACCGGCAACACCGAGCAGCTCGCCGACGCCGCCCACACCCTGCGCGGCAGTCTGGCCCAGCTGCGCGCCGCCGCCGCGGTCGAACTCGTACGCCAGCTCGAAGCCGTCTGCAAGGCAGACCCGGGCGCCCCGCTAACGCCGGACCACCCGCGCGTGCTCGCGCTGGACGCCGAACTGGAGGCGCTCTCCACCGAAATCGCGGACTTCCTCGCCGCCGCATCCGGCGACGACGGATCGCAGCCGGGAGATCCCGCATAAAGGGCTTTCACCACCCGGGCCTTGCAGCTATAATGCCGCGCTTAACCGGACAGACAGGTGGATGAGTGGTTTAAGTCGCACGCCTGGAAAGCGTGTTTGGGATAATATCCCAACGCGGGTTCGAATCCCGCCCTGTCCGCCAGAACACCAGCAATGACGAGCCTTATGGCGCGTTTTTGTTTTCTAGCCCACCACTAAGCCCACCACTTCATGCGGTACTGTCGCCAGGGCGGCGGTTCTTTGTGTAGGGTCGTCACGTAGCGTTCTGGTCGGCCGCGCGCGTCACCGCTCGACGATGCCAAGCGGACACGTCCAGTTCGCTCACCGCAGCGCACACCTGCACTCTCTGGACACCAAGCGTGCGCGGCGGACGAATCTTGCCTGGGTGTCCGACAACGAAGCGTTGCGGCGGAGCAGATAAGCCATGACGATCGCCGGTGCGCCGGCCAGCGGTCGCACAGCGACGCCGCGGTGCAGATAGCTCGCCAGTCTCGCGGCAGGCGCAATGGCGATCCGTACCCAGCGCCAACCAGCGTCATCGCCACATCGAATGTCTCCACCGTTTGCTCTCGCTCGTGCAGCACGTCATCGAACACACGCTTTACGGTCATGCGCCATGATTCATGTATCGTCGACTGTGAGCAGATCACGGGCTGCTTGAGCACTTCCTGGCACGGCACTTCACGGTTGGCCAGCAGGTACGAGCGCTTGGCCATGGCGACCGCCAGCGTGTCATGCCACAGCGGCTCGCATATCCAGCCAGGCCACTGCCAGTCAGTGACAGACAGGGCGAAATCGAAGGTATCCCCCGGCAGCTCCGCGCCTCGACCGGCATCTGTCCATCCGGCGAGGACGACACGCGTCTCCGGCTCTTCGACACGCTGCAGGGCGAGCACGCTGACAAGTTGGGGCGGCACCCATTCGCCGAGCACGGCCATGCGTATCTCGGCAGTGACATCACTCGACTCCAAGTCAAAGCCCCCAAGCGGCAAAATTGTGGCCGCTGACGTCTCGGCCGATCTATGGGTTAAGTTTAACGTGGTTTAGATCGCAGCCCCGATCGACGCTTTGGGCAATGCAAAAGCGTTCGATCCAAAGAGGTCGCCCCACCGGCACCACTACCTACGAAGCGAAACCAGCCATCGCGTTTGGTGCTGCCGTGCGGGAGGAAAGAACCAACCAGGGTATCGCTCAGGAAGCCTTGGCCCACATGGCCGGCATCGAACGGTCCCACATGGGCAAGATCGAGCGCGGCGAGCATGTCCCCACGCTCCCTCTCATCCTCAAGATCGCCCGTGCGCTGAAATGCAGTGCCGCCCACTTGATTGAGTGTGGTCACCCGATTTGATGCTCCGATGATCACGTAGCGCGATGGCCTGCAGAGGCTCGTCGCCGAATGGAAACGCCGCCCGGTGATGGTGCGGG
>JAREIX010000154.1 GCA_029286945.1 Thauera sp. | reverse complement strand
GGCGTAGCCGAGCGCCTGCGCTTCCTTGAGCACCTCGGCGAAGGGCAGGCCCTTGTCGCGCATCTCGGACAGGATGAAGTTGGTGGTGCCGTTGATGATCCCGGCCAGCCACTCGATGCGGTTGGCGGTGAGGCCCTCGCGCAGCGCCTTGATGATCGGGATGCCGCCGGCGACCGCGGCCTCGAAGGCCACCATCACGCCCTTCTTCTGCGCTGCGGCGAAGATCTCGTTGCCATGCACCGCGAGCAGCGCCTTGTTGGCGGTGACGACGTGCTTGCCGTTCTCGATCGCCTTGAGCACCAGCTCCTTGGCCACGCCGTAGCCACCGATCAGCTCGACCACGATGTCGATCGCGGGGTCGGCCACCACCGCGAAGGCGTCGTCGGTCAGCCTCACCTCGCCACCGGTGACCGTGCGCGCGAGCTCCAGGTTCTTGTCGGCCACGGTCGTGATGCAGATCGGCCGACCGGCACGGCGAGTGATTTCCTCGGCATTGCGCTTCAGAACGGTGTAGGTGCCGCCGCCGACGGTACCGATGCCCAGCAGGCCAACATTGATCGGTTTCATGCAGTGTGTTCCGTGGTGAGAGGGATGACAGGTGCGTGCTGCAGTTTGATCGGACGCGCCGCGTTCAGGTGCCGTGGCGCTTGCGGTAGTTCTCGAGGAAGCGCGCCACGCGGCCGATCGCGTCGCGCAGGTCGTCCTCGTGCGGCAGGAAGACCAGGCGGAAGTGATCCGGCTGCGGCCAGTTGAAGCCCGAGCCCTGCACGAGCAGCACGCGCTCCTCTTCGAGCAGTTCGGCGATGAAGGCCTGGTCGTCCTCGATCGGATAGATCCTGGGATCGAGCTTCGGGAACATGTACAGCGTCGCCTGCGGCTTCACGCAGCTCACGCCCGGGATGCTGGTGATCAGCTCCCACGCCAGGTCGCGCTGGCGGCGCATGCGCCCGCCCTCGGCGACGAGGTCGTCGATGCTCTGATAGCCGCCGAGCGCGGTCTGGATCGCATACTGGCCCGGGACGTTGGCACACAGGCGCATCGAGGCCAGCATGTTGAGGCCCTCGATGTAGTCGCCGGCGCGGCGCTTGTCGCCGCACACCACCATCCAGCCGGCGCGGTAGCCGCAGGAGCGGTAATTCTTCGACAGGCCGTTGAAGATGATCGTCAGCAGGTCGCCCGACAGCGCCGCCAGCGAGGTGTGCTTGACGCCGTCGTAGAGCACCTTGTCGTACACCTCGTCGGCGTAGAGGATGAGGTCGTGCTCGCGGGCGAGTTCGACGATCTGCCTGAGCGTTTCGTCCGGATAGACCGCGCCGGTCGGATTGTTCGGGTTGATGATGACGATCGCGCGCGTGTTCGGGGTGATCCTCGCACGCATGTCCTCGATGTCGGGCAGCCAGCCCTTCGACTCATCGCACAGATAATGCACCGGCTTGCCGCCCGACAGGCTCACCGCTGCGGTCCACAGCGGATAGTCGGGCGCGGGCACCAGCACTTCGTCGCCGGCGTCGAGCAGCGCGTTCATCGCCATCACGATCAGCTCGGAGACGCCGTTGCCGATGTAGATGTCCTCGATGGTGACGCCCTTGATGCCCTTCTGCTGGGTGTAGTGCATCACCGCCTTGCGCGCCGAGAAGATGCCCTTCGAATCCGAGTAGCCCGCCGCGTTGGGCAGGTTGCGGATCATGTCCATCTGGATCTCTTCGGGCGAATCGAAGCCGAACGCGGCGAGGTTGCCGATGTTGAGCTTGATGATCTTGTGGCCCTCGTCCTCCATCTGCTTGGCGCGCACCAGCACCGGGCCGCGGATGTCGTAGCAGACCTCGGCGAGCTTGGCCGACTTGCGGATCGGACGCGGCGCCGCGGCTGCGCCCGCCTCGGCCTTGATCACCGGTTCCGGGATTGCCGTCGCGAGCTCGAGAGTCTTCACCGCTTTCATGCCAGTCCTTTCCTGTCAGATGGAAAACTGCGGCAGCAATTTCCGCTGCTGCAAAAGGTTGTTATCTTAGCCCCGCTGCCGCACTGCGGCAATTTCGCCATCGCCGCCTCCACCCCACCCTTTGCCTGTGCGCCCCCGGCGCCGATCGCCCGACATGAAGCTCTATCAGGACAACAACGCAAACACCAACGTCGTGACCGGCTACGGCGAGGATCACGTGATGATCGGCAAGCTGCGCCACGAGGGTAACGTGCTCCTCAGCGCGAGTCAGGTGGTGAACGACTGGGCCCCTGGCGCCGCGGGCGACCTTGCCGGACTCCGGGCCGAGGACCTTGCCGCCGCGCGCGCCCTCGGCGCCGAGATCCTGATCGTCGGCACCGGCCGCCGCCAGCGCTTCCCGCAGCCCCAGCTGCTGCGCCCGCTGATCGAGGCGCGCATCGGCTTCGAGTTCATGGACTTCGCCGCCGCCTGCCGGACCTACAACATCCTCGTCGGCGAGGGGCGCGCGGTCGTCCTCGGCCTGCTGTACGAGCGCTGAACCGGGCGGCGCCGCGCCGGCCGCGTGGTGGCCGCGACACGCCGCGGTAACGCGCATGCAAGAATATGTTCACGCGTCTGTCGCCATCGGCTAACCTCGGACGCAAAAACCGTCCGGACGCCGCGCACGCCCCCGTCACCCGCCACGCGCGTCCCGATCATTCCTGATGCTCCATCTGCAGGAGACCCCATGAGCGCAAGCCCCGCCCCCGATTTCAGCCTGCCCGCCACCGGCGGCGCCACGGTCACCCTGTCCGCCCTGCGCGGGCGCAAGCTGGTCCTCTACTTCTATCCCAAGGACAACACCCCCGGCTGCACCAACGAGACGCGCGATTTCGGCACGCTGCACGCCGAATTCGCCGCCAGCGGCTGCGAGATCTTCGGCGTGAGCCGGGACAGCATGAAGAGCCACGAGAACTTCAAGGCCAAGCTCGAACTGCCCTTCGAGCTGATCTCGGACCCGGACGAGCAGGCCTGCGAGGCCTTCGGCGTCATGAAGCTCAAGAACATGTACGGCAAGCAGGTGCGCGGCATCGAGCGCAGCACCTTCCTGATCGATGCCGAGGGCCGCATCGCGCGCGAATGGCGCGGGGTCAAGGTTCCCGGCCATGCCGAGGAAGTACTCGCCGCCGCGCGCACGCTCTGAGCGCCTGACCTGTGCGAGCGCGCCCGGCGCGCGCCCGCCCCCGCCGATCGACCGGATCCCGCCCCATGCCTGCGAACCGCAACTCCGCCCCGCCATCCGACCTCGCCGAAGCGACCACCCCGGCGCCGCGCACCGCCTCACGCGCCCGCTCCAGCGCCCGCGGCAATCCGGGCGCGCCGGCCGCGACCAAGCTCTTCGTGCTCGACACCAACGTGTTGATGCACGACCCCACCAGCCTCTATCGTTTCGAGGAGCACGACCTGTACGTGCCGATCATGACGCTCGAGGAACTGGACAACAACAAGAAGGGCACCAGCGAGGTCGCGCGCAACGCCCGCCAGGCCAGCCGCATGCTCGACGAGATCGTCTCCACCGCGGACGACGGCATCGCCGCCGGCATCGTGCTCGAGGGGCCCTCGCGCGGCCAGGCCACCGGGCGCCTGCACCTGCAGACCGAAGCCATCGACGTCAAGCTGCCGCCGGCGCTGCCCACCGCACGCGGCGACAACCAGATCCTCGCGGTGGTGATGTACCTCGCCGACAAGCACCCGGGGCGCGAGGTCATCCTGGTGTCGAAAGACATCAACATGCGCATCAAGGCGCGCGCGCTCGGCCTCGCTGCACAGGACTACTTCAACGACAAGGTGCTCGAGGACACCGACCTGCTGTACTCCGGCACCCGCGAGCTGCCCGCCGATTTCTGGGACACGCACGGGCGCGGCATGCAGTCGTGGAAGGAGGAAGGCCACACCTACTACCGCCTGAGCGGCCCGCTCGCCCCCGAGATGCTGGTGAACGAGTTCGTCTACCAGGACGGCGACACCCCGCTGCAGGCCTGGGTGAAGGAGAAGGAAGGCCGCAGCGTGGTGCTGGAGACGCTGACCGACTTCAGCCACCACAAGAACAACGTGTGGGGCATCACCGCGCGCAACCGCGAGCAGAACTTCGCGCTGAACCTGCTGATGAACCCGGAGATCGACTTCGTCACCCTGCTCGGCCAGGCCGGCACCGGCAAGACCCTGCTGACCCTCGCCGCCGGCCTCACCCAGGTGCTGGAGACCAAGCGCTACGCCGAGATCATCATGACCCGGGTGACCGTCCCGGTCGGCGAGGACATCGGCTTCCTGCCCGGCACCGAGGAGGAGAAGATGGCGCCCTGGATGGGCGCGCTCGAGGACAACCTCGAGGTGCTCAACGGCACCGCCGGCGAAGGCGGCGACTGGGGTCGCGCCGCCACCCGCGACCTGATCCGCAGCCGGATCAAGATCAAGAGCCTGAACTTCATGCGCGGGCGCACCTTCCTCAACAAGTACCTGATCATCGACGAGGCGCAGAACCTCACGCCGAAGCAGATGAAGACGCTGATCACCCGCGCCGGCCCCGGCACCAAGGTGATCTGCATGGGCAACATCGCGCAGATCGACACCCCCTACCTCACCGAGGGCTCGTCCGGCCTGACCTTCGTCGTCGATCGTTTCAAGGGCTGGGCGCACTCCGGCCACATCACGCTGCAGCGCGGCGAGCGCTCGCGTCTGGCCGACTACGCCGCCGACGTGCTGTAAGCGGGCGAGCGCGCGGCTGACTGAAGGGGCGACCGCTGTCCCGGCGGCGGCTCCCCTATAATCCGGCGATCACTCCGAAGACCGAGCCGTCATGTCGACCGACGCCGCGAACCTGCTGGTGGGCGCCAGCACCGATTTCCTGCGCAACTTCTCGCCGTTCAACCGCATGGAAGCCGAGGCCCTCGGCTTCCTCGCCGAGCGCGCAGTGCTCGCCTTCCATGCCCGCGGCAGCGACATCCTGACGCCCGAGATGGGCGTCCCGCGCTACTTCTACATCGTGCAGCGCGGCAAGGTCCAGGCCCGCCAGACCGGCGCCGCCGTGGTCACCGAATACGCGAGCCTGTCGCTCGGCCCGGGCGAATGCTTCCCGATCGGCGCCATCTCCGCCCGCCGCCCGTCGACCAACGCCTACGTCGCCGTCGAGGACAGCTTCTGCTTCCAGATCAGCGCGGACGACTTCCTGCACCTGATGCAGATCAGCCCGGTCTTCCACCTGTTCTGCACGCAGTACATCGCCAGTCTGCTCAACCAGTCGCGCCAGCAGCTGCAGACGACCTTCGCGCAGCGCGCGGCCGATCAGCAGACCATGACGACCACGCTGGGCAAGCTCATCAAGAAGGAGCCGGTGTTCGTCGCCGCCGACACGCCGACGCGCGCGGCGCTCGAGCGCATGAACGACCTGCGCCTGGGCTGCATGGTGGTGGTCGACGAGGATCGGCGCCCGGTCGGCATCGTGACCCAGAGCGACCTGCTGCCGCGCGTGATCCTCGCCGGCTTCGAGCTCGCGCGCCCGATCGGCGAGCTGATGACCGCCAATCCGCACCAGCTGCCCGCCACCGCCTCGGCCTACGACGCTGCGCTCGAGATGGCCACGCATGGCGTCCGCCACCTGCTGGTGGTGGACCCGGACGGCATTCTCAAGGGGGTCGTCTCCGAGCGCGACCTCTTCAGCCTGCAGCGCATCAGCCTGCGCCAGATCCGCGCCGGCATCGAGAACGCCGCCAACATCGAGGCCCTGCAGCGCGCGAGCAAGGACATCCGCCAGCTCGCGCTCAACCTGATCGCCCAGGGTATCGGCGCGGAGCAGCTCACGCAGTTCATCTCCGCGCTCAACGACGCCCTCACCCGCCGCATCATCGTGCTCGCCCGCGAGCAGCACGACCTCATCGGCATCGATTTCGGCTGGTTCGCATTCGGCTCCGAGGGGCGGCACGAGCAGACGCTGTCCACCGACCAGGACAACGGCATCGTATTCCGCACCGTCGAGGGCGTGCCGGTCGGCGAAGCCCGCCAGCGCCTGCTCGCCTTCGCCAGGAAGGTCAACGAAGACCTCGCCGCCTGCGGCTTCCCCCTGTGCAGGGGCAACATCATGGCGAGCAATCCGGACCTGTGCCTGACGCTCGAGGAGTGGAAGTCCCGCTTCGGCGACTGGATCCGCGAACCGGACCCGCAGGCCCTGCTCAATGCGTCGATCTTCTTCGACTTCCGCGTGCTGTACGGCAATGAACGCTTCGGTGACCAGCTGCGCAGCTGGCTCAACCGCTCGGTGAAGGGCAACACCGCCTTCCTGCGCATGATGGCGGCCAATGCGCTCAAGGTGCTGCCGCCGCTCGGCCGCATTCGCGACTTCGTGCTCGAGGACGACGGCACGATCGACCTCAAGAAGTCGGGCGCCCGCCTGTTCGTCGACGTGGCGCGCATCCTCGCGCTGCGCATCGGGGTGAACTCGAGCAGCACGGTGCAGCGCCTGCGCGAGGCAGGCGCCAAGATCGGCGTGAGTCCCGAAGAGACGGCAGCGATCGTCGATGGCTTCAATTTCATCCAGCTGCTGCGCCTGCGCTCGCAGCACCTCGAGACCGAGCACGAGGCAGCCGATGACAACCGGGTGACGCCCGAATCGTTGAACGAGCTCGATCGCCGCATCCTGAAGGAAGCCTTCCGGCAGGCGCGCAAGCTGCAGCTGCGCCTCAAACTGGATTACCAGCTATGAGCTGGCTCTCCCGTCTCAAGACCGCCCGCGGCAGCGCACAGCCGCTCAGCCCGCAGGCCGAGCGGACGCTGCGCGCGTGGCACGCCCTGCCCGAGGCCGCGCTCGACCGCCCGCACTTCGAGAGCCGCTACGTCGTCGTCAATACCGAGGCGACCGGGCTCGACCTCGAGCGCGACCGCCTGCTCGCCGTGGGCGCAGTCGGCGTGGACGGCGGGCTGCTGCACAGCCCGGACGCCTTCTATGCGCCGCTCGAGCCGGCGCCGGCGGAGGCCCTCGCCGGACTGCTCGGGCTCACCGGCAAGAACCCGCTGGTGGTGTTCAACGCCTCGTTCAACCGCACCCTGCTCGAGCGCGCCTTCCAGACCCAGCTCGCGTTCACGCCGTCCTTCGTCTGGCTCGACCTCTACTTCCTGCTGCCTTCCCTGTTCCCGGAGAAGCTCGCCCGTCCCGCCCGCCTGGGGGACTGGATGGCGGCCTTCGGCATCGAGACCTTCCAGCGCCACCACGCGCTCGGCGACGCCTGGGCGATCGCCCAGCTGTTCCTCGCGGTGCAGGCACGGGCGCTGTCCTTCGCGGTCGGAACGCCGGCCGCACTCGCCGATCACCAGCATGCGTTCCGCCGGAAGCTGAAAGTGTGATCGCCGCGCACCGTGACGGATTTCCGTCCGAAGACGCGAAGGACTGACATTTTCTGTTTACACACGGCACTCGCCTGCGTATATTCCGCCGAATGTTTTTACGACCCACCCTCCTCTCGCTGGCGGTTGTGCTCGCGTCGACGCAGTTCGCGCTCGCAGCCGAACCGCGTCAACCGGCCCCAACGGCCTCCGCGACGGAGCAGCAATCCGGACTCAGCGCATACACCGGCGCGGCCGAGGAGCTGGTCGACGAGGCGCTTTCCTATCTCGGCATCCGCTACCGTTTCGGCGGTACCTCGCCCGCAACCGGACTGGACTGCAGCGGCCTGGTGCTGAACGTGTTCCGCAACGCGGTGGGCCTGAACCTGCCGCGCACCGCGAGCGAGATGGCCACGCTCGGCGACAAGATCGGCCGCCAGGAACTCAAGCCGGGCGATCTGGTGTTCTTCAACACCATGCGTCGCGCCTTCTCGCACGTGGGGATCTACCTGGGCGACGGCAAGTTCGTCCACGCGCCGGCGAGCGGCGGCAAGGTCCGCGTCGAGAACATGTCGGCGCACTACTGGGCGCAGCGCTTCAACGGCGCGCGCCGCCTGCTCGACGATGGCGACACGCTGCACGAGGCGGCGCGCATGGTGTCCATCCGCTGAATCGCGCCCTGCGCCCCCCAACAGGAAAGCCCGGGTCGAGCCCGGGCTTTTTCGTTTCAGCTGCGCCCGCGTGATGCGCGCTTGCAGTCTTGCGGGCAGGCCGCGCAGGCGTCGCCCATCCGCCGCCCGAGGGCCTGCTGCAGGGCGCAGGTCGACCGCCGGCAGCACACGAACATCACCCCCTCCCGGCTCGCCGCCTCGCGAAAGCGCTGCATCACGTTGTGACCGAGGAAATCGGTGAACAGGATCACCATGCCGATCCCGCTCGGCAGGGGCGCGCTGCGGCGCTGGTGGGTGGTGTCGCGTCCGCTGACATGGCCTGCGATGCGAATCCCGAAGCTGTCCAGCCCCGAGTTTGACAGCTCCAAGGCACATTTCCGCCCCACCCCCAGCAACGGCGCGGGTTTCAGGGCGATGGGGCGCCAAAAACCTAGATACACGGG
>JAREIX010000153.1 GCA_029286945.1 Thauera sp. | reverse complement strand
GTCGCTGGCGGTCGACAACGTCTTCGTGTGGATGATGATCTTCAGCTTCTTCGCGGTGCCGCTCGAGCTGCAGCGCCGCGTGCTGCTGTACGGCATCGTGGGCGCGATCGTGCTGCGCACGATCATGATCTTCGCCGGCAGCTGGCTGATCAGCGAGTTCCACTGGCTGCTGTATGTCTTCGGCGCCTTCCTGATCATCACCGGTATCAAGATGGCGTGGTTCTCCGAGCACGATCCCGACCTCGAGAAGAACCCGCTCATCCGCTGGATCCGCAACCACTACCCGATCACCGAGAAGCTCGAGGGCGAGCGCTTCTTCGTGGTGCGCGACGGCGTGCGCATGATGACGCCGCTGTTCCTCGCGCTGGTGCTGGTCGAGATCTCCGACGTGATCTTCGCGGTCGACAGCATTCCGGCGATCTTCGCGATCACCACCGACCCCTTCATCGTGCTGACCTCGAACCTCTTCGCCATCCTCGGCCTGCGCGCGATGTACTTCCTGCTCGCCGACCTCGGCGACCGCTTCGAGCTGCTCAAGTACGGCCTGGCGGCGATCCTGGTCTTCATCGGCACCAAGATGCTGATCGTCGACTGGTTCAAGATCCCGGTGCTGGTGTCGCTGTCGGTGGTGGCCACGATCCTGGCCTGCTCGGTGTTCGCCAGCCTGTGGTACACGGCGCGCAGGGAGAAGGACGCGGCGGCCACGCGCGCGAACTGAAATACGGAGGATGGGCGTGGGACGCGGGGCCGCCCCGTCCCCGCCCACCATCTCAGGAAACCCAGCCACACCGCCTATTCCAAGAACCTCCCGCGCCCGACTGCCCACATGAACGCAAGCCTCCAGCGCCTCGTCGAATCCGCCACCTTCCAGCGCTTCATCGTCGCGGTGATCGTCATCAACGCGATCACCCTCGGCCTCGAGACCTCCCCCACCGCGATGCAGCAGGCCGGCGGCCTGCTGCTCGCCCTGGACCGCGCCGCGCTCGTCGTGTTCGTGATCGAGCTCGCACTCAAGCTCTACGTCTATCGCCTGCGCTTCTTCCGCAGCGGCTGGAACGTGTTCGACTTCACCATCGTCGCGATCACGCTGGCCCCCACCGGCGAGGGTCTGCAGGTGCTGCGCTCACTGCGCATCCTGCGTGCGCTGCGCCTGGTGTCGGTGGTGCCCTCGATGCGCAAGGTGGTCAATGCGCTGCTGCGTGCCATCCCCGGCATGGGCTCGGTGCTCACCCTGCTGCTGCTCGTGTTCTACGTCGCCGCGGTGATGAGCACCAAGCTCTTCGGCGCCAGCTTCCCCGACTGGTTCGGCAGCATCGGCGAGTCCTTCTACACGCTGTTCCAGGTGATGACCCTGGAGTCGTGGTCGATGGGCATCGCCCGTCCGGTCATGGAGGCCTACCCCTTCGCCTGGATCTTCTTCGTGCTCTTCATCCTGCTCACCACCTTCGCGGTGCTCAACCTCTTCATCGCCATCGTGGTGGACTCGATGAGCGCGGTGGAGCACGCCGAGCAGGCGCAGACGCGCGAGCTGGTCAGCGTGGATCACGACGCGGTGCTCGCCGAGCTGCGCGCGATCCGTGCCGAGCTGGCGGCGCTGCGGCGCGGTGGCGGCACGCCGCCGGCTTCTGACTGAGGCGCCGCAGCCCGGCTCAGCGCTTGACCTCGAGCAGCTCGATCACGAAGCTCAGCGTGCTGTCGGGCGGAATTTTTCCGGCCACGCCGCGGCTGCCGTAGGCGGTCTCGGGCGGGCACACGATGCGCACCGCGCCGCCCGGCTTCATCTGCTGCAGTACCTCCTTCCAGCACGGGATCAGGGCCTCGAGCGGCAGCTCGGCCGGGCGGCCGCGGCTGTAGGAACTGTCGAACTCCTTGCCGTCGGCGAGCGTGCCCTGGTAATGCACGCGCACCACGTCGGCCAGCGTCGGCGGCGATCCGGTCTCGCCCGCGCGGTAGGTCTGGACGGTGACGCCCGAGGGCAAGGTGGTGATCTGAGGCCCGGCGGCGTGGGCGAGCGGAAAGTGCAGCAAGGCGAGAAGAGGCAGCAGTCGGCGCATGGCGGCTCCCGGATGAGGATCGGTTGCGAACGGATGAACGCGCCCGAGCATATACCGGAAGCCGCGCTCGCCTGCGCCCCGTTCGCCCCGCTTACTTCACTCGCCTGCCGTCCTCACTCTCACCGCCCCTCGCCCTGATGGGCGGATGCGGGCTTGCCTGGCCGCCCGCTCAGCGCCTTAAGGAAGGCGACGACAGCGGCCCTTTCCGCCACGCTCAGCTGCAGCGGCGCAATCAGCGGGCTCTGCCCGGGTGCCCCCGCGCCGCCGCGATCGTAGTACTCGACCACCGCCTCCAGGGTCGGCAGCGAGCCGTCGTGCATGTAGGGCGCAGTGGCGGCCACTTCGCGCAGCATCGGCGTCTTGTAGGCCCAGCGCTCGCGCGGGTCGCGCGTGATCTCGAAGCGCCCGAGGTCGCTGCGCGGCGCGGCGCCGATGCTGCGCACCACCGCGGCGCTCACGCGCGCACGCACGCCCGGCGCCAACTCGACCTCGACCCCGGCACCTTCCTGGCTGCGCAGCCAGCCGATGCCGGTGTTGTGATAGGCGAAATCGGACAGCAGCGCATCGCGCTCGCCGATCAGGTGGCAGGTTGCGCAACGGCCCTTGCCGGTGAAGATCGCCAGGCCCGCCCTCTCCTCGGCGCTCAGCGCATCGCGCGCGCCGCCGTATCGGTAGCGGTCGAAGCGCGAGTCGCCCGCCACCAGCGTGCGCTGGAAGCTCGCCAGCGCCGCGCCCACGGTGTCGGCGCTGGCGCCGCGGCCGGCGAAGGCGGCTTCGAACAGGCCGGCATAGTCGGGCAGCGCGCGCAGGCGGTCGAGCACATGGCCGAGCGAGGGGTTCGCCATCTCGTCGGGCGCGAGCAGCGGGCCCCACACCTGGGTCTCCAGGGCGCCCTCGCGACCGTCGTGGAACAGGCGCGGGTGGTAGGCGACATTCAGCAGGCCTGGCGCGTTGCGGCGCGCGCTGGCGCCTTCGTTGCCGACCGGGGTGCGCAGCTCGTTCGAGGTGAAGCCCTGCTCCGGCACATGGCACATCGCGCACGACATCGTGCCGTTGAAGGACAGGCGACGATCGAAGAAGAGCTTGCGCCCGAGTTCCACCTTCGCCGCGGTGGGCGGGTTGTCCGCGGGAAGCGGCAGCGCGGGCAGCCCGAGCGGGGCGTGGATCGCGAACGGCACCTCAGCATCCGGCATCTGGGCGGACGACACCTCGGCGGTCGGCACCTCGGCGGCGACCGCCCGCGCCAGCAGCAGCACCGCCAGCAGCGCGCCCTCAAGGAGCGCGCGGCTCCAGCAACAGCGTCTCGATGTCATTGAGCATCACGTCCGGCAGCAGGAAGGCGGTGGAGTAGATCTCGCGCACGCGCCCGCGCGCGTCGATCAGGAACAGCTTGAGCATGTGATTGAGCACCCGCGTCGCCTGTCCCGAGGCATCCACCTCCACCGACACGTCCTGGCCGAGTTCATCGAGCAGGGGCTTGAGTTCGGCCACCGAGCGCGTGGTCAGGAAGTGCCAGCGCAGCGAACTCGCCGGGTCGGCGAGGCGGCCGGCGTAGCGCTTCATCTCTGCCGGAACGTCATGCGCCGGGTCGAAGGACAGGCTGACCAGTTGCACCCGGCGCGCACGCTCGGGACGCGCCAGCAGCCGTGCGCGGAGCGTCATCATCGTCTCGTACGCCAGCGGGCAGCCGATCGGGTCGGTGCAATAGGTGTACATGAAGGACAGCAGCGTCACTCGCCCCGTGGTGTAGCGCGAGAAGGGCTGGGGGCGGCCGTCGATGTCCAGCACGGTCCCCTCGGGCACGCGCTGGATCGGCGGCAAGGCGTAGCTGCCGGGCGCCGGGGGAACGAAATCCTGCACCGGCGCCCTGGGCGCAAGTTCCGGCGAGCTGGCGCCGAGTGTCGCGGCGGCCGGCAGCAGACCCGCAGCCACCAGTGCCGCCGCCCTCGCCCACCGGCCTGCTCGCTTCATGTGCGCTCACCGCTGCGCGATCGCCACCCCGCGGCCCGGATCCCGGGCCGTCCCCGGCGCCGGCTTGGCGGAGAACTTCATGTGGTGCGCACGACCGAGTCCAAGCGCATGGAAATCGAGCGCGAACTGCTCGGTCAGGGCCTTGCCGTCCCAGTGGTAGAGCTTGAGGAACTGCTCGTCGTCGGCGCCGCGCTTGTCCCAGTTGGCGAGCAGGCTGCTGGTGAAATACACGCGCTTGCCGTCCCAGCTCTGGCTCACCATGTTCACCTGCTTGCCGATCACCTTCTCGTAGGTCTGCACCGGCGCCTCCGGGTTGGAGATGTCGAAGTAGCGCGTCTTGCCGTCCATGAAGGTGTTCACCCACAGCCCCTTGGCGTCGGCGGTGATCGAGATGTCCACCGGCAGCGGGATCTGCGCCGGGTCGCCTACGGCGGCCACGGCCTTGGCCTGCCATTCGCCCGCGGCGTCCTGCTTCACCAGCACCAGCTGCGAGGTCAGCGCAGTGGCGGTCAGCGCCCAGTTGTCGCCCGCCTTCAGCGACCAGCGGATCTCCAGCGGCGAGCCCGGCACGCTCATCACCTTCTGCGGCTTCATCGCCTTCAGGTCCCACATCACCATCGTGCTGCCGAAGCGCTTCATCGCCTCGGCGTCCTGCACCAGCTTGCCGAAGTCCATCATGTAGTTGTTCCAGCCGGTGAAGCTGGAGGTGAGCAGCGCGTTCTTCTGCGGGTTGATGCCGATGTCGTAGCCATAGCCGTCCGCCGCCACGCCGTCGTGCTCGCCGGTCGGCATGTCGTACTTGGCGACGAACTCGCCCTTGTTGTTGTACACCGCAATGCCGGTGCGCCCGCCATGGTCCTGCGTGTTCGACAGCCCCTGCACCAGCATCCGCCCGGGCAAGGCGTAGAAGGTGTGCGGGCCGACGAAGCCGGTCTTGTCGGCGAAGTCGGCGATGGTCTGCACCAGCGTGGGCGCCGCCGGGTTGCTGCCGATGTCGAACACGAAGATCTTGTTGTCGTCCAGGCGGCCGGCCCACAGGTAGCGGCGGTCGTCGCTGAAGCCGCCGTGATGCGCCTCGCCGCGCCCGCCGACGCTGAGCACATGCACGACCTTGCCGTAGTCGGGGGACTGCGGATTCACGTCCACGGTGACGAGCTTGTCCGACTCGTCACCCACGCCCTTCACGCCGAGCGTCCATACGTGAACGTAGTCTTCCTGGCCCTTGATCAGGCTGCTGAGGTAGGGCGAATTGCAGGTTTCGTCGGCGGCAAGCTGCGGCGCGGCGAGCATGGACGACAGCAGCACGGCCATCGCCGTCAGGCGGATACGAGGCGTCTTCATGGCGCACCTCCTTCTCTCTGTCGGGATCGAAGTCGCCAGCCAGGACACGGAGGACGATCGCATGGCCTGCCGCGTCATGGTCGGGCGGTCGCCCTTGGAACGTAGAAGCCGGACCCTGCCCTGTCAATGTGGATCGACGCCGCCGCCGGAGCTCGTCTTCAAATAGACTGTCCGCCCCGACAACGACTCGCCCACGCACCCCGATGAAGATCGACCAGCTCCCGATCGGCGCGCGCTTCCAGTGGAAGGCCCGCAGCTACACCAAGCTCGGCCCGATGACCGCCGCGGCCGACGGCGGCGGCGTGGACTTCATCCCCAAGCATGCCGCGCTGCTGCCCATCCCCGGCGAGGCCCCGCCGCCCATACCGGCGGCAGAGAGCGCAGCGCCGCTCGATGCGGCGAAGGTCAAGGCCGCGTTCGAGGCCTATCACCGCACGGCGCTCGGGGTCGCGGACGAGGCGGGTCGGCTGGTGCTGCAGCGTGCGCGGGCGAGCTTCCTGGCGGAGATCGGGTAGCGGGCATCCAGCGATCGGCATTGCGCTGATCGCGTGCCACCACGCCTGAGCGGCCACGCGCCCGTCCGCCACTGCCTACGTTTCCCGGTCACGAGCTTCGCGCCATGGCGTCCATCGAGCTGCTTCGCTTCGCCTCGCTGTGCGTACTGCTGGCAGGGGTCGAGACGCTGCACGGCATCGCGCGCAACCTTCTGCTCGCGCCGAGGCTCGGCAAGGCGCGGGCGATCAGGCTCAGCGCCGCGAGCGGGTCCTTGCTCGCGTTTGCGCTCTGCTACGTGTGCGTTCCCGGCATCGGCGCCACGGGCCTCGGCGAACATCTGGTCCTGGGCGTCACGCTGGCCGGATTCATGGCCGCCTTCGACGTGGCGATCGGCAGGCTGGTCATGCGCCTGAAGTGGCCGCGCATCTGGCAGGACTTCAACCCGGGGCGTGGCAATTACCTCTCCCTCGGCCTTGTCTCGCTCGCGCTCTCACCCAGCATCGTCTGGTGGCTACGTGGAAGCGTTCCGACGTAGCGCACCAGCCTGACCGCCCGCCCTGCCCCGGCTCAGAGCTTTGCCGCCACCCACTCCTTCACCCCCGCCAGCGCCGCCGGCAGGTTCTCCGGCTGGGTGCCGCCGGCCTGGGCCATGTCGGGGCGGCCACCACCCTTGCCACCGACCTGCTGGGCGACGAAGTTGACCAGCTCGCCGGCCTTGACCTTGGCGGTGTGGTCGGCGGTGACGCCGGCGATCAGGCTGACCTTGCCCTCGCCCACGCTCGCCAGCACGATCGCCGCCGACTTGAGCTTGTCCTTGAGCTTGTCCATGGTGTCGCGCAGGGTGGGCACGTCGGCGCCTTCGAGCACCGCGGCGAGCACCTTGAGGCCGCCCACATCCACCGCCTGGCTCACCAGCTCGTCGCCCTGGCTGGCGGCGAGCTTGGCCTTGAGGCGGGCGAGCTCCTTCTCCAGCGCGCGCACGTTGTCGAGAATGCCGGCGACGCGCTCGGCGACCTCGTCGGGCTGGACCTTGAGCAGCGCCGACATGCCCTGCACGCGGCGCTCCTGCTCCTGGGCGTAGCGCAGCGCATTCTCGCCGGTGATCGCCTCGACGCGGCGGATGCCGGCGGCGACGCCGCCTTCGGAGACGATCTTGAACAGGCCAATGTCGCCGGTGCGCGCCACATGGGTGCCGCCACAGAGTTCCTGGGTGCTGCCGATCGACAGCACGCGCACCTCGTCGCCGTACTTCTCGCCGAACAGCATCATCGCGCCGGTCTTCTGCGCCGCCTCCAGGGCCATCAATTCGGCCTTGGTATCCGTGTTGGCGAGGATCTCGCGGTTGACGATCTCCTCGACCTCGCGGATCTCCTCGGCGCTCATCGGCCCGGTGTGGACGAAGTCGAAGCGGGTCTTGTCAGGATCGACCAGCGAGCCCTTCTGCTGCACGTGGGTGCCGAGCACTTCGCGCAGCGCCTTGTGCATCAGGTGGGTGACCGAATGGTTACGTGCGGTGGCAGCGCGCGCGGCGACGTCCACACGGGCGGTCACGCCCTGCCCCACCGCGAGCTTGCCGGTGCGCACCACGCCGTGGTGGCCGAACACGGCGGCCTGGATCTTCTGCGTGTCCTCGACGCCGAAGATGCCGGCCGCGCCGCGCAGCTCGCCGCGGTCGCCGACCTGGCCGCCGGATTCGGCGTAGAACGGCGTGTGGTCGAGCACGACCACACCCATCTCGCCCTCGAGCAGCTCATTGACTGCCGTCCCGTCCTTGTACAGGGCGAGGATGTTGCCCTTCTCCTCGAGCAACGTGTAGCCGTGGAAGGTGGTCTCCGGACCTTCGTATTCCAGGTTGGCCGCCATCTTGAACTTGCCGGCGGCGCGCGCCTGCTCCTTCTGGCGCGCCATCGCGGCGTCGAAGGCGGCGGCATCCACGGTCACCTCGCGCTCGCGGCAGATATCGGCAGTGAGGTCGAGCGGGAAGCCGAAGGTGTCGTGCAGCTTGAACGCGGTGTCGCCGTCGAAGACCTTGTTGCCCGCCTTCTCCATCGCGGCGAGTTCGGCCTCGACGATCGCCATGCCGTTCTCGATGGTGGCGAAGAAGCGCTCTTCCTCCTGGCGCAGCACGTCCATGATGCGGCGCTCGCCGTCCTTGAGCTCGGGATAGGCGCTGCCCATCTCGCCGACCAGGTCGGGCACCAGCTTGTGGAAGAAGGCGGCACGCGCGCCGAGCTTGTAGCCGTGGCGGATGGCGCGGCGGATGATGCGGCGCAGCACGTAGCCGCGGCCCTCGTTGCCCGGGATCACGCCATCGGCGATCAGGAAGGAGCAGGCGCGGATGTGGTCGGCCAGCACCTTCAGCGAAGGCGAGTCCATGTCCGCAGTCGAGGTCTCGCGCGCGGCGGCCTTGATCAGCGCCTGGAAGAGGTCGATCTCGTAGTTGGCATGCACGTGCTGCAGCACCGCCGAGATGCGCTCGAGGCCCATGCCGGTGTCGACCGAGGGCTTGGGCAGCGGATGCATCACGCCCTGCTCGTCGCGGTTGAACTGC
>JAREIX010000152.1 GCA_029286945.1 Thauera sp. | reverse complement strand
GCAAACAAACAGCAGAAGCAATAAGACATTCTTTAAGTCAGCTTATACACCACAGAGCGCAGCTTGGTGTTTTTTTAAGACTGCTTAATATTCCAATCCCAGGCGTTTACGGTCCAAGTGCTGATGAAATGGGCAAATGAGTTCGTTTGGCTGAAGATGACATCTTGAAAAGGGTGTCATCTTTGTTGTAATATTTAGTGCGGAAAGTATTAGAAACGATTGAACTACTATAGCCCCATCAACCGCATAACTAAAAACACAACAAGCCCAAATGTTGCCCCAATATATAGCAAGCGAATGTATTTTCTTCCTTCTTCATCTTTTGATCTGACAAGGCGGTATGTTGAATACCCGATAATAGTGAGGTCCGCCCTCGTGAAAGTAGGTCATCGTCAGACTAAACCACAAAAAACGCCCCGAATACACCATCGTGTTCGGGGCGTTTTGCTTCGCGAAACCAAAGGGGCCCTTCTCGGCGGATAAGCGCCCGGCGCATCCGCGAGTTCGCCTGAGCGGCCCTGATGCGCCCCGTCGCGCGGCTGCATAGTACGCGGCGCTCGGCTACCATCCCGGCCCATGTCCGCAGCCCCCGAACTCGACGTCTTCTCCTGCCCGCTCGACGGCATCCGCCTGGTCGAGGCCTCGGCCGGCACCGGCAAGACCTGGAACATCTGCGGCCTCTACCTGCGTCTGCTGCTCGAGCGCGCACTGCCGGTCGAGTCGCTGCTGGTGGTCACCTTCACCAAGGCGGCGACCGCGGAGCTGTCGGGGCGCATCCGCGAGCGCATCGTCGAGGCCCTGCACGTGCTGGAAGGCGGCACGCCCGGTCCCGATCCCTTCGTGCCGCAGCTGCTCGCGCACCTCGCCGCCGCCGGGCATGCACAGGACCCGCTCGCCACCCGCCTGCGCCTGGCGCTGCAGACCTTCGACGAGGCGGCAATCTTCACCATCCATGGCTTCTGCCAGCGCGCGCTCGCCGACACGCCCTTCGCCGCCGGGCTGCCGTACGAGCTGGAGCTGGTCGAGGACGACAGTGCGCTGCGCCTCGAAGCCACGCAGGATTTCTGGCGGCGCGAGGTCGCCGGCGGCGACTTGCCGCCCGTGCTGGCGACGCACCTGCTGCAGTCCGGCGACAGTCCCGAGGCGTGGGCAGAGGTCCTCAAGCGCCACATGGCGCGGCCCTGCGCGCGGCCGCTGTGGGATGAAGGCACGGCGGGCGACGCCGATGACACAGGAAGCACCCTGCGCGCCGACGCGGCCTGCCTGCAGTCGGTCCATGCCAAGGCGCGCGCCGCCGCCGACACCCTTGCTGACGCGGTCGCCGCGGTGGAGGCGGCGCTCGGCGGGCTCAATGCCGGCAGCTACACGCCCGAGTCGCTCGCGAAGGCGGCGCGGCAGTGGGCCGACTGGCTGGCGGCGGACGATCCCCTGCATCCGCTGCCCGGCGACAAGGACAGCAAGCTCGCCCTGCTCGCGGCCGACACGCTCGCCAGGCGCGCCACCGCCGCGGGCCGCAAGAGCGGCATCGCGCCGCCGCAGCACGCCTTCTTCGAGCTGGCCGCGGAGCTGCTCGCCGCCCGCGGCGCGGTCGATGCCGGCTGCGCCAGCGCCCGCCAGCGCCTGCTGCGCCGCTTCGTCGAGCACACCACCTCCGAGCTGCGCCGGCGCAAGGCCGAGCAGCGCCAGATCGCCTTCGACGACATCCTGTGGAACGCCCACCAGGCGCTGCATTCCGGCGCGCAGCCCTGGCTCGCCGCGGCGCTGCACGCGCGCTACCCGGTGGCGCTGATCGACGAGTTCCAGGACACCGACCCGCTGCAGTTCGGCATCTTCGACCGCATCTACCGTGACGCAGATCGCCACGGCACGCTGTTCCTGGTCGGCGACCCCAAGCAGGCGATCTACAGCTTCCGCAGTGCCGACCTGTTCACCTACCTCGCCGCGCGCGCGCGCACCGACGCCCGCTACACGCTGCGCCACAACCAGCGCTCGGACCCGGCGCTGATCGAGGCCTGCAACCGCCTGTTCGGCGCCAACCCGGCGGTGTTCATGATGCCCGGGCTGGAGTACGTGCAGGTGGGCGCCGGCAGCCGGCCGCGCACGCCGCTGGTCGATGGCACCGCGCCCGGTCCGCGGCCGCCGCTGCAGCTGTGGCGCATCCCGCGCGACGAGACGCTCGAGGAGGAGGAGGGCGAGGAGGGCGGCACGCGCCTGCCGCGCGCGCTGGCCATGCAGCGTGCCGCCCACGCCAGCGCTGCCGAGATCGCGCGCCTGCTCGCCGCCGGCGCCGCGGGACGCATCCGCATAGGGGAGCGTCCGCTCGCGCCCGCCGACGTCGCGGTGCTGGTGCGCAGCCACGGTCAGGGCGCGCGCATGCGCCGCGCGCTGGCGGCCTTCGGCGTCGGCAGCGTGGAGCTGTCGCAGGCCAGCGTGTATCACACCGACGACGCCGAGGAGCTCGAGCGCCTGCTGCTGGCGATCGCCGATCCCTTGCGCGAGCGCCGCGTCAAGGCCGCGCTCGCCACCACCGCGATGGGCCGGGATGCCGCCGCGCTCGCCCGCCTGGCCGCCGACGAGGCGGCGCTGCTCGCCACCCTGGACGCCTTCGCACGCTGGCGCGAGCTGTGGCTCACGCGCGGCTTCGGCGTGATGCTGCGGCAGTGGATGAGCGACGAGGGCGTCGCCGCCCGCCTGCTCGCCCGCGCCGACGGCGAGCGCCGGCTCACCAACCTGATGCACCTGGCCGAGCTGCTGCAGCAGGACGCCGGCAGCGCCAGCCCGGAGGTGCTGCTGCGCACGCTCGCCAGCCGCCGCGCGGACGGCAAGGGCGCCGAGGCCACCCAGCTGCGGTTGGAGTCCGACCGCAACCTGGTGCAGATCGTCACCATCCACCGCGCCAAGGGCCTGGAATACGGCATCGTGTTCTGCCCCTTCCTGTTCGACGGCTACAGCCGCGGCGGCAGCGAGGGGCCGATGCGCGCCTGGCATGACGAGGACGGCGAGCTCGTGCTCGACTACCGCGCCGGCGCCGCCGCCGACAAGGCGGTCAAGGCGCGCATCCGGTCCGAGCAGCAGGCCGAGGACTTGCGCCTGATCTACGTCGCGCTGACGCGCGCGGTGCATCGCTGCTACCTCGTCGTGGGCAGCTACGCGAGCAACAGCTTCGGTCGCATCAACCACACCGAGGCCGGCCGCAGCCTGCTCAACTGGATGGTGGCCGGCGCCGGCATGGACGCCGAGGCCTGGGCCGCGCACAAGCCCACCCCCGCCGGCACCGACGCCCACTGGCGGGCGCTGGTGGCGGCGAGCACGCTCGACGGCCAGCCGGTGATGGCGCTCGCCGACCTGCCCGATGGCCATGGCGCCGCGCTGCCCGCGCCCGACACCGCCCGCCAGCGTCCGCGCGCCCTGCGCCCGCCGCAGGTGCCGGCGGGCTGGCGCATCGGCAGCTTCACCGCGCTGTTGTCGGGCGCCGCCCACGAACCGTCTGCGCAGGACCACGATGCGGCTGCGCTGCCGGCCGGGGAAATCCGCATGCTGGCCGACGGCGCCGAGGCCGCCGCGCCGCAGCCGCTGGCGGCCGACGACATCCTGCGCTTCCCGCGCGGCCCGGCGGCGGGCGACTGCATGCACGCGATGTTCGAGGCCGCCGACTTCACCGACCCGGCGAGCTGGGAGGCCGCGATCACGCACGCGCTGGCCGCTCACCCGCAGCGCCTGGCCGAGGACGGGCGGCGCGCGCGGGGCGGCACGGACGCCCGTGCCGATGACGAGGCTGCGCAGTCGCGGCTCGCGCGCATGCTGCGCGGCCTGCTGGAAGACGTGCTCGCCACGCCCTTGCTGGCCGCCGCCGCGGGCGGCGCCCCGCTGCGCCTGGACCGCATCGCCCGGGACCGCCGCCTGGTCGAGCTCGGCTTCCACCTGCCCGCGCCGCGACTGAGCGCGGCGCAGCTCAACGCCTGGCTGGCGGCGCAGGGCTACGCGGCACCGCGGCTGGCCTTCGCCGACCTCGACGGCTACCTCAAGGGCTTCATCGACCTGGTGTTCGAGCACGACGGCCGCTTCTGGATCCTCGACTGGAAGTCCAACCACCTCGGCGACCAGCCGGCCGACTACGCGCCCGCGCGCCTGGAGGCGGCGATGCAGGCCCACGGCTACCACCTGCAGCACCTGCTCTACACCGTCGCCCTGCACCGCCACCTCGGCCGCAGCCTGGCGGGCTACGACTACGAGACGCACTTCGGCGGCGTGCTCTACCTTTTCGTGCGCGGCGTGCGGCCGGGCTGGCAGCTCGACGGCCGCCCCGCCGGCGTGTTCCACCACCGCTGCCCCGCCGCCACCCTGCAGGCGCTCGACGCGCTGCTCGCCGGCCGGGATGAACGGCTCGCGGAGGCCGTCGCATGAACGATCTCGCCGACGGCTTCGCCCGCCATCTGGTCGACTGGGCCGCCACCCTTGGCGCGCCGGCCGACAGCCGCGCGCTGCTCGACACCGTCGCCCGCCGGCTGGCGACCGCGACCAGCGCCGGTCATGTCTGCGTGCCGCTCGCGGCGCTCGCGGGCGCCGGATCATCGCCGCCGGAGGGCGATGTCCCGCCCACGCCTGAGGAGGCCCCGCGCGGCTGGGACAAAGACGTGCTTGCCGATGAGGACGCGCCGGGCGGGCATGCGGCGGTGGCGGGCCTGCGCGCGCGGCTGCTGGCGAGCGGCGTGGTGATCGACGCAGCGCAGGCCGTGGCCGGGCGCTCGGCGCATCCGCTGGTGGTCGATGCCGGTGGTCGTCTCTACCTGCGCCGGCATTTCGACCAGGAGCGTGCGCTCGGCGCGGCGCTGGTGGCGCGCGCGCGGGGCGCTGCCGTGGCCGGGAGTCCGGCGCGCGCTGGTAATGCGGGTGTCGCGGACGAGGTGCCACCGCCGCCGGCCTTGCTAGCCACCCTGTTCCCGCCGCGCCCCGGCGCCGTGCCGGACTGGCAGAAGTGCGCCGTGCTGCTCGCGCTGCACGGCCGTCTCACCGTCATCAGCGGCGGACCGGGCACCGGCAAGACGACCACGGTCGCCGCGCTGCTCGCCTGCCTGCTCGAGGCCCAGCCCGCGCTGCGCATTGCGCTCGCCGCGCCCACCGGCAAGGCCGCCGCGCGCATGCTCGAGGCCCTACGCCAGCGCGCGCAGACGCTGCCCGCGGCGCTCGCCGCCCGCCTGCCCACCGAGGCGTTCACGGTGCATCGCCTGCTCGGCGTCACCGCCGAGCCGGGCCGCTTCCGCCATCACGCCGACAACCCGCTGGCGGTCGATGTGCTGGTGGTCGATGAGGCCTCGATGCTCGACCTCGCGCTCGCCACCCGCCTGGTCGATGCCCTGCCGCCCGCCGCCCGCCTGGTGCTGCTCGGCGACAAGGACCAGCTCGCCGCCGTCGAGGCCGGCGCGGTGTTCGCGGAGCTGTCGGCGGAGTGCGTGTTCAGCGCGCCGATGCGGGCAAGGCTTGGTCTGAGCCCCGGCAGCGGATCGGCATCGACGGGCGTGCTGGCGGACAGCGTGATCTGGCTCACCGAGAGCCATCGTTTCCGCGCCGACTCCGGCATCGGCCGGCTCGCGACCGACATCCGCGCCGGGCGCGGCGAGGCCGCGCTGGCCTGGCTGGCGGCGGGACAGGACGCTTCGGCGGGGTGGATCGCCGACGCCGAGGCGCGACCATCGGCGGCGACCCTCGCCTGCATCGAGGCCGGCTACGCGGCCTACTTCGATCTCCTGCGCGCCGGGCTCGGCGGGGCCGGCGGCGTCGAGGTCGCCGCCGCCATGCACGCCTTCGAGCGCTTCCGCGTGCTGGTCGCGGTGCGCGACGGCGGCCGCGGGCTGGCGGCGCTCAATGCCTGGCTGGAGGGGCGGCTGCGCGCGCTGCTCGGCCTCGCGCCCGACCGCAGCGCGGCTGGTCGCTGGTATCCCGGGCGGCCGGTGATCGTGCTCGCCAACGACTACCTGCTCGGCCTCTTCAACGGCGACATCGGCCTGTGCCTGCCCGACGCAAGCGGCGCGCTGCGGGTGTTCTTCCCGGCGCCCGACGGCGGCTTCCGCGCGGTTGCGCCGCTGCGCCTGCCGGCGCACGACACCGCCTTCGCGCTCACGGTGCACAAGAGCCAGGGCTCGGAGTTCGAGGAGGTGGCGCTGGTGCTGCCGGCGCAGCCGCTGCGCGTGCTGACGCGAGAGCTTCTCTACACGGGCGTCACCCGCGCAGCGAGGAAGGTCACGGTGGCGGGCGCGGGCGAGGTCTTCGTCGCTGGCTGCGCGGCGCGCACGCTGCGCGCCTCCGGCCTGCGCGAGCGCATGCGCGAGGCGGCCGAAGGCGGGTGAGCGGACGCCGCGGGTCCGTCCGCCGCGCCGGCCTTGCCGGCACGGCCGGCGCCGATGCCAGCGGCGCCCGAATCCGTTACCCTGCGGCCTGTCCCTTCTTCATGCGCCGTCGGGCGCCCGCGCCATGGCCCAGTCCAGACCTCAGCCCACCCTCAAGCAACGCAAGACCTTCGCCCTGATCCGCATCCTCGGCGGCATGGTCGCCGCCCTCTACCTGAGCTTCGTCGTCGTCAGCAACGTGCTGGCCGGCGTGCCCTTCGAAGGCAGTCTGGTGTTCACCGCGCTGGTCGCCGTGGTCGGCTATGGCTATGCGGCGTGGTACCTGCGCGACCTCTCGGCCGTCGCGCGCGAGGAGCGCGGCGAGCGATGAGGCGAGGCGCCGCGGCTCGCGCATGAGCGCGCGCGTCCGCAAGTCTGCGTTCGCGCGCGCGATCCAGCGCGCCGCGACCTCGGTGACGCGCCGCGCCTTCAAGGCCGGGGCGAAGGCGGCGGGCGACGCGGTGGCGCGCACGGTCGACGCGATGGCGGCGCCGTACCGGCCGCCGCCCGGCGCCGGCGACTGGATCGCCGGCCAGGCCGTCGGGCCGGCGGGGCTGCGTCGCTTCTTCCTCTTTCGCCCGGCCGGCGTGCGCAGCGACGAGCGCCTGCCGCTGCTGGTGATGTTGCACGGCTGCGGCCAGACCGCGGCCAGCTTCGCGCGCAGCACACGCATGAACCGGCTTGCCGCGCGCGAGCGCTTCCTGGTGCTCTACCCCGAGCAGGACCGGACCGCCAACCCGCAGGGCTGCTGGAACTGGTACGACACCCGCAGCTACCACGCCGACGCCGAGGCTGCCACGCTGATGGCGGCGATCGACCAGGCCTGTCTGCTGTACCCGGTGGACCGCGACGCGGTGGCGGTCGCCGGGCTGTCGGCCGGGGCGAGCATGGCGGCGCTGCTGGCGGTGACCCATCCGCAGCGCTTCTGCGCGCTGGCCATGCATGCCGGGGTGCCGCCCGGGCTTGCGCGCTCGGCGGCCGGCGCGCTCGCCGCCATGCATGGCCGCCGCCTGCCTGCCGTGGAGGTGGCGCGGGCACCGCGCCCGCCGCTGCTGGTGATCCACGGCCGCGACGACACGGTGGTCTCGCCGCAAAACGCGCACGCTGCCGCGGCGCAGTGGGCGGCCGCGCTCGGTGCCACGGCGGTCGCGCCGCGCACGGTCCAGCGCGGCAGTCGCAAGGCGATGACGGTCACCGACTTCCGCTGCGGCCGGCAGGTGTGCGTGCGCCTGTGCGAGGTGGACGGCCTCGGCCACGCCTGGAGCGGCGGCGAGGGCGGCCAGCTGTTCAGCGACGAGCGCGGGCCCGATGCCTCGCGCCTGGTCTGGCGCTTCGTGGCGGCGCAGCTGCCGCCGCACGCGTCAGGGCCGCGCGGAGCGGATGCGCGGATGCAGGCCGAGCGGCTGTGACGCGCGGTCCGCGCCCGCCCGCAGCCCCTGCGAAGCGAAAACTTCACAGCCGGGATGCGATCATCCGCATTCACCGATGACCTGGATGCCTTCATGACGACCAAACCGCCCCTGCGCGCCCGCAACTTCCCTTCTGCCGAGGACGAAGCCAGGGCCGCCCACCCCAGCGGCCGCTACGACGGCCCCGGCAGCTCCTTCCGCATGGCCTTCACCGACACCGACTTCCTGCTGCGCGAGGAGCTGCGTCCGGTGCGCCTGCAGCTCGAGCTGCTGAAGGCCGAGCTGGTGCAGCAGGAGCAGGGGGTGGAATCCACCGTGGTGGTCTTCGGCAGCGCGCGCTTCAAGGCGCCCGAGGTGGCGGCGAAGATGCTGGAGGACGCGGTGGCGAGCCGCGACGAGGCGGCGATCCGGCACGCGCAGCAGATGGTGAGGAACGCGCGCTGGTACGAGGAGGCGCGCCGCTTCGGCGAGCTGGTCACGCGCGAGTCCGAGGCGCTCGGCGAACCGGTGATCGTCGCCACCGGCGGCGGACCGGGCATCATGGAGGCGGGCAACCGCGGCGCCTTCGAGGCCGGCGGGCGCAGCATGGGGATGAGCATCTTCCTGCCCTTCGAGGAGGCGCCCAACCCCTACATC
>JAREIX010000151.1 GCA_029286945.1 Thauera sp. | reverse complement strand
CCAGGCGCCCGACGTGATCCTGATGGGCGAGATCCGCGACCGCGAGACCATGGACTACGCGATCGCCTTCGCCGAGACCGGCCACCTGTGCCTGGCCACGCTGCACGCCAACAGCGCCAACCAGGCGATCGACCGCGTGATCAACTTCTTCCCCGAGGAGCGCCGCTCGCAGCTGCTGATGGACCTGTCGCTGAACCTGCGCGCGATGGTGTCGCAGCGCCTGCTCCCGCTGAAGGATCGCAAGGGCCGCGTGCCGGCGGTCGAGGTGCTGCTGAATTCGCCGCTGATCGCCGACCTGATCTTCAAGGGCAACGTGCCCGAGATCAAGGAGATCATGAAGCGCTCGCGCGAGCTCGGCATGCAGACCTTCGACCAGTCGCTGTTCCAGCTCTACGAGGACGAACTGATCACCTATGAGGACGCCCTGCGCAACGCCGACTCGGTGAACGACCTGCGCCTGCAGATCAAGCTCCACAGCCGCCACGACGAGCAGGACGGCAGCGGCGGGCTGAAGAACCTCGGCATCCTGTAAGCGGCGCTCACTCCGCCGCGCGCGGCGGGCGGTCGCGGTTGCTGCCCGCCACCATGCGGTACTCGTACAGCCGGCACTCGAGCGCACCGTTGAAGAGCGGCGTGCGCCGGCTCGCCTTGAGCCCGATCAGCTTGGGCAGCGCGCTGTCGGCGGTGAAGAAGTAGCAGCGCCAGCCACCCCAGCGCTGCTTGAGCGCGTCGCCCAGGCGCGGATAGAAGGCCGCCAGTTCCTCGCTCTCGCCGATGCGCACGCCATAGGGCGGGTTCGCCACCATCACCCCTTCGGCCGCCGGTGGCGTGCGTTCGAGCACGTCGGCGCGATCGAGCCGCACGCAGTCGGCCAGGCCGGCCGCGTCCAGGTTCAGGCGGCTGCGCCGCACCCATTCACCGACGAGATCCGAACCGAAGATCGGCAGCACGCGCGCCGGCTTGCGGCGCTGCTCGGCCGCACGCCGCAGTGCCGCCCAGCCCGCGCGATCGTGGATGCGCAGGCGCTCGAAGGCGAAGCTGCGCCCCAGCCCGGGCGCGATGTCGAGCGCCATCTGCGCCGCCTCGATCAGGAAGGTGCCGCTGCCGCACATCGGATCGACCAGCGCCTCGTCCGGCTGCCAGCCGGTCAGACGCAGGATACCGGCGGCGAGGTTCTCCTTCACCGGCGCCTCGACCGCGGCCGGCTTGTAGCCGCGCTTGTAGAGCGGCTCGCCCGAGGTGTCGATGTACAGCGTGGCGGTGTCGGCGGTCAGGAACACGTGGATGCGCACCGCCGGGTTGGCGGTGTCGACGCTCGGCCGCCGCCCGGCGACGGTGCGGAAGTGGTCGCACACCGCGTCCTTCACCCGCAGGGTGATGAACTCCAGACTCTTCAACGGCGACTTCTGCGCGGTGACGTAGATGCGGATGGTGTCGTCGGCGGTGAACCACTTCGCCCAGGTCACGCTGTAGGCGAGCTTGTAGATGTCCACTTCGGCCCGGTAGCGCCCCTGCGCCACCCGCCACATCACCCGGGTCGCGAGCCGGCTCTCGAGGTTGGCGCGCTGGCAGGCGGCCCAGTCGCCCTGCCAGCTCACGCCGCCATGCACCGCCTGCGCGCCGCGCGCGCCTAGCGCGCCCAGTTCGTCGGCCAGCAGGGTTTCCAGTCCGCGCGGACAGGGGGAGAAGAACACTTCGGCCATCGACGGCTCCGGGCACAGGACAAGGCGGCATTGTAACGCCGGCCCGCGCTCCGCCCGCCCTCGCTCCCGGGCGCGCGCGGGGCCGATCGACCCGCATGCCACACGAACACCCATTACGGGTACCCTTTTGTTCAGCCCGGCGTGCGCTAATGCACGAATCCGCGTCATTTCGCGGGGTATGATCGGGCAGACGTTTTGCCAAGCCTCCCAATCCCGCAGTCGATCCGCACCGAGAGCGCATATCCATGCTCGCCCAGACCTTTCCGCGCACGCGGCAGGCACGACGTCCCTCCTCCGCCCACCTGCTCGCAGGGCTCGCGCTCGCCTGTGGCGTGAGCACGGCCGCCGCCGAGGATTTCGTCTACGTCGTCCGCCCGGGCGACAACCCCTGGAACCTCACCGAGCGCTACCTGAAGAACATCGACTACTGGCCGCGCATCCAGGACTACAACCAGATCCTCGACCCCGAGGCCATCCAGCCCGGGACGGTGCTGCGCATCCCGGTCGCGTGGATGCGTGCCGAGCCCGGGAGCGCGCGCGTCGTGGACGCCCGCGGCCAGGTCGAGCACCGGCTCGGCGAGCGCGTCGAGCCCCTGGTACCCGGCGCCCGCGTGAGGCCGGGCGCCGTGATCCGCAGCGGCGAGGACAGCAGCCTGACGCTCGAATTCCCCGACGGCAGCCGCAGCCTGGTCGGCGCCAACACCGAGCTGACGCTGCGCGAGATCCGCCGCCTGAAGGCCTCCGGCGCCCAACAGCTCGGCATCGAGCTGCGCCGGGGGGACATCGAGAACGTGGTGCGCCCGGTCGGCCGCGGCGGCGGTCGCTACATCATCCACACGCCGGCCGCCGTCGCCGCCGTCCGCGGCACGGACTTCCGCGCCAGCGCGCACGGCGACGACATGCGCGCCGAGACCCTGGAAGGCGAGGTCGCGCTGCATAACCGGCGCGGCACCACCCGCCTGCCGGCGGGCACCGGCAGCCACGTCACCGCCGGCAAGGCTCCCGAGCGCGCGTCCCGCCTGCTGCCGGCGCCGCAGCTCGACGGCCTGCCCGCGGTGATCGACCGCGTGCCGTTCCGCCTCGCGCTCGAGCCGGTCGCGGGCGCGCTGGGCTACCGCACGCAGATCGCCGCCGACGCAAGCTTCAGCGCGCTCGACTCGGATCGCACCGGCGCCGACCCCGCCGCACTCGGCACCGAGCGGCTCGCCGACGGCAGCTACCGCATGCGCGTGCGCGCGATCGACGCCCGCGGCCTGGAAGGCGTGGACGGCGAGCGCACGATCGTCATCGACGCCCGCCCCGAACCGCCCTTCCCCAGCCTGCCCGGCCAGGGCGGCTTCGCCACCGACGAGCGCGTGCGCTTCGTGTGGGCGCACAGTCCCGAAGCCACCGGCTACCACTTCCAGCTCGCCGCCGATGACGGCTTCGAGCGCGTGCTGCTGAGCCGCGACGACCTGCGCGAAGCGCAGCTGACGCTGGATGAGGAACTGCCGAGCGGCGACTACTGGTGGCGCGTGGCGCTCAGCACCGCCGCCGAGGGCCGCGGCCCCTACTCCGACGTCCAACGCTTCCGCCGCCCGCCGCCCGGCCCTGCGGCCGAGCCGCCGAAGGTCGACGGCGACACCCTGCAGCTGCGCTGGCGCGCCACCGATGGCGTCGAGCGCTACGAGATCCAGCTCGCCCGCAGCGCCGACTTCGCGGCGCCGGAGCACAGCCTCGAGGCCACCACCGCCGAGCTCGACATGGCGCGGCCCGAGGGCGGCACCTGGCACATCCGCATCCGCGCCCAGGAGGCCGGCAGCCCGCCCGGACCGTGGAGCAAGCCGCAGCAGATCGAGGTGCCGCATTCGCACTGGCGCGCGCTGCTGGTCCTGTTGCCGCTGCTGTTCGCACTATGAAGCCGTCCGGCCTGCTGTCGGCAATCGGTGGCCGCGGCGGCTGGCTGGTCGCAGCCGCGGCCACCACCCTGCTCGTCCTCAGCAACTGGACGCCGCTGCAGCGGCTCGACCTCGTTGCCTACGACAATGTCGAGCCGGCCTTCCGCGGCGAAGCCCTCGCCCCGGCCTCGGTGGTGGTCGCCATCGACGAGGCCACACTGGCGGCGCTCGGCCGCTGGCCGTGGAACCGCTCGGTGCATGCAGCGCTGGTGGACCGGCTGAGCGCAGGCGGCGCAGCGGCCATCGGCATGTCGATCCTGTTCCCCGAGGCGGCGCCCGGTGACGCCGAGCTCGCGCGCGCGCTCGCCGCTTCGCGCCGGGTCGTGCTGCCGGTGGCACCGCGCGCCGGCGACGCGCTCGACCAGGGCATCGGCGAGCTGCTGCCGGTGCCGGAGCTGGCGGCGAACGCCGCCGCGCTCGGGCATGTGGACGCCGAACTGGATGCCGACGGTCTCGCCCGCCGCACCTTTGCGCGCGCCGGTAGCGCCAGCGCGCACTGGGAGGCGCTCGCGCTCGCCACCCTGCGGATCGCCCGCGGCGAGACCCCGCCCGCGCTGACGCGGCGCAACGCCAGCCCCGACCCCGCGATCCGCCGCGTCGGCCAGCGCATCCCCTGGGTGCGCGAGGGCGAGCTGCTGCTCCCCTACCCCGACGTCGGCAGCGCGCCGCGCGTGATCTCCTACTACGCGCTGCTCGACCAGCCCGAACGCGCGCGCCAGCTCGCCGGCCAGACCGTGTTCATCGGCGCGACCGCGGGCGGCATCGACGGCGGGCTGGCCACGCCCGCCTCGCCGCGCGGGCAGCCGATGGCGGCGGTCGAATTCCACGCCCGCGCCTTCGAGGCCCTGCGCAGCGGGCTCGTCTACACGAGCGCCGGCGCCGGCACCACGCTCGCACTCAGCCTGCTCTTCCTCGCCCTGCCGGCCTGGCTGATGGGGCGGCTGCCGCTGCGCGCCACGGCCGCACTCGGCGGTCTCGTCCTCGTACCGCCGCTCGCCAGCGGCTTCGCGCTCAACGCCCTGCAGCTTTGGATCCCGCCCGGCGCAGCCATGCTCGGCTTCGTGCTCGGCTACCTGCTGTGGTTCGCGCTCTACCTCCGGCGCACCCGCGGCTCGCTGCTGCACGCCCGCCACGATGCCGACGCCACGCTGCGCTCGATCACCGACGCGGTGATCACCCTCGACGCCGACACGCGGGTGACCATGATCAACCCGGTCGCCGAGCGCCTCACCGGCCTGCGCCCGGCCGCGGCCGACGGGATGCTGATCGGCGAACTGCTGCGCGCCAGCACCGACCTCACCGCGGGCGCGGTCGGCACCGTGCTGGCCGCGATCAAGCACCGCCAGACGATCCGCCTGCCCGATCCGATCCCCTGGCGCAGCCCCGACGGCCGCCACTACGCGCTGCGCCTGACCGCGACCCCGATCGGCGAGGCCGGCGCGGGCGCGGTGGTCGTCCTCAACGACGTGACGGAAACCCTGGCCATCACCGCCCGCCTGCAGCACGAGGCCACCCACGACCTGCTCACCGGGCTGCCCAACCGCGCGCTGCTGCTCGACCGCCTGCACCAGGCGCTCGCCAACGCGCGGCGCCGCGGCACCCTGGTGGCGCTGCTGTTCGTGGACCTCGACCGCTTCAAGCGCATCAACGACAGCCTGGGGCATTACGTCGGCGACAAGGTGCTGCAGATCGTCGCCGAGCGCCTGCAGGCCTCGGTGCGCACCGGCGACACCGTGGCACGCTGGGGCGGCGACGAGTTCATCATCATGATGGACAATCTGCACGACCGCTCGGCAGTGATCGCCGTCGCCCGCAAGCTGCTCGAGCTTCTCGAGCGCGAGGTCGAGGCCGAGGGCGGCACCGACCTCGTGCTGTCGTGCAGCGTCGGCATCAGCGTGGGGCCGCAGGACAGCGCCGACGCCGAGACCCTGCTGTCGATGGCCGACAAGGCGATGTACCGCGGCAAGATCGAGGGCGGCGCCAGCTACACCTTCTACGCGCCCGAGATGAACACCTGGTCGCGCGACCGCCTGAGCATGGAAACCGCGCTCCGCCATGCGCTCGCGAACCAGGAGTTCGAGCTCTTCTACCAGCCTCAGGTCGACATCGGCAGCGGCCGCCTGGCCGGCCTCGAGGCCCTGATCCGCTGGCACCGCCCGGGCAACGGCCTGGTGCGGCCGGAGGTCTTCATCGCCGCCGCCGAGGAGACCGGCATCATCCGCAGCATCGGCGACTGGGCGATCCGCGAGGCGGCGATGCAGGCGGCGCGCTGGCACGCCGAGGGCCTGGAAGGGGTGCCGCTGGCGGTGAACGTGTCGGCGCGGCAATGCTCCGACATGGCGATCGTCGACACCATCCGCGAGGCGCTCGCCGACAGCGGGCTGCCGCCGCACATGCTGAAGGTGGAGCTCACCGAATCGACCGCGATGCACGACCCCGAGCGGGCGGCGGAACTGCTGCGGCGCATCGATGCACTCGGGGTGGGGATCGCGGTGGATGACTTCGGCACCGGCTATTCCTCGCTGTCGCTACTCAAGCGCTTTCCGATCTCGGAGCTCAAGATCGACCGCAGCTTCGTCGGCGACATCGCGGGCGACAACGACGACGCCGCGATCGTGCGCGGCACCATCGCCCTCGCCCACGGCCTGGGCATGAAGGTGGTGGCCGAAGGCGTCGAGACCGAGCCCCAGCTCGGCTTCCTCGCCCAGTACGGCTGCAACCTCGCCCAGGGCTACCTGTTCGCCCAGCCCCTGCCCGCGGGCGAGATCCGCGGCTGGCTGGCGATGCCGCCCCCGCATGCGGCGCGCGCGGTGCGCAACTCGCGCCTGCTGCACTGAGCACCTGCGCCTGGCGCCGGAGTCCCGATAAAACAAGGGCCCTGCAGCGCCGGAGGCACTGCAGGGCCGAAGCGCCCGGGACGCGGAGATGAACAGGACCCGGGCGGAGGGAGAGACGGTAGGCGGACGCGCGCCTCAGGGATGCCCGGACTTGCCCGCCTTGATGTCCTGGTACCACTGCTCGTGGTGTTCGCGCGCCCAGGTCTCGTCGACATAGCCGGTCTTCATCGCCTCGTAGGCGCCTTCGACGCCGAGCGTGCCCATGTAGATGTGGCCGAACGCCAGGCCCAGCATCAGGATGGCGCCGATCGCATGCACCACGTTGGCGGTCTGCATGTCGGCACGGGTCCAGTTGCCGAGGTTCGGGAAGTCCATGATCAGCCCGGAGATCGTCACCGTGAGGCCGAGGAAGGTGACGCCGATCCAGAACCAGGTCTTCTCGCCGAAGTTGAAGCGCCCGGAGGGCACGTGGCCGCCATCGAGCAGGCCGCCGGCGCGCCGGATCCACACCGCGTCGATCGAATGCCAGACGTTGTCGCGCAGGAAGGCGATGAACATCAGCACCACGAACACGCCGAACAGCGGCCCGACGTAGTTGTGCACCAGCTTGCCGGCGTTGAGCAGCAGTCCCAGCCCGTCGTGGCCGATGATGGGCAGCAGCACGTGCTTGCCGAACAGGATCGCCACCCCGGTGACGGCGAGCAGCAGGAAGCTGATCGCCGTACCCCAGTGCACGAAGCGCTCGAAGCCCGAGAAGCGCCGCATCTTGCGGCCGGTCCTGGCGTCATGCAGCTTCATCGTGCCCTTGACCAGCCAGAACAGCAGGATCGCCGACGGCACCAGGATCAGCAGCCAGCCGCCGTAGAGCGTGATCGGGCCGTTGCGCAGCTGGCGCCAGGTGTTGCCTTCGCTCTGGATCAGCACGCCGGTCTCGGGGCCGCGCACGGTGGTGAAATGCTCCTCGCCCGAACGCGCCGCGCGCCACACCGGCGCGTTGTTGAGCGGACGCTCGACCTGACGTTCGGCCTGGTCGGCCGCTGTGCTGCCGGGCGGGCGCTCGGCCGCCTGCAGCGGCAGCGCCGCCGCCCACAGCATGAGCGCGAGCAGCAGCACGGCCAGCCAGCCGCCGCGCTGCCCCCGCATCGCGTGTGTCGTCATGACGCTCTCCTCACTGGATGCGGTTGTACTCGGACTGGCCGCGGGCGCGCTGCTTGAGCGCCTGCTCCCAGGCCGCGCGGTCACCGTTGAACTCGGTGCCTTCCCACGGCCGGGTGTCGCTCTTGCCACGGTACTGGCCCTGCTCGTACACGGTGACCTGGGGCACCTCGCTGCACGCCGACAGGCCGAGCAGCGCACTGCCGGCCAGGGCCACCAGCGTGATCGACTTCAGCCTGCTGCTCATGACTGGCCCTCCCGCTTGTGCTCGCGTTCACGCTTGCGCTCGCCGCCGCCGTAGGCGGCATCCCAGCCCCACACCTCGGCGCCGGTGCCGCGGCGCAGCACACGCTCGCGGAAGATGTCGGCCACCACGTTGGCATCGCCCGCGAGCAGCGCCTTGGTCGAGCACATCTCGGCACACAGCGGCAGCTTGCCCTGGGCGAGGCGGTTGGAGCCGTACTTCTCGTACTCCGCCGCCGAGTTGGTCTCTTCCGGGCCGCCGGCGCAGAAGGTGCACTTGTCCATCTTGCCGCGCGCCCCGAAGGCCGCCGGGCCGTTGGGGAACTGCGGCGCACCGAACGGACAGGCATAGAAGCAGTAGCCGCAGCCGATGCACTTGTCCTTGTCGTGGAGCACCACGCCATCTTCGGTCTTGTAGAAGCAGTCGGTCGGACACACCGCCATGCAGGGCGCGTCCGAACAGTGCATGCACGCGACCGAGATCGAGCGCTCGCCCGGCACGCCGTCGTTCCTCGCCCGGCACGCCGTCGTTCATCGTCACCACCCGGCGGCGGTTCACGCCCCAGGGCACCTCGTGCTCGTTCTTGCACGCGGTGACGCAGCCGTTGCATTCGATGCAGCGCTCGGCGTCACAGAGAAATTTCATGCGTCCCATCGTGTTCTCTCCTCGTCCTTACGCCTTGCTCACGCGGCACAGGGTGGTCTTGGTTTCCTGCATCATCGTCACCGAGTCGTAGCCGTAGGTGGTGGCGGTGTTGACCGCCTCGCCACGCACGACCGGCGCCGCACCCTCGGGGTAGAACTCGAGCATGTCCTTGCCCTGCCACCAGCCGGAGAAGTGGAAGGGCAGGAAGACCGTGCCCGGCGCCACGCGCTGGGTGACCTGGGCGCGCACCTTGAGCTTCGCCTTGGTGGGCGACTCGACCCAGATGTACTCGCCGTTGCGAAAGCCCGCGTCGTTGGCGTCCTTCGGATTCACCTCGGCGAACATCTCCTGCTGCAGCTCGGCCAGCCAGGGGTTGGAGCGCGTCTCCTCGCCGCCGCCCTCGTACTCGACCAGACGGCCGGAGGTCATCACCAGCGGGTAGTCCTTCGAGATGTCCTTCACCTTCTCCTGCATCGACTTGTAGAGGGTGGGCAGGCGCCAGAACTTCATCTTGTCGTCGTGGGTCGGGTACTTGGCGACCAGGTCCGGGCGCGGCGAGTAGATCGGCTCGCGGTGCTGCGGGACGGGGTCGGGGAAGTTCCACACCACCGCGCGCGCCTTGGCGTTGCCGAAGGGGTGGCAGCCGTGGTTCTTCATCGTGACGCGGATGATCCCGCCCGAGGGG
>JAREIX010000150.1 GCA_029286945.1 Thauera sp. | reverse complement strand
GCGCGACACCGCCTGCACCGCGGCGTCGATCAGCCACACCTCGGCGAGGTTGTTGAAGGCGCCGAACACGAAGCCGCCGATCGCCAGCAGCATCGGCCCGAGCCACATCGGCAGGCTGACCTCGTGCGGCGGGTGCGGGTAGCGCCCCTCGCGGCCGAGGAAGGCACGCACGAAGACGAGGCCGGCGGCGGTGAGCAGCAGGGCGTTGGTGAGGATCATCACCGCGGTGGTGACCCACCCGGCGAGGCCGAGCTCGATCAGGCCGGCGTATTTGAACTCCTTGGCGATGAAGCCGAAGAAGGGCGGCAGCCCGGCGTTGGAGAACGCTGCCAGCGCGACCGCGAAGCCGGTGAGCGGCATGTAGCGGATCAGTCCGCCGAGCAGGGCGATCTGGCGCGTGCCGGCGGCGTGGTCGATCGATCCCACGGCCATGAACAGCGCCGCCTTGTAGAAGGCGTGCGCCACCAGGTAGATGGCGAAGGCCTGCAGGCCGTAGTGGGTGTTGGTGCCAAGCAGCATGGTGAGCTGGCCGAGCACGGTGACCGTGGTGTAGGCGAGCACACGCTTGAGGTCGCTCTGGCGGATGGCCAGCACCGCACCGACCAGCGCGGTGGCGGCGCCGATCGTGATCAGGATCGTCCCCCAGCTGGTCGAGCCGCCAAGCGCCGGGTTGAGGCGGGCGAGCAGATACACGCCGGCCTTCACCATGGTCGCCGAGTGCAGGTAGGCCGACACCGGCGTGGGCGCCGCCATCGCGTTGGGCAGCCACAGGTGGAAGGGCAGCTGCGCCGACTTGGTGAAGGCGCCGATCAGCACCAGCGCGAGGATCGCCGGGTAGAGCGCGTGGTCGGCGATCGCTGCGCCCGACAGCCCCGAGAACTGCCAGCTGCCGCCGACATTGCCGAGCAGGATCAGCCCGGCGAGCAGGGCCAGCCCGCCGCCGCCGGTGATCAGCAGCGCCTGCAGCGCCGCGCGGCGCGACTCCGCCTTGTCGTGCTGGAAGGCGATGAGCAGGAAGGAGCTGACGCTGGTCAGCTCCCAGAACACGAACATCGCGATCAGGTCGTCGGCCAGCACCAGCCCGAGCATCGCCGCCATGAAGCCGAGCAGGTAGGCGTAGAAGCGGCCGAGGTGATGGTGGTCGGACAGGTAGGCGCCGGCATAGAGCACGATCAGCGTGCCGATGCCGGTGATCAGCAGCGCGAACAGCAGCGACAGGCCGTCGAGGCGGAAGGCGAGCTCGATGCCGAGCGCCGGCACCCAGGCCAGGCTCGAGCTGATGACGCCGCCGCCCGCGACGGCCGGCATCTGCGTCAGGAAATGAACGAAGACGGCCAGCGGCGCCAGCGCCAGCACCCACCCGGCACGCTGATCGATGCGCGTCGCGAGCGGCGGCGCGAGCAGCATCGCAAGCGCGATCAGGCCGATGCTCGCGAGCACGGCTCACCCCGGCAGGATCTTCCCCGGCACGACGGTTCCATCTTTTCTCCGCAAAAAGAACGGGCGCCGACCGCATCCTGCGGGGCGCCCGCGTTCAGTCACGGAAAAATGACCGCCTTCTGGGCTTCAGGTTCCGGCGTTCGTCTCCGGCTGTTCTCCTCCTGCCTCGTTCTTCAGTTCATCCGTGGGTGAGTCAATGCACCGCGGCATGCGCGCCGACCTGGGCGCGGGCCTTGATCTGCAGGTGCGTCTCGTAGAGTCCGCTATGGCGGGCGAAGCAGCCGGCAAGCGGGCAGATCTGCCCGGGCGGGCAGCCATGCTCGCAAGCGCATTCCTTGCGCGTTCCGTCCAGCAGCACCATTTGATGCATGGCTTCGCAGCGGGCGATGGGGGCGTCGAATGTGCACATGATGGTCTCCTCAAAGGTTGCCTTGCAGTTCGGTATTTCTTTGCCAGGGCATGTGATCGATTTCACGCCGGCCTTGATTGAACTCTAGCCTCCTGCGGGACGAATGCCGCTGCAATTGGAGGGGAGGTTGACCCAGGTCAACATCTCCGCCCAGTTGCATGGATGCGACAGTCGTCCGAACCACGCATGCGCGGCGTGCGTTCACTCGGCGCGCAAGGCGTCCACCGCGTCCAGGCGCGCGGCGCGGCGGGCGGGCAGCACGCCGGCGAGCAGGCCGATGAGCAGCGCGACCGCCTCGGCGACGAGCACGAAGTGCCAGGGCGTGGCCACCGGCATGGCCGGGACCAGCAGCCCCACGAGCTGCGCCAGCCCGCTGCCGATCGCCAGGCCGAGCACCCCGCCGAGGCCGGCGAGCACCACGGCCTCGCCGAGGAACAGCGCGAGGATCGTCCGCCGCCGCGCGCCGAGCGCGACCAGCAGGCCGATCTCGTTGGTGCGCTCGCTCACCGCGATGGTCATGATGGTGACGATCCCCACCCCGCCCACCAGCAGCGAGATGCCGCCCAGCGCACCGACCGCCGCGGTCAGGATGCCGAGGATGTTCGACAGCGTCGCCAGCATGTCCTCCTGGGTGCGGATGGTGAAGTCCTCGCGGCCGTGGCGCGCGATCAGGCTGCGCTTGACGAGCTCGACCACGCGCGCGGCGGGGACCTGCTCCGCGTAGTCGAGGCCGATCTCCATCAGGCCGTCACGCTTGAACAGCGCGAGGCCGCGCGCGGTCGGGATGAAGGCGGTGTCATCGAGGTCGATGCCGAGGAACTGGCCCTTCTCTTCCATGATGCCGATCACGCGGTAACGCTCGTCGCCGATCTGCACGCGCTCGCCGAGGGCATTGCCAGCGCCGAACAGCTCGTGCTTGAGCTTGGGGCCGAGCACGACGAAGGCGCGCGGACTGTCGCTCGCGTCGGGCGGCAGGAACTGGCCGACGCGCACCCGCATCGCGTACACCGCATGCATGTCGGGGCCCACCGCCAGCACCATCGTCCGCCGCACGCGGCCGTTGGCGCGCACCTCGGCGTTGCCGCTGACGTTGCCCGTGACATGGCGCACATGCGGCAGCCGGGCGAGCGCGGCGACATCGTCGAGGGTGAGCTCGCGCGCGGTGGACGGCAGGCCGGGCGGGCCGCCGCGCGGACCCTGGCGGCCGGGGTTGATCTCGATGACGTTGGTGCCGAACTGGCCGAATTCCTGCAGCACGAAGCGGTGCAGGCCCTCGCCGATCGAGGTGAGCAGGATAACGGCGGCAATGCCGACCGCGATGCCGCCGAGCGTGAGCGCGCTGCGCAGCCGGTGCGCGGTCAGCGAGCGCAGCGCGAGCTGCAGGAAGTCGCTCCAGCGCATCGGCTCACCGCTTCATCAATGCCTGGACCGGGTCCAGGGCCGCGGCCCGGCGCGCCGGCATTACGCCGAACAGCAGGCCGGTGGTGAGCGCGGTGCCCACCGCCGCGGCCACCGCCCAGTCGGGGGGCCAGGCGGGCAGGGCGGGGAAGAGCAGGCGGATCAGCCACGCCCCGGCATGGCCGAGGGCGAAGCCGGCGAGCGCGCCGGCGAGCGACAGCAGGCCGGCCTCGGCGAGGAAGGCGAGGCGGATCGCGCGCGCGCTGGCGCCGAGCGCCTTCAACAGGCCGATCTCGCCGGTGCGCTGGGTGACCGCCACCAGCATCACGTTCATGACCAGGATGCCGGCCACCGCCAGGCTGATCGCGGCGATGCCGGCCACCCCCAGCGTGAGCGCGCCGAGTATGCGGTCGAAGGTGCCGAGCACCGCGTCCTGGGTGATGACGGTGAAGTCGAGCTCGCCCTCGCGGCGCGCGCGCAGCAGCTCCTCGAGCTGGCGCTGCGCCGGCGCCAGCGCCTCGCGGCCGCGGGTCTCGACCATGATGCGGAACAGCGCGTTGGTGTTGAACATGGCCTGCGCGGTGGCGACCGGCACCAGCACCAGCTCGTCGGAGTTCATCCCCAGGCCGCGCCCGGCCGGCCCCATGATGCCGATCACGCGCAGGCGGCGGTCGCCGAGGCGGATCATGCGGCCGATGGCGTTCTGGTTGCCGAACAGCTCGGCGCGGATGGTCTCGCCGATCACCGCCACCGCGGTGGCGCGGCCGAAGTCCTCGCGCGGCAGGAACTGGCCGCTGGCGACCTTGAAGCCGCGGATGTCCAGGTAGTCGGCGCTGGTGCCGACCACCAGCACCTCGCGCAGGCGGCCGCCGACCGAGATCTCGGAGTTGCCGACGGTCAGCGGCGCCACGCGCCGCACCAGCGGCAGGCGGAGCAGGGCGGCGGCGTCGTCGTTGGTGAGGTCGCGCGGGGTGCTGCTGACGAAGCTGCCCGGATTGACGCCGCCGGTCTCGGTGCGCCCCGGCAGCACGATCAGCAGGTTGGCGCCGAGCGCGGAGAACTCCTCCACCACGTAGCGCCGCGCGCCGTCGCCGAGGGCGGTGAGCATGACCACCGCGGCCACGCCGATCGACATCGCCAGCACCATCAGCGCGCTGCGCAGCGGATAACCGAGCGCGGCGCGGCTGGCGAAGCGCAGCGTGTCGGCCGGACTCATGCCGGCTCCACTCCGCGCCGCAGGTCCTGGCGGATGGCGCCGTCTTCCATCAGCACACGGCGGCGGGCGCGCTCGCCCATGGTGGGGTCGTGGGTGACGACGATCAGCGTCATGCCGGCAGCGTTGAGCTCCTCGAGCAGGGCGGTGACTTCCTGGCCAGTGGCGCGGTCGAGGTTGCCGGTGGGTTCGTCGGCGAGCAGCATGGCCGGGCGCATGATGGTGGCGCGCGCGATCGCCACGCGCTGGCGCTGGCCGCCGGAGAGCTCGTCGGGGCGGTGGTGGGCGCGCGCTTCGAGGCCGAAGTCGTGCAGTGCGCGCGCCACGCGGGTGCTGCGCTCGTGGGCGGGGATGCCGGCGAGCATCAGCGGCAGGGCGACGTTCTCGGCGGCGGTGAGGCGCGGCACGAGGTGGAAGCTCTGGAACACGAAGCCGATGCGCGCGCTGCGCACGGCGGCCTGCTCGTCGGCCGAGAGCGTGGTGACGTCGCGGCCTTCGAGCCGGTAGTGCCCGGCGTTGGGGCGGTCGAGCAGGCCGAGCAGGTTGAGCAGGGTGGATTTGCCCGAGCCGGAGGGGCCCATGACGGCGACGTATTCGCCGGCCTCGATGCGCAGCGAGACGTCGCGCAGCGCGTGCACCTCGCTGTCGCCGAGCTGGAAGCTGCGGTTGATGCCGTCGAGTTCGATCTGGGCCATGGGTTGTTGTGGATCGGGGCTGATGTGGGCTTGTCTGGAGAGCTGTTCCTGGCTTCTGTTCCGATCGGTTGCTGAGTTGCTGCTTGAAGAACCGTGGTGCTCAGAGGCTCGTGGCGGGGACGCGCACGGGGTGTTCCTTCCGGGGCTGCGGAACTCACCTTCGCTTCGCTCGGCTCGGACAGTCCTCGCCCCTTCAGGAACACCCCGCACGCATCCTGGGATCGTGGGTGCAGTTCAATGGAAAGCAAGACATTGAGTTCTGAAGCCACGCAGGAGCTCCGCCCGCAAGAGCGCAAAGCGTCGAGAGTTGATGGTTCGTGGGCAATCGAGCAGCAACCACGGTAGCCGGGGATGTGCGGGGTATTCGTGAAGGGGCGAGGACTGTCCGAGCGAGGAATCGAGCGAGTTCCGCAGCCCCGGAGGGAATACCCCGCGCGTCCCCGGCGGATTCCCGCCTGCGAGCCATCAGCGCCCGCCTGCGGGCTGCGTCGTCACGCGAGCCCCCGCCACCACCCCCTGCCGCTCCAGCGACGTCACCACCTTTTCGCCTTCCTGCAACCCGCCCAGCACCTCCGTGAACTCCCAGTTCGCCACCCCGGTCTGCAGCGTGCGCTCGACCAAGGTGTCGCCCTCGACCACCAGCACCCGGCCGCCTTCGCGCAAGGCCGCCGTCGGGATGCGCAGGACCCCGTCGCGGCTGTCGAGCACGATCTCGACGTCGGCGCTGTAGCCGACCAGCATGCCGCGGGCCTCGTCCGGGCGCACGAAATCGACATCCACCTCGACCGTGCGCGCCTGCTTCTCCACCGCGGTGATGTAGGGCGCCACGCGCTTGACCCGGCCCTCGAACACCTTGCCTGCCATCGACTCGAGCGTGATGCGCACCGGCAGCCCCGGGACGATCTTCGGCGCGTCGATCTCGTCCATCGGCGCCTTCACATACAGACAGGAGTCGTCGATCAGGTCGATCGCCGGCGGCGTCGGCACGCCGGGCGGTGAGGGGATCGAGATCTCGCCCAGCTCGCCGCTGATCTTGGCCACGGTGCCGGCGAAGGGCGCGACCAGCACCAGGCGCTGGCGCTCGGTTTCGGTCGCGGCGAGCTGCGCCTCGGCGGTGGCGACGTCGGCGCGCGCGGTGTCGCAGGCGGCGCGGCGGGCGCGGGCCTCGGTGCGGGCCTTCTCCTCGGCGCTGGCGGAGACGAAGCCGCGCCTGAGCAGCTGCGCCTGGCGTGCCGCCTCGCGCTCGGCGTTGTCGGCCACGGTGCAGGCTTCCTGCACGCGCTGGCGCGCGGTGGCGCGCTGCGCCTGGTTCACCGCCCGCCGCGCGTCGAGGTCGCCATGCCACAGCCGCATCAGCACCTGCCCGGCCTCGACGCGGTCGCCTTCCTTGACGCCGAGCCACTCGATGCGCCCGCCGACGATGGTCGCCATCCTGGTGCGCTGGCAGGCTTCGATTTCGCCGGCGCGGGTGTTCGACAGCGTGGACTCGACCCGCCCGCGGCCGACCTCGTGCACCAGCACTTCGATCGGCTTAGGGCGGGTCATCCACCAGATTCCCGCGCCTACCAGTGCAGCAAGGAGTACGAGAATGAGAAGGCGGCGCAGGGTCTTCATGACTAGGACGCGTTCAAAGGTCGTCGAAGAAGTCGGTGTCGAGACGCTTCAGTTCGATTCCGCGCTTGATCGATACGCCGACGTTATGCTCGACCGCGAGTCGAGCGAGTTCCTCGCCGTCGATCAGAACCAGACGCAGGTGTGGCAGTTCAACGGCGCGCCTCGCGTCCTGCGTGAATCGACTGGTGGTTACGAAGACGCCGCGGTTTGCACCGTGCTTGGCGAGGGCCCCCAGAAAACCGTTAATGTCCGGCCCGCCCACCGGGGCATCGGTCCAGCGTTTAGCCTGCAGGTAGATCCGGTCGAGCTTGAGCCGGTCCTCGTAGATCACGCCGTCGATGCCGCCGTCGCCCGAGCGGCCGGTCACCTCGCCGACGCCATAGCCCATTGCGGCCAGCAGGCGAACGACGAAACGCTCGAAGCTGGCCGGACTGATCGCCCGAAGCTGCGTTAGAACCTCCTGCTCCAGCGCAGCCTGGATTTCAGCGAGGGTCTCGTCGATCTGTTCTTCGGGCGTTAGAGACTCGTCTGGTTCGGTGCCGATGTGAGCGACCGACATCTCGGGATGTAGCTTTGCCTTCCAACTCCCCATCCCACAGCTCTCGAAATACTTGCGATCCAGTCTAGAGGGGAGTTCGGGCAACGCAACGCGGCCCTTTTCCGAGATCTGAAACATCCCGCGACCGCGGCTATCGATAAGTCCCGCCTTCGTGAGGTCGCTCTTCGCCCAGCCGAACCGGTTTAGGTAGCGCGGATATCCGCTTGGAACAGTTTCCGCGAGGTCTTCCGCTGTGAGCCCCAGTCGTTCTGCCAGCTCTTGCGACGCTTCGCGGAGATTCCTGGGGCGTCCGTCTGCGACGAGGTCGAGCAAGGGACGAAGCAGTTCGTGATATTTCGGGACAGTCATCGGGTCTGCGCCTCAGTTCCGCGCAAGGGACGCGGACGCGGAAGTCCTACCGAGGCTGCGGAACTCGCTTGACCCGGACAGCCCTCGCCTCCGCAAGAACACCGCGTACGCATCCAGCAGCCGCCTTGACTTGCCCTGCTCACGAGGAGGCGTGTCACAGCCTTGGTTCGTGGCGGATGACGCAATGCAGAGGTAGCCGGGGATGCGTGGGGTGTTCCTGGCGCAGGCGAGGACTGTCCGAGCCCGAAGGGCGAGTTCCGCAGCCTGCAGAAGGAATGCCCCGCGCAGCCCCGGCGGATTCTCGGCGCCGCGCATGGCGAAAGTAGGGGACTGAGCTTGTGGGAGGCCGAAAGCTTGCTGACCAGGCAAGCGAGCGAGGCTGTAATCGGATTAGTCACGTCGTTGGCCATCACCAAGCCCTCCTCCCAATCGGGTCAGCCTACTTCCCGCCCTTCGCCCACGAATCCTTCAAGGTCACCGTGCGGTTGAACACCGGCGCGCCCGGCTTCGAATCGACGCGGTCGGCGACGAAATAGCCGTGGCGTTCGAACTGGAAGCGGTCTTCCGGCTGGGCCGCCTTGAGCGCCGGCTCGAGGTAGGCCGTGATCACGCGCTTGCTGTCGGGGTTGATGTCGTCGAGGAAGTCGCGCTCGGCGTCGGGCGCGTCGCCTTCGCGGCGCTGGCCGGGGTGGGGGTGGGCGAACAGGCGGTCGTAGATGCGCACCTCGGCCTCATAGCCGTGCGCCACCGATACCCAGTGCAGGTTGCCCTTGACCTTGTAGTTGTCGGCGCC
>JAREIX010000149.1 GCA_029286945.1 Thauera sp. | reverse complement strand
GTGCGGGTAGGACGAGATCCCCTTGCCGCCGACTTCCTGGCGGAAGTTGTCCATCTGCTCTTCCGTGAGGCGACCGAGCATGAAGGCGCGCGCATAGACGCCCGGCACCGAGTGGCCCTGGAAATAGATCATGTCGCCGTCGTGGGCATCCGACGGTGCGTGCCAGAAGTGCGAGAAGCCGACGTCGTACAAGGCCGCGGCCGAGGCGAAGGAGGCGATGTGGCCACCGACGTTGGTGTCCTTGTTCGCGCGCACCACCATCGCCATCGCGTTCCAGCGGATGTACGAGTGCAGCTTGATCTCCATGTCCGGATCGCCGGGGTAGGGCGGCTGCTGCTCGGCGGGAATGGTGTTGATGTACTCGGTCGTGGCCGAGTAGGGGATGTTCACCCCTTCCTGGCGCGCCGTGGCGATCAGCGTCTCGATCAGGTAGTGGGCACGCGCGGGGCCGGCGTGTTCGACGACGGCTGCGAGCGACTCCAGCCATTCCTTCGTCTCCTGCGGGTCCGTGTCGGTGTGCGGGAGGACGTTGCTGATTCCGGTCATGGTTTGTCTCCTCATGACGTTCGGTTGGCGATCCCTGCCCTGTAGGGCAGAACGGTTTCTTTTGCGAGCGAGACCATGCCGATTGCCGCACGGCCATCGTTGCGAACTATAAAACGTGTTTTCGCATTGTGCAATACTCTCGCGTCGATCCGGTCGGATTCTCCTCGTGGCCGGTGCTCATCGCTGGGGCGTGCCGGCGCGCACCGCCGGGCGGGCGAACACCACCTCGCAGTTGCGGATCTCGCCGAGATGGATCTCCTGCGCCGAATGGAGCGTCTCGTGGTTGTCGGTGGAGAAGGGGCGACGGTAGGTCATGATCACGCCCTCGACCGGCGCCTCCAGATTCTCGAGCGCCTGGCGGATGCGTGGGCCCTCCAGGCTGCCGGCCTGACGGATGGCGGCGGCCAGCAGCAGCATCGAGTCGTAGCCCTGGGCGGCGGCGGGCGCGACCGGGATGCGCGCGCTGCCGGTCGTCGTCCGCCAGCTTTGCAGGAAGGCGGCCTGCTTCGCAGTGCGGGGCTCCTGGATGAAGGTCTGCGGCATGCGCGCCCCTTCGGCGTTGCGTCCGGCGATCTCGATGAAATTCGACATCGCGAGCGTCCAGCTGCCGATGATCGGCACCTGCCATCCCATGCGCGCCATGGCGTTGGCGATGTGCGCGAGCTCCGGTCCGATGCCGTAGGTCAGCACCGCCTGCGCGCCGGCGGCGCGCGCGCGCTCGAGGTGCGGGCTCATGTCGGTCTGGCGCAGCTGGAAGCGCTCGATCACCACCGGCTCGACGCCCTGCTGGCGTAATGCGGCGCTCAGGTCGGCGCTGCCGAGCACGCCGTAGTTGGTGGCGTCGTGCAGGATCGCCAGGCGCTCGAATCCGCGCCGACGCACCGCCTCGTCGGCGATGACCTCGGCCTGTAGCGTGTCATTGGCCGACACGCGGAAGACATAGTTCTCGGCGAACTCGGGCGGCTGGAACTGGCGGGTGATCAGGGTGCCGGTGGCAACCGAGGTGATCACCGGAATGCGTGCGGTCTGGTAATGACGCTGGCTGGCGAGCGCAACCCCGGTATTGACGATGCCCAGGCCCGCAACCACCCGCTCGCGGTTGATGAAGTCGCGCACGATCTGCGCGCCGAGCTCGTTGCGCGCCTCGTCGTCGCGCTCGACCAGCTCGACCCGGCGCCCGAGCACACCGCCGCCGGCGTTGATCTCGGCCGCGGCGATGCGGATGCCGTCCCGCATCGACAGACCCATCGGCGCCGAGGGGCCGGAGAAGGGGCCGGAGACGCCGATCCTGACCGGTGCGCGCTCGCCCACCCCCTTGGGCGCACGCCAGCCCTCGGCTTCGGGAGGCTGTGCCAGCGCCGGCACCGCAAGGGCGAGCGGGACACAGGGCAGCAGCGCGAAAAAGGCGCGCCGAGACCGGGAGATCAGCGGATTCATGGCTGCACTCTAGGCACCGGATCCTGCACCAAGTATTGGCGGAAACCCGGATCAATGGGATGGTGCACTGCGCCAGGGGCGATGAGGCCGCGATCGATCCGATCAGGGTTAGACCCGATGACAGTCATCAGGGCGATCGACGACAATCACGGACTTTCCCGCCGTCTTGCCCCCTCAATGCGAAGGTCCACCGCCCCTCAGGCCTCGTCGCCACGCTGGTACTGGGCGGTGCCTCACGTCGCCGTTGTGCTCTTCGCGCTCGTCATGCTGGCGCTCGTCTGGCTGTTGCAGGAGCGCGAGGCCGAGGTGGAGCGTGACGCCCTGGCGCGCGATCTGCTCTGGACCGAGCAGTCGATGCGCCGCGTCATGCTTGGTACCGAGGAGTTCCTCGTGCAGATGGCGCGCGACCTCTCGGCCGGCACGCTCGACTACGACGGCTTCCAGCTCCGTGCCAACGAGCATCTCGCCGCGAACGCCGCGCTCACCAACATCGCCTGGGTGGGGCGCGACCGGGTGATCCGGTGGACGGCGCCCTTCGACACCCAGGACTGGCTCGCCGGCGAGGCGCTCGCGGACACGCAGATCCAGGCCTTCCAGCAGAGCGCGCTGTCCTCCCGCCTGGCTTATGGCCGACCCTACGCGACGCCGCGTGCGTCGGCGGTGTTCGAGGTGCTCGCACCGGTGCAGCGGCGCGGCGAGTTCCTCGGCGCGATCGTCGCCGTGTATGCCGTCGAGCGCATGATCACGCGCCTGGCGCCGGACTGGTTCGCGGAGAAATACCGCCTGGCCATCCTCGACCCGGGCGGTGTCGCGATCGCGCTCAGCTCGGGGCTGTCCGCCGGGAATGTCGGGATTGCGCAGACCCTCGCGCTCGAGCCGCCGGGCAACGGCATGGCGCTGCAGGTCACCGCCCCGCGCTCGGGTGGCAACCTGGCCAAGGCGCTGCCGATGGCCGTGATCCTGGGGCTGTCGCTGGTGGTGATGTGGAGCCTGTGGATGCTCCGCCGCCACGTGCTGCGCCGGGTGCAGGTGGAGAAGGAGCGCGATCGCCTGTTCAATCTTTCGCTCGACATCCTGTGCGTGGTCGACCTCGATGGCCGCTTCCGGCGCTGCAATCCCGCCTTCGAGCGCGTGCTCGGGCACGACCCGGCCCGTCTGCCGGGTCAGGCCCTGATCGACTTCGTCGCCGCCGAGGACGTCGCCACCACGCTCGAGATGCTGCGCCGGCTCGCGTCCGGCGAGCCGGTCAGCTTCGAGAACCGCTGCCGCTGCGCCGATGGCCGCTACAAGTGGCTGATGTGGAGCATCAACCCGGTGCGCGAGGAGCGCCTCGTGTATGCGGTTGCGCACGACATCACCGGCCGCAAGGCTACCGAGGACGCGCTGCGCGCGGAGTCCGCCTTCCGCAAGGCGATGGAGGACTCGGTGATCACCGGCCTGCGCGCGATCGACCTCAGCGGGCGCATCATCTACGTCAATGCCGCGTTCTGCCGCATGATCGGCTTCGACGAGGACGAACTGCTCGGTGCCGGGCCGCCCTTTCCCTACTGGCCGCCCGAGCAGCGCGAGATCTGCGAGCGCAACCTGGCGATGACGCTGGCCGGGCAGGCGCCGCGCAGCGGCTTCGAGATGCGCATCCAGCGCAAGAACGGCGAGCGCTTCGACGCCCGCTTCTACCTCTCGCCGCTGATCGACCTCACCGGCCGCCAGACCGGCTGGATGGCCTCGATCACCGACATCACCGAGCCCAAGCGCGTGCGCGCGGCGCTCGAGTCGGCGCACGAGCGCTTCGAGGCCGTGCTCGACGGGCTCGACGCCGCGGTGTTCGTGGCCGACGCGCGCACCGACGAGATCCTCTTCGCCAACCTCGCCTTCAAGCGCATCCACGGCTTCGACGCGGTCGGGCGCACGGTGCGCGGGGTGGCGGTGCCGCAGCCCGAGCGCGGCGACTACCGCATCGATCCGCGCAACCTGTCGCCGGCCGACGTGCCGCGCGAGCTCTTCGACGGCGAACTGCAGCATCCGCTGTCCGGGCGCTGGTACCACGTGCGCGAGCAGGCCACGCGCTGGGTGGACGGCCGCGTGGTGCGCATGGGCATCGCTACCGACATCACCGACCGCAAGCAGACCGCCGAGGTCGCCCGCCAGCAGGAAGAGCGCCTGCAGCGCACCGCGCGCCTGATCACGATGGGCGAGATGGCCTCGACGCTGGCGCACGAGCTCAACCAGCCGCTGTCGGCGATCGCCAACTACTGCGCCGGCTCGGTGACGCGGCTGCAGGCGGGCAACGCCAGGACCGAGGACGTGCTCGCCGCGATGCAGAAGGCGAGCTTCCAGGCCGACCGCGCCGGCAAGATCATCCGCCGTGTGCGCGAGTTCGTGAAGAAGAGCGAGCCGCGCCGCAGCGCGGTGAAGATCACCGAGGTGCTGGAGGACGCGATCGGCTTCGCCGACATCGACGCGCGCCGCACCGGCATGCGCATCCAGACCGAGATCGAGCCCGAGCTGCCGGCCGTCTTCGCCGACCGCATCATGATCGAGCAGGTGCTGCTCAACCTGATCCGCAACGGGCTCGACGCCATGAGCGACACGCTGCCCGAGCAGCGCGTGCTCACGGTGCGCGTGCGCCGCTTCGGCGACGCCGCGGTCGAGGTGGCGGTGATCGACCGCGGCCACGGCATCAGCGAGGAGGGCAGGCGGCAGCTGTTCACGCCCTTCTTCACCACCAAGGCCGAAGGCATGGGCATGGGGCTCAACATCTGCCGCTCGATCGTGGAGTTCCACAACGGGCGCCTGATTGTCGATGACAACCCCGAAGGCGGTACCATATTCTCGGTTACCCTGCCGACGGAGACAGCCAGTGAGCGGAATGCACGCAGCGCCTGACCAGATCGTTCACGTCGTTGACGACGACGAGGCCCTGCGCGACTCCCTCGCCTGGATGCTCGAGGCCAATGGCTATGCGGTGGCCTGCCATGAATCGGGCGAGGCCTTTCTCGCCGCCTGCGCGCCCGACATGACCGGCTGCATCGTGCTCGACGTGCGCATGCCTGGCATGAGCGGGCTGGAGCTGTTCGAGGAGCTCGTCCGCCGCCGCTGCGGGCTGCCGGTGGTCTTCATCACCGGCCATGGCGATGTGCCGATGGCGGTGTCGGCGCTCAAGAAGGGCGCGGTCGATTTCATCGAGAAGCCCTTCGGCGAGCGCGACATGCTGCGCCTGGTCGAGCAGTGCCTGCAGCGCGAGCGCGAGACCCGCAACAAGCGCCTGCTCGAGGCCGACACGGCGCGACGCATGGCGCAGCTCACCCAGCGCGAGCGCGAGGTCCTCGATCTCATCATCGTCGGCAAGCTCAACAAGCAGATCGCCGACGTGCTGGGCATCAGCATCAAGACGGTGGAGGTTCACCGCGCCCGGGTGATGGAGAAGATGGGGGCGAACTCGCTGGCCGAGCTCGTCCAGCACGTCGTCGCGCTCGAGCCGGGCGCCGTGCGCTGATCCGGCTCGACACCGCCCATCCTGAATGACAGGCATCAACGCGCTTTTCCTGCTCACCGGCCTGCTGCTGTTCATCAGCGTGCTGGCCAGCACCATCTCGGCCCGGCTCGGGCTGCCGCTGCTGCTGCTCTTTCTCGGCGTGGGCATGCTCGCCGGCGAGGACGGCCCGGGCGGAATCGTGTTCGAGGACTTCTTCATCGCCTCGCTGATCGCGCAGGCCGCGCTGTCGGTGATCCTGCTCGATGGCGGCCTGCGCACCCGCGTCAGCAGCTTCCGCGTGGCCCTGAAGCCGGCGGCGGTGCTGGCGAGCTGGGGAGTGATCGGTACCGCCTTGCTGCTCGGGCTGTTCGCCACCTGGCTGCTCGAGGTCGACTGGCGGCTGGGCATGTTGCTCGCCGCCATCGTCGGCTCCACCGACGCGGCCGCGGTGTTCGCGCTGCTGCGCAACAGCGGCGTGCGCCTGAACGAGCGCGTGCAGGCGACGCTCGAGATCGAGTCCGGCGCCAACGACCCGATGGCGATCCTGCTGGTGACCGCGCTAGTGGGCACGCTGCTGCAGCCGGAGACCGCCACCGTGGCGAGCGTCCTGTGGATGCTGGCGAGCCAGCTCGGTCTCGGCGCGCTCCTCGGCCTGGCCGGCGGCTGGGTGCTGTCGCGGCTGATGGCCCGGCTGTCGCTGCCCGACGGGCTGTACGCGCTGCTCATTCTGTCGGGCGGCACGCTGGTCTTCGCCGCGACCAACCTGCTCGATGGCAGCGGCTTTCTCGCCGTGTATCTCGCCGGCATCGTCGTCGGCAACCGCCGCAGCCACGCCACCGAGCATGTGCTGCGGGTGATGGACGGGCTCGCCTGGCTCGCCCAGGCGGGGATGTTCGTCGTCCTCGGCCTGCTGGTGACGCCCTCGAAGATGCTCGACCACGGCCTCGAGGCGCTGGCCATGGCGGTGTTCCTGATGGTGGTCGCGCGCCCGCTCGCGGTGCTGATCGGGCTGGCGCCCTTCCGCTACCAGCGCAACGAGCTCGCCTACGTGAGCTGGGTCGGCCTGCGTGGGGCGGTGCCGGTGGTGCTGGCGATCGTGCCGGTGGTGATGGGCGTGCCCGACTCGCAGCTGCTGTTCAACGTCGCCTTCGCTGTCGTGTTGCTGTCGCTGCTGGTGCAGGGGGCCACGGTGCCGGTGGCGGCGCGCTGGTTGAAGGTGGAGGTGCCGCCACGCGATGAACCGCGCGACAAGCGCGAGGTGTGGGTCAGCGACGAGGCCGCGGTCGATCTGCTCGAGTACCGCGTCGCCGCCGGCTCGCGCGCCGAGGGCCGCCACCCCGATGACCTGGCGGAGGCGTTTCCCGGCATGGACGTGCGCTGCGTGGCGCTGGTGCGCGACGGCCACCTGCAGCGGCTCGGTGTCGATTCGCGGATGCTGCCCGGTGATTCGCTGTGGTACATCGCCCCCGACGAGCGCGCGGAGGAGCTCGCGCGCGCGTTCGCCGGCACGGGCGGCGAGTTGAGCGCCAACGCCAGCTTCTTCGGCGAGTTCGTGGTCGACCCCGAGTGTCTCGCCGGCGACCTGGCCGACGCCTACGGGCTGAGCCTCGCTGCGCACGAGCGCGAGCTGTCGGTCGGTGCGCTGCTGCTCGCGCGCCTGGGCCGCGCTGCGGTGGTGGGCGACCGGGTGCATGTGGGCGCCTTCGTGCTCACGGTGCGCGAGATGAGCGCCCGGGGGGTGATCACGGCCGCAGGCCTCAAATGCCCCCCGCACGCGTGAGCGGCGCGCGACGGGCGGCGCCCCCATCGACGGGCGCTGGCCCTGCAGCCACCGCGCCGGCGGCGGGGAGCGGTTGCGCTGCACAAGATCGCCACCGCCGGCCGCGTCGGCATGCTGTAAAATCGCGAGCTTTTTAGGGGCTTTCCGATGACCGCTCGCATCATCGACGGCAACGCGCTTTCCGCGCGCGTACGCGGCGAACTCGCTGAGCGCGCTGCCGCACTGACGGCACGTGGTGTGCAACCCTGCCTGGCGGTCATCCTGGTCGGCGGCGATCCAGCCTCCGCGGTCTATGTGCGCAACAAGGTGGCGGGCTGCGAGAAGGCGGGCATCCGCTCGCTGCGCTTCGATTACCCCGCGAACGCCACTCAGGAAGAGCTGATGGCCAAGCTTGCCGAGCTCAACGCCGATCCCGCGGTGCATGGCATCCTGGTGCAGCTGCCGCTTCCGAAACAGCTCGACGAGACCGCGGTGCTCGAGGCCATCGACATTCGCAAGGACGTCGATGGCTTCCATGCCGAGAATGTCGGCCGCCTGTCGCAGAACCGCGAGGGCTTCATCCCGTGCACACCGCATGGCGTCATGAAGATGCTCGAGAGCACCGGCACCCCGGTGCAGGGCGCCGAGGCGGTGGTGATCGGGCGCTCGAACATCGTCGGCAAGCCGATGGCGATGCTGCTGACCAACGCCGGCGCCACCGTCACCGTGTGCCACTCGAAGACCCGGGACCTCGCCTTCCACACCCGCCGCGCCGACATTCTGGTGGCGGCGATCGGCAAGCCGCGCTTCGTCACCGGCGACATGATCAAGCCGGGCGCCACCGTGATCGACGTCGGCATCAACCGCCTGCAGGACGGCCCCGACGCCGGCAAGCTGTGCGGCGACGTGGATTTCGAGTCGGCCAGGGACGTCGCCGGCGCGATCACCCCGGTGCCGGGCGGCGTGGGGCCGATGACGATCACCATGCTGCTGGAGAACACCGTGATTTCCGCCGAACGGGCGGCCGGGAAATAGGGGACAGACCCCAATTTTTCCGGAAAGAATCGGGGTCTGTCCCCTATTTCCTTTCAGGACCGCGAGATGAGCGAAACCAAACCCATCGTCGGCATCATCATGGGCTCCAACTCCGACTGGCCCACCATGAAGGCCGCCGCGAAGATGCTGGAAGACTTCGGCGTGCCCTTCGAGGCCAAGGTCGTCTCCGCCCACCGCACGCCCGACCTGATGTTCGAATACGCC
>JAREIX010000148.1 GCA_029286945.1 Thauera sp. | reverse complement strand
GTATCTGACAAGGAGTTGATAAGTGGCTCGTAATCTCGATCCCAAGTGCCGTCAGTGCCGTCGCGAAGGCGAAAAGCTGTTTCTGAAGGGCGAAAAGTGTTTTACCGACAAGTGCGCGATTGAGCGCCGTGCCTACGCGCCTGGCCAACACGGTCAGCGCTCGGGGCAGCGTCTGTCGGGTTACGGTGTGCAACTGCGCGAGAAGCAGAAGATCCGTCGTCTGTACGGTGTGCTCGAGCGTCAGTTCCGCCGTGTGTATTCCGAAGCTGACCGTCGTCGTGGCCAGACCGGCGAGAACCTGCTTCAGTTGCTCGAAGGTCGTCTGGATTCGGTGGCCTACCGCATGGGTTTTGGCGCTTCGCGTGCCGAGGCTCGTCAGGTTGTGCGCCACAACGGCGTTCTGGTCAATGGCAAGCGCGTCAACATCCCGTCGTATGTCGTTCGTCCGGGCGATGTCGTGGAGCTGACCGAGCGCGCCCGTGGGCACCTGCGTGTCAAGGCTGCGCTCGAAGCGGCTGAGTCGCGCGGGTTCCCGGAGTGGCTGGAAGTCGACGCCAAGGCTGGCAAGGGTACGTTCAAGGCCTATCCGGTGCGCAGCGAACTGCCGGCAACGATCAACGAAGGCCTGGTTGTGGAACTGTACTCCCGTTGATCGGGAGTCTGAGCCTCTTCTAGTTCCGAGGGAATGCTGATGCAAAGCAATGCACTGCTGAAACCGCGCATCATCGACGTCCAAAGCACCTCGCCTGTCCAGGCGCGGGTGACTATGGAGCCGTTCGAGCGCGGGTTCGGTCACACGCTGGGGAATGCGCTGCGGCGCATCCTCCTGTCGTCGCTGCCGGGCCATGCGGCCACGGAAGTGACGATCGAAGGTGTGCTCCATGAGTACTCGACGCTTGACGGCGTGCGCGAGGACATCGTCGACCTGCTGCTCAACCTCAAGGGCGTGGTGTTCAAACTGAATGGCCGTGCCGATGTAACCGTGCGGCTGGCGAAGTCCGGCGAGGGCGTTGTCACCGCGGCCGACATCGAGCTCGGTCACGACGTCGAGATCATCAATCCGGATCACGTGATCGCCCACCTTGCTCCGGGCGGAAAGCTCGATATGCAGATCAAGGTCGAGCAGGGCCGTGGCTATGTTCCGGGTAATGCACGTCCGCAGAGCGCCGAGAGCAAGAGCATCGGGCACATCGTGCTTGACGCTTCGTTCGGGCCGGTGCGTCGCGTCAGCTATCTCGTCGAGAGCGCTCGCGTCGAGCAGCGTACCGATCTGGACCGGCTGATCATCGATATCGAGACCAATGGTGCGGTCGACCCCGAAGAGGCCATCCGCTACGCCGCGCGCGTGCTGATGGACCAGCTCTCGGTGTTTGCCGACCTCGAGGGTACTCAGCCCGAGCGCGAGGTGGCGCCGTCGGTGACCATTGATCCGGTGCTCATGCGCCCGGTCGATGATCTGGAATTGACGGTGCGTTCGGCGAACTGCCTGAAGGCCGAGAACATCTACTACATCGGTGACCTGATCCAGCGCACCGAGACCGAGCTGCTCAAGACCCCGAACCTGGGTCGCAAGTCGCTCAACGAGATCAAGGAAGTACTGGCCTCCCGCGGGCTTACCCTTGGCATGAAACTGGAAAACTGGCCGCCGGCCGGGCTTGAAAAGCTCGGTTGAGACGCCGGGCAAGTGAGGAATTGAAATGCGTCACCGTAATGGTCTTCGCAAGCTGAATCGTACCAGCAGCCACCGCCAGGCGATGTTCCGCAACATGGCCAACTCGCTGCTGCAACACGAAGTGATCAAGACGACCCTGCCGAAGGCGAAGGAACTCCGCCGCGTGGTCGAGCCGATGATCACCCTGGGCAAGAAGCCCAGCGTCGCCAACCGTCGCCTGGCCTTCAACCGCCTGCGCGACCGTGACATGGTCGTCAAGCTCTTCGACGAGCTGGGCCCGCGCTTTGCCAACCGCAATGGCGGCTACCTGCGCATCCTGAAGTGCGGCTTCCGCGACGGCGACAACGCGCCGATGGCGTTCGTCGAACTGCTCGATCGCCCGGACGTGGAAGCGGTCGAAGTGGAAGAAGCGGCCTGACCGCGTCGTTCCGCGAAATGAAAAACCGGGTTCGTCCCGGTTTTTTTACGCCTGTCGCCGATGCGAACGCGGGCGGAGGCAAGATGCAAGGAGTGAACGGATGAGCGTGACCCTGGTCACGGGGGGGGCCGGTTACATCGGCTCGCACACCTGTGTGGAACTGCTGGCCTCTGGCCAGGACGTGGTGGTGGTGGACGACCTCTCCAACGCCTCGCCCGAGGCGCTGCGCCGCGTCGAGCGCCTCGGCGGCCGCGCGCTGCGCGCCTTCGTGCGCGGAGATGTGCGGGATCGCGCGCTGATGGCGCGCGTGTTCGCGGGGCATCCGATCGATGCCGTCGTGCATTTCGCGGCGAAGAAGGCGGTCGGCGAGTCGGTTGCGCAGCCGCTGGCGTATTACGACAACAACCTGCAGGGCCTGGTCAGCGTGCTGCAGGCGATGGAGGCGGCGGGCTGCCGGCGCATGGTGTTCAGCTCCTCGGCAACGGTCTACGGCGATCCGGCGAGCGTGCCGATCCGCGAGGAGTTCCCGACCACGGCGACCAACCCCTACGGCTGGACCAAGCTGATGGGCGAGCAGATCCTGCGCGACCTCGGGCAATCGGACCCGCGCTGGCACATCGTGCTGCTGCGCTACTTCAACCCGGTGGGCGCGCATGCGAGCGGGCAGATCGGCGAGGACCCGGACGGCATTCCGAACAACCTGATGCCCTACGTGAGCCAGGTCGCCGTCGGACGGCTCGCGCGGCTGCGGGTGTTCGGCAACGATTATCCGACGCCGGACGGGACCGGGGTGCGCGACTACATCCACGTCGTCGATCTCGCGCTCGGCCATCTGCGGGCGCTGGAGCGCATCGGCGCGCTGCCCGGGGTGACCACGCTCAACCTCGGCACCGGGCGCGGCTACAGTGTGCTCGAGATGGTGAAGGCCTTCGAGGCGGCTGCCGGACGGGCCGTGCCCTACGACATCGTCGACCGGCGGCCGGGCGACGTTGCGGCCTGCTGGGCCGACCCCAGCCGCGCGCGCGAAGTGCTCGGGTGGACCGCCGAGCGCGACCTGCGTGTGATGTGCGAGGACGCCTGGCGCTGGCAGAGTCTCAATCCGCGCGGCTACGGCGAGGCCTGAGCCCCGGCGGCGCCTGAGCCGGCGAGCAGGCGGCGAAGGTAGCGGCCGGTGTGGCTCGCAGGTTCGGCGGCGACGGCCTCGGGCGTGCCGCAGCACACCACGGTGCCGCCGCCGCCGCCGCCCTCGGGGCCCATGTCCACGATCCAGTCGGCAGTCTTGATGACGTCGAGGTTGTGCTCGATCACGACCACGGTGTTGCCGTGGTCGCGCAGGCGCTGCAGCACCTTCAGCAGCAGCTCGATGTCCTGGAAGTGCAGGCCGGTGGTCGGCTCGTCGAGGATGTAGAGGGTGCGCCCGGTGTCGCGCTTGGAGAGCTCGAGCGCGAGCTTGATGCGCTGCGCCTCGCCGCCCGACAGCGTGGTGGCGCTCTGGCCGAGGCGGATGTAGCCCAGCCCGACGTCCATCAAGGTCTCGAGCTTGCGCGCCACCGTCGGCACGGCGGCGAAGAAGTCGAGCGCCTGCTCGACCGTCATCTCCAGCACCTCCTGGATGCTGCGGCCCTTGTAGCGGATCTCCAGCGTCTCGCGGTTGTAGCGCTTGCCGTGGCAGACGTCGCAGGGCACGTACATGTCGGGCAGGAAGTGCATCTCCACCTTGATCAGGCCGTCGCCCTGGCAGGCCTCGCAGCGCCCGCCGCGCACGTTGAAGGAGAAGCGGCCGGGGCCGTAGCCGCGCGCACGCGCCTCCGGCACCCCGGCGAAGAGTTCGCGGATCGGGGTCAGCAGGCCGGTGTAGGTGGCCGGGTTGGAGCGCGGCGTGCGTCCGATCGGCGCCTGGTCGACGTTGATGACCTTGTCGAGGCCTTCGAGGCCCTCGATGTCGTCGTGCGGCGCGGGCTCGGCGCTGGAGCCGTACAGGCGGCGGGCCACGGCGGCGGCGAGGGTGTCATTGATCAGCGTGGACTTGCCCGAGCCCGACACCCCGGTGATGCAGGTCAGCAGGCCGACCGGCAGCGACACGGTGACCGACTTCAGGTTGTTGCCGCGGGCGCCGACGATGCGCAGCGCACGCGACGGATCGGGCGCGTGGCGGCGCGCGGGCACGGCGATCGCCCGCCGCCCGGACAGGTAGTCGCCGGTCACCGAGGCCGGGTCGGCGATCACCTGCGCCGGGGTGCCGCGGGCCACGATGTGCCCGCCGTGCTCGCCGGCGCCCGGGCCCATGTCGATCAGGTAGTCGGCGCTGCGGATCGCGTCCTCGTCGTGCTCGACGACGATCACCGTGTTGCCGAGGTCGCGCAGTTGCGCGAGGGTGGCGAGCAGGCGGTCGTTGTCGCGCTGGTGGAGGCCGATCGAGGGTTCGTCGAGCACGTACATCACGCCGGTCAGGCCGGAGCCGATCTGGCTGGCCAGGCGGATGCGCTGCGCCTCGCCGCCAGACAGCGTGTCGGCGGAGCGGTCGAGCGACAGGTAGTCGAGCCCGACGTTGATCAGGAAGCTCAGCCGGTCGGCGATCTCCTTGACGATCTTGTCCGCAACCTGGGCGCGCGCGCCGCTGAGCTTCAGTCCGGCGAAGAAGTCGCGACATGCTCCCAGCGGCAGGCGGCCGACCTCGTGCAGCGCGCGGCCGCCGATCAGCACGTGGCGGGCCTCGCTGCGCAGGCGGGTGCCGTGGCAGCTCGGGCAGGCCTGGGTGGCGCGGTATTTCGACAGCTCCTCGCGCACCGCGATCGAGTCGGTCTCGCGCAGGCGGCGCTCGAGGTTGGGCAGGATGCCCTCGAAGGGATGCTCCTTGAGCACCATGCGGCCGTTGTCGGCCATGTAGCGGAAGCCGATCTTCGTCCGCCCCGAGCCGTGCAGCACGGCTTCGCGCACGCGCTCGGGCAGCGCCTCCCAGGGCGTCTCGATGTCGAAGCCGTAGTGGCTGGCAAGGCTCGCCAGCATCTGGAAGTAGAACTGGTTGCGCCGGTCCCAGCCGCGGATCGCCCCGGTGGCGAGCGAGAGCTCCGGGTGGGCGACCACGCGTGCCGGGTCGAAGAACTCCACCTGTCCCAGGCCGTCGCACTTCGGGCAGGCGCCGGCCGGATTGTTGAACGAGAACAGCCGCGGCTCCAACTCGGCGAGCGCGAAGCTGCACACCGGGCAGGCGAAGCGCGCGGAAAAAAGATGCTCGCGACCGCTGTCCATCTCCACCGCGAGCGCGCGGCCGTCGGCATGGGTGAGCGCGGTCTCGAAGGACTCCGCCAGCCGGCCGCGCAGGTCGGCGCGCACCTTCAGGCGGTCGATCACCACCTCGACGTCGTGGCGCCGCCCCTTCTCGAGCGCAGGCATGGCGTCCAACTCCATCACCTCGCCATCGACGCGCACGCGCACGAAGCCCTGCGCGCGCAGGTCGGCGAAGAGGTCGTGCTGCTCGCCCTTGCGGCCTGCCACCACCGGGGCGAGGATCATCAGCCGGGTCTCCGCGGGCAGCGCCAGCACGTGGTCCACCATCTGCGCCACGCTCTGCGCCTCGAGCGCGTGCTCGGGGTGGTCAGGGCAGTGCGGCGTGCCGGCGCGGGCGTAGAGCAGGCGCAGGTAGTCGTGGATCTCGGTCACCGTGCCCACCGTCGAGCGCGGGTTGTGGCTGGTCGCCTTCTGTTCGATCGAGATCGCCGGCGACAGGCCCTCGATCAGGTCCACGTCGGGCTTTTCCATCAGCTGCAGGAACTGGCGCGCGTAGGCCGACAGTGACTCCACGTAGCGCCGCTGCCCTTCCGCGTAGAGGGTGTCGAAGGCCAGCGAGGACTTGCCCGAGCCGGACAGGCCGGTGATCACCGTCAGGCGGTTGCGCGGCAGGTCAACGCTGACGTTCTTGAGGTTGTGGGTGCGGGCACCGCGGATGCGGATCTCGTCCATGGCTGCAGCCGTGCGCGGGGAAACCGGAGACTATACGACGATACGCCCGCCCCGGAATGCTAGAATCCCGCTCTTTGATCCCGCCGGTTCCTCGTATGTCCGTTCCCGCACGCGACCCGATGACGCGCGATGAACGCCGCGCCGGCATGAGCCTCGCCGCGATCTTCGCGCTGCGCATGCTCGGCCTGTTCCTGATCCTGCCGGTGTTCGCCGTCCATGCGGCGGGCATTCCCGGCGGCGACGACCTGACCCTGGTCGGTCTGGCGATCGGCGCCTACGGACTCACCCAGGCCTGCCTGCAGATCGCCTACGGCGCGGCCTCCGATCGCTTCGGGCGCAAGCCGGTGATCGTCTTCGGGCTGGTGCTGTTCGTGCTCGGCAGCGTGGTCGCCGCGCTCGCCGACGGCATCCACATGATCATCGTCGGCCGCGTGCTGCAGGGCGCGGGCGCGATCTCCGCCGCGGTCACCGCGCTCGCCGCGGACCTCACCCGCGACCAGCATCGCACCAAGGTGATGGCGATGATCGGCTCGTCGATCGGCCTGGTGTTCGCGCTGTCGATGGTGGCCGCGCCGCTGCTGTATGCCGCGATCGGCATGGCGGGCATCTTCTGGCTCACCGCCGTGCTCGCCTTCGGCGCCATCGGCGTGCTGCTGTGGGTGGTGCCCGAGGCGCCGCCGGTGCCGCGCGCCACCGGCAAGCTCATCGACGTGCTGCGCGACGGCCAGCTCATGCGGCTCAACTTCGGCGTGTTCGCGCTGCATCTGATCCAGACCACGATGTGGGTGATGGTGCCCTCGGCGCTGGTCGCCAGCGGCGGCCTGCCGGTGCCGGAGCACTGGAAGGTGTACCTGCCCGCGGTGCTGCTGTCCTTCGTGGCCATGGTGCCGGCGGTGATCGTCGCCGAGCGGCGCGACAAGCTGAAGCAGGTGTTCAACGCCGCCATCGTGCTGCTCGCCGTCGTGCAGTTCGGGCTGTGGCTGTTCGGTGACGGCCTGATACCATTGGCATTGTTGCTGACGCTCTTCTTCGTCGCCTTCAACGTGCTCGAGGCCACCCAGCCGTCGTGGATCTCGCGCATCGCGCCGCCCAGCTCGAAGGGCACGGCGCTTGGCGTCTACAACACGCTGCAGTCGGCGGGGCTGTTCCTCGGCGGGGTGCTCGGCGGCTGGCTGGGACAGGCCTTCGGTCCGGCGGCGGTCAGCCTGTTCTGCGCCGCGCTGGCGCTGGCCTGGCTGGCGCTGGCGAGCACCATGAACCCGCCGCCGCTGCGCGGCACCCCGGCCGCCGCGCAGCGCTGACGCGGCACCCATCATCCACACAGCGCGTGGCGGTGCGCAGCGCACCGTACGCAAACGCATTCAAAGGAGAACCGGATGGCATCCGTCAACAAAGTCATCCTGATCGGCAACCTCGGCGCCGATCCGGAAAGCCGCTTCGCCCCCTCCGGCGACGCGATCTGCAACATCCGCCTGGCCACCACCGAGACCTGGCGCGACAAGAACACCGGCGAGCGGCGCGAGGCCACCGAATGGCACCGCGTGTCCTTCTACGGCAAGCTCGCCGAGATCGCCGGCCAGTACCTGCGCAAGGGCAGCCAGGTGTACATCGAAGGCAGCCTGCGCACCCGCAAGTGGCAGGACCAGAGCGGCCAGGACCGCTACACGACCGAGATCCGCGCCGACGAGATGAAGATGCTCGGTGGCCGTCGCGAGGGCGGCGACGCGCCGATGCGCGCCAGCGAGGGCGGTGGTGGCTGGGATGCGCCGGCCGCCGCGCCGCGCAGCGCCCCCGCGCAGGCCGCGCCGCGTCCGCAGTCGGCGCCGGCACCCCAGTCCGGCGGCTTCGGCGATTTCGACGACGACATCCCGTTCTAGGATCTACCTAAGACCATTTCTGTAAAGTTTAAGCAAAAAAGCCCTGTAAATCAGGGCTTTTTTGTTTTTGTTGTCCGAAAATGTGTCGTATTTCACGGCGCGTAAAAACTCTTGTATGTAACCTGTAAGAAAGTAACGTTTGGAGTGCCGCCGTGACCGCGCCCACCGCAGTTTTGAAAACCTTTGTGATGCGTAGCGGCGAGCGCTACTGCTTGCTCGTCGAGCCCGAGAGCGGTGTGCCGTTGTTTTACCCGAATCTCTTTGTTACGACGCAGGTTCGAAATGCGGGCCTTTCCGTGTCCAGCATGCAGACTGCGCTCGTTGCGATCAACGTCCTGCATTCCTATTGCAGGGCACAGCAATTGGACATCGAGACGAGGCTCGAATCTGGTGAGTACCTCGCGGAACATGAACTGGACGGGCTGCGAGACTTTTGCCAGCGATCGTTCAAGCGGGCTCTAAGCCGTTTCCAGTGGAAATTGACTTCTCAACATACATGACCTGCGGTGGTACAACCGCCCGACACTGACGCCGACCTCGCACCTGATGGACA
>JAREIX010000147.1 GCA_029286945.1 Thauera sp. | reverse complement strand
GCGTGCTCATTTCTTGTCCAGCTCGGCCAGCATCTGGTCGATCTTCTCGGTGGTCATCCAGCTGCACATGTGATGGTTATTCACCAGCAGCACCGGGGCATCGCCACAGGCACCCATGCACTCGCCTTCCTTCAGCGTGAACTTGCCGTCAGGCGTGGTCTCGTTGAACGCGATGCCGAGCTTCTGCCTGAGGTACTCGCCCGCCTGCACACCGCCGGACAAGGCACAGGGCAGATTGGTGCACACCGTGATCTTGTGGCGACCGACCGGCGCAAGGTCGTACATGTTGTAGAAGCTCGCGACCTCGTAGGCGGCGATCGGCGGCATGTCGAGGTAGCGGGCGACGAACTCGATGAGTTCCTTGGGCAGCCAGCCCTTCTCGACCTGCGCGATCCGCAGCGCGGCCATGACCGCGGACTGCTTCTGATCGGGCGGGTACTTGGCGATCTCTCGATCGATCTGTTGCAGCGATTCCTGGCTCAGCATGTCGTCTTGATCTTCCGGATAGCCTGCCGATTCTTGTTTGATTCAGTGGCGCCCCGCGAGGCGCCGCTTTGATGCTGCCGGCGAGCCGGCTGGCGCGTCAGCGGTCGATCTCGCCGAACACCACGTCCATCGTGCCGATGATCGCCACCACGTCGGCGATCATGTGGCCGCGGGCGATGTCGTCCATCGCCGCCAGGTGCGCGAAGCCCGGCGCACGCAGCTTCAGGCGGTAGGGCTTGTTGGCGCCGTCCGACACCGCATACACGCCAAACTCGCCCTTGGGGTGCTCGACCGCGGCGTAGACCTCGCCCTTGGGCACATGCATGCCTTCGGTGAAGAGCTTGAAGTGGTGGATCAGCTCTTCCATGTTGGTCTTCATCGCCTCGCGCGAGGGCGGCGCAATCTTGTGGTTGTCGGTGATGACCGGCCCCGGGTTCTTGCGCAGCCAGTCGATGCACTGCTTGACGATGCGGTTGGACTGGCGCATCTCCTCCATGCGGCACAGGTAACGGTCGTAGCAGTCGCCGTTCTTGCCGACGGGGATGTCGAAATCCATGCGGTCGTAGACTTCGTAGGGCTGCTTCTTGCGAAGGTCCCAGGCGATGCCAGAGCCGCGGAGCATCGGGCCGGTGAAGCCCCAGGCCAACGCCTGCTCGGGCGACACCACGCCGATGCCGACCGTACGCTGCTTCCAGATCCGGTTGTCGGTCAGCAGGGTCTCGTATTCGTCGCAGTAGGTCGGAAAACGGTTGGTGAAGTCCTCGAGGAAGTCGAGCAGCGAACCTTCGCGATTGGCGTTCAGTTCGCGGACCGTCTTCTCGTTCTTGAACTTGTTCACCTCGTACTTCGGCATGCGGTCCGGCAGGTCGCGATAGACACCGCCCGGTCGGTAGTACGCCGCATGCATGCGCGCGCCCGACACGGCCTCATAGGCATCCATCAGGTCTTCGCGCTCGCGGAAGGTGTACAGCACCATCGTCATCGCGCCGATGTCGAGCGCGTGGGTGCCGATGTTGAGCAGGTGGTTCAGGATCCGCGTGATCTCGTCGAACATCACCCGGATGTACTGCGCGCGCTCCGGAACCTGGACGCCGAGCAGCTTCTCGATCGCCATGCAGTAGGCGTGCTCATTGCACATCATCGACACGTAGTCGAGACGATCCATGTAGGGTACGGACTGCACCCAGGTGCGGGTCTCGGCGAGCTTCTCGGTGCCGCGGTGCAGCAGGCCGATGTGAGGGTCGGCGCGCTCGACGACCTCGCCGTCGAGTTCGAGCACCAGGCGAAGCACGCCGTGCGCCGAGGGGTGTTGCGGACCGAAGTTGATCGTGTAGTTGCGGATTTCAGCCATGGCCGACGTCCCCGTAGTTCTCTTCGCGCACGATGCGCGGCGTGTTCTCGCGCGGCTCGATGGTGACCGGCTGGTAGACCACCCTGCCCTGCTCCGGGTCGTAACGCATCTCGACGTAACCCGATACCGGGAAGTCCTTGCGGAACGGATGACCGACGAAACCGTAGTCGGTCAGGATGCGGCGCAGATCGGGATGGCCCGAGTACATGATCCCGTAGAGATCGAAGGACTCGCGCTCGTACCAGTTGGCACTCGGCCAGACATCGACGAGCGAATCGACCACCGGGAACTCGTCGTCCTCGGCGAACACCTTCAGCCGCAGGCGCCAGTTGTGCTTGATCGAAGACAGGTGCGCCGCCGAAGCGAAGCGCAGGCCTTCCCAGGGCGTGTTGCCGTAGGTCGAGTAGTCGAGACCCGAGATGTCGATCAGCTGCTCGAAATGGAGGTCGGCGTGGTCGCGCAGCTGGCGCGCGACGCGCAGGTACACCGCTGCGGGAACCTCGATGGTCACTTCGCCGCGATCGAGCACGAGCGAGGTGATCTGCTCACCGAAGACGTCGCGCAAGGTCTGGCTCAGGCGTTCAAGCTTGGCACTCATGTCTGGGACACCCGTCAGCGCGCAATCGTGTTGGTGCGCTTGATCTTGTTCTGAAGCTGGAGAATGCCGTAGATCAGCGCCTCGGCCGTCGGAGGACAGCCCGGCACATAGACGTCAACCGGCACGATACGGTCGCAGCCGCGCACGACCGAGTAGGAATAGTGGTAGTAACCACCGCCGTTGGCGCAGGACCCCATGGAGATCACCCAGCGCGGCTCCGACATCTGGTCATAGACCTTGCGCAGCGCCGGCGCCATCTTGTTGCACAGGGTGCCAGCAACGATCATCAGGTCCGACTGGCGCGGACTCGGCCGGAACACGACCCCGAAGCGGTCCAGGTCGTAGCGGGAACATCCCGCATGGATCATCTCGACCGCACAACAGGCCAGACCGAAGGTCATCGGCCACAATGAGCCGGTGCGCGTCCAGTTGATGACCGCATCGAGCGAGGTGGTGACGAACCCCTCGCGAAACACGCCCTCAATGCTCATGCATTACTCCCAGTCGAGTGCGCCGTTCTTCCACTCGACGATATAGCCGATTACCAGAACCGCCAGAAAGACCATCACCGAGCCGAAGACGAACCAGGCAACCTCTCCAGCCGCGATGAACTCCTGGAAGACCGTCGCCCACGGAAAGAGGAAGGCGATCTCGAGGTCGAACAGGATGAAGAGAATGGCGATCAGGTAATAGCGAACGTCGAACTTCATGCGGGCGTCTTCAAACGCCTCGAAGCCGCATTCGTAGGGAGAGTTTTTTTCCGCGTCGGGACGATAGGGGGCGATCAGACGCCCGAGAATGACAGGAGCAACGCCGAACCCCAGACCAACGAGCATGAACATCAGGACAGGAAAATAGTTTTCCAGCATGTCCAGAAACCCCCATTTACGTTGAACGGCATCAGGGATGCGCCGTCATTATTGTGAATGTGGTGCCGACGATGAGACTCGAACTCATACGGCTTTCGCCACTACCCCCTCAAGATAGCGTGTCTACCAATTTCACCACGTCGGCGCTTCGTTCAGACAGCCGCATAATTATAAGTGCTTTTGCGCACTGCGCAAAGAGCAACCCCCCAATTATTTGGGTATGGATTGCGCCGGCGAACTCTCCGCAGGAGCGGCCGGGGCAGCTTCGGCGGGCGCGGTCGTCTGCACGCCCTGCATCACGCTCGACGGCGCCGCAGGCTTGTTGCTGGCGAGGAAGCTGAGGCCGAGGCTGGTGATGAAGAACACCGCGGCGAGCACCGCCGTCGTGCGGCTGAGGAAGTTTGCCGAGCCGGACGAGCCGAACAGACTGCCCGAGGCGCCGCTGCCGAAAGCCGCCCCCATGTCGGCACCCTTGCCGTGCTGCACAAGAACCAGCCCGATCACGCCGAGACCGACCAGCACATGAACCGTCAGCACGAGAGAAAACAGATAGTCACCCATCACAAACCCTGAATTGAACCCAAGTTGAACAATCAAACGACGCCTGCCGCGGCGCGACAGATCGTCATGAAATCTCTTGCCACCAGCGACGCGCCACCGATCAGGCCGCCGTCAACCTCCGGCACGGCGAACAACGCAGCAGCGTTCTCCGCCTTGACGCTGCCACCGTAGAGGATGCGCACAGATCCGGCCGCCACGCCCTGCCGCCGTAGCCATTCCCGGATACCCGCATGCACCTCCGCGACCTGCGCAACCTCGGCCGAGCGTCCGCTGCCGATCGCCCAGACGGGCTCGTACGCCAGCACGACGGCCGACATCGCCTGCGCACCGAGCACCTTTATGACCGCCTCGAGCTGCCTGCCGATCACCTGCATGACCCGCCCCTCGTCACGCTCGGTCAGCGTTTCGCCGACGCACACGATCGGCACGACTCCGGCAGCCATCGCCGCGCGCGCCTTGCGACCGACCACTTCGTCGTCCTCGCCGAACAGCGCCCGGCGCTCCGAGTGACCGACGATCACGTAGCGACAGCCGAAGTCCGCGAGCATCGCCGCGCTCACCTCGCCGGTGTAGGCGCCCGACTCGAACTCGCTGACATCCTGCGCCCCGAGCGCCAGTCCAGCCGGGCGCTGCTGCAGTTGCGCGAGATACGGAAACGGCACACACACCGCCACCTCGACGCCCACCGGAACGGCTAGACCTTCGAGGAGTGCGCTATTGGCAGCCAGACTGCCGTTCATCTTCCAGTTGCCGGCGACGAGCCTGGTCATGTATCGAGCCGCGTTCTTGTGGATAAACCGCAGGATTATAGGACCGCGACCACCCTCGCTGCAAATCGGAGCAGCCGAGGGAGCGCAGCCGCCAGGCTCAAATTCAAATATTCTTGAAACATCAGGCGCAAGAAAGGCGGATCCCCGGCGCGCCGAGGTCCGCCTTCCGCGTTCAGCCGAACCGACCGGTGATGTAGTCCTCGGTCTCCCGCTTCTTCGGCTTCACGAACAGCTCGTCGGTGACGCCGAACTCGACCATCTCGCCAAGGTACATGTAGGCGGTGTAGTCCGAGATGCGCGCCGCCTGCTGCATGTTGTGCGTGACGATGACGATCGTGAATTCGGCCTTCAATTCGTCGATCAGCTCCTCGATGCGCGCGGTCGAGATGGGGTCGAGCGCCGAGGTGGGCTCGTCGAGCAGGATCACTTCCGGCTTCACCGCGATGCCGCGCGCGATGCACAGACGCTGCTGCTGCCCGCCTGAGAGGCTCATCCCGCTCTGGTTGAGCTTGTCCTTCACCTCGTCCCACAAGGCCGCCTTGCGCAGGGCCCACTCGACGCGGTCGTCCATGTCCCTGGAGGACAGCTTCTCGTGCAGCTTCACCCCGAACGCGATGTTGTCGTAGATCGACATCGGGAACGGCGTGGGCTTTTGGAACACCATGCCGATCTTGGCGCGAAGCACGCTGACGTCGATGTCCGAACCCAGCAGGTTGCGGCCGTCGAACAGCAACTGCCCCTCCGCGCGCTGCTCGGGATAGAGGTCGTACATGCGGTTGATGGTGCGCAGCAGCGTCGACTTGCCACAGCCCGAAGGACCGATGAAAGCGGTGCACCTGTGGCGCGCCATCTTGAAGTTGATGTTCTTGAGCGCGTGGAACTTGCCGTAGTAGAAGTTGAAGTCCTTGAACTCGATCTGCGCGTCGGTGATTTCCATTCTCTTCTCCAATCCCGGCCCGCCGTCGCGGCGGGAGCGGATTGCATGCGGCGAATGCCTTAGTTGATCTTTTCGGCGCGCAGGAACACGCGCGCAATGATGTTGAGCACCAGCACGCCCATCGTGATCAGGAACACGCCCGCCCAGGCCAGTTCCTGCCAGTTGGTGAAGGGGCTCATGGCGAACTTGAAGATGGTGACCGGCAGGTTGGCCATCGGCTCGTTCAGATCCAGCGTCCAGAACTGGTTCGACAGCGCGGTAAACAGCAGCGGCGCCGTCTCGCCGGCGATGCGCGCCACCGCCAGCAGCACCCCGGTCAGCACGCCGGCGCGGGCCGCGCGCAGCGTGACCTTCGAGATCACCACGCTCTTCGGCGCGCCGAGGGCGAAAGCGGCCTCGCGCAGGGTGTTGGGGATCAGCTGCAACATGTTCTCGGTGGTGCGCACCACCACCGGCAGCACGATCAGCGCGAGCGCGATCACGCCCGACCAGGCCGAGAACTTGCCCGTCTGCGCCACCACGACGGCGTACACGAACAGACCGATCACGATCGAGGGCGCCGACAGCAGCAGGTCGTTGATGAAGCGGGTGACCGAGCCGAGCCAGTGATGACGGCCGTACTCGGCGAGGTACACACCGGCCAGGATGCCGATCGGGGTGCCGAGCAGGGTCGCAAGCACCACCATGATCAGACTGCCGGCGATCGCATTGAGCAGCCCCCCGGTCTCCGCGCCCGGTGGCGGCGTCATCTCGGTGAACAGGGTCAGCGAAAGCCCGGAAAGACCGAGCTCGAGCACCGTCCACAGGATCCAGGCGAGCCAGAAGAGTCCGAATGCCATGGCCGACAGCGACAGCGTCAGCGCCACCCGGTTGGTCAGTTTGCGTCTAGCGAGAAGATTCATGTCGGTCCCCGGTCAGCTCTTCGCACCCTCGCCCTTGGCGAGACGCAGCAGCAGCAGCTTCGACACCACGAGCACGATCAGCGTGATCACGAACAGGATCAGGCCCAGTTCCATCAGTGCAGCGGTGTGCAGGCCGGGATCGGCCTCCGCGAACTCGTTGGCCAACGCGGACGTGATGCTGTTGCCCGGCGCGAACAGCGACGCCGAGTCGAGGAAGTTGGTATTGCCGATCACGAAGGTCACCGCCATCGTCTCGCCGAGCGCACGGCCGAGGCCGAGCATGATGCCGCCGATCACGCCGGTCTTCGTGTAGGGCAGCACCACGCCCCACATCACTTCCCAGGTCGTGCAGCCGACGCCGTAGGCGGACTCCTTGAGCATCGGCGGCGTGACCTCGAAGACGTCGCGCATCACGGAGGCGATGTACGGGATGATCATGATCGCGAGGATGATGCCCGCGCACAGCAGGCCGATGCCGAGCGGCGCGCCGGCGAAGAGCTTGCCGATCAGCGGCAGTTGACCGAGCGTTCCCTGCAAGGCCGGCTGGATGTACTTGGCGAAGATCGGCGCGAACACGAGCAGACCCCACATGCCATAGACGATGGAAGGGATCGCCGCGAGCAGTTCGATCGCGGTGCCGAGCGGGCGCCGCAGCCAGGCGGGCGCCATCTCGGTGAGGAACAGCGCGATGCCGAAGCTCACCGGCACGGCGATCAGCAGCGCGATCACCGAGGTGACGATCGTGCCGTAGATCGGGATCAGCGCGCCGAACTCCTCCATCGGCGGATTCCAGGCGCTCGAGAACAGGAAGCCGATGCCGAAGGCCTGGATGCTGGGCCAGGACGCGTAGACGAGCGCGAAGATGATCCCTGCCAGCAGGATCAGGGTGAGCCAGGCGAAGGACTTGGCCAGCGTGCCGAACAGCCTGTCGCCGAACTTCATCGACGCCGAGGACTTGAATCCGGTCTTTTGCATGGAAACACCAGAAAGGGCGGCCGCATCTGCGCCGCCCCCCGCGGAAACAGTAGGACCAGAGGCCCCGCGGACCCCTGGCTGAACACTGGATCGAGGCACAGACCCGGATCCGGATTACTTGGCAGCGAAGACCGGCTTGCCGGCGCTATCCTTCATCTCCGCCCACGACGCACGGATCAGCTCGACGGTGGCCTTGGGCATCGGAATGTACTCGAGCTCGAGCGCCATGTCGCCGCCATTGACGTAGGCCCAGTCGAAGAACTTCAGCACCTCGGCGCCCTGCGCCGGCTTGTCCTGCAACTTGTGCATCAGGATGAAGGTCGCGCTGGTGATCGGCCACGACTTCGCACCCGGCTGATTGGTCAGGATCTCGTAGAAGGCAGACTTCGACCAGTCGGCGCTTTCGGCGGCAGCCGCGAAACTCGCATTGTTGGGCTCGACGAACTGGCCTTCCTTGTTCTGCATGATCGCATGCGCCAGCTTGTTCTGCTTCGCGTAAGCGTACTCGACGTAGCCGATCGAGCCCGGCAGGCGTTGCACGAAGGCCGATACGCCCTCGTTACCCTTGCCGCCGAGACCCACCGGCCACTGCACTGCGGTGCCTTCGCCGATCTTCTCCTTCCACTCGGCGGAGACCTTCGACAGGTAGTTGGTGAATACGAAGGTCGTGCCCGAACCGTCAGCGCGACGCACCACGCCGATGTCCTGCTCGGGCAGCTTGAGCTCGGGGTTCAGCGCAACGATCGCCGGATCGTTCCACTTGGTGATCTTGCCTTGATAGATCTGGGCCAGGACCTCGCCGGTCAGCTTCATCGCGCCCGGCTTCACGCCCTCGACATTCACGACCGGGACGACCGCGCCGATCGCGGCGGGGAACTGCTGCAGGCCACCCTCGGCCAGCTTCTCGGGCGTCAGGGGCATGTCGGAGGCGCCGAAATCCACCGTCTTGGCATTGATCTGGCGAATGCCACCACCCGAGCCGATCGACTGGTAATTCACGCGGTTGCCGGACGCCTTCTGGTAGGCGTCGGCCCACTTCGCGTACAGCGGCGCCGGGAAGGACGCACCCGCGCCGGTGATGTCGGCCGCGAAGGCGGTGGTGCCGAAGAGGACCGTCGAGCAGGCGGCGAGAGCAAACTTGGTGGAGAAACGCATGTTGACTACCTCGGGTTGGAAAACTGAGACCCTAAGTTAGCAATTCATTGTTACAGCGACGTTTCATGTCATCGAACGGGAAGATTTCCTGCGCTCCCGATCGACCCGCTCTCGCATCTGCAGCGCCACCCACGCAGCCTCAACGCCCTCAGGCAAAGGCGTGCTGCACCGCATCCGCGATCTCGCGCGCCAGCCGCTCGACCATCTCGCCGTCGCGGCCTTCCACCATTACGCGCAGCAGCGGCTCGGTGCCCGACGGACGCAGCAGCACCCGACCACTCTCCCCGAGGACCTCCTCCGCCCGCCGCTGCGCCCCCGCGATGCCGCCGTCTGCGCGCCAGTCGAAGCCGGCGGGCATCCGCACGTTGATCAGGCGCTGCGGATAGAAGACGAGGTCGGCGCACGCGTCGGCCAGCGACAGGCCGCGCTGCTTGAGTGCGGCGAGTACCTGTAGCGCCGACACGATGCCGTCACCCGTCGTGTGGCGATCGAGGCAGATGATGTGGCCGGAGTTCTCGCCGCCGAGCTTCCAGCCGCGCTCGTGCAGTTGCTCCAGAACGTAGCGGTCGCCGACCTTCGCCCGCGCGAAGGGCGACCCCAGGCGGGCGATCGCATGCTCGAAGCCGAGGTTGCTCATCAGGGTGCCCACGACGCCATCCAGCCGCCCCTCGGCATGACGGGCACAGGCGATCACGTACAGCAGCTTGTCGCCGTCGTAAATCTCGCCGCGATGGTCGACCATGATCAGGCGATCGGCGTCGCCGTCGAGCGCGATCCCCAGATCGGCACCCTGCACGAGCACGGCGTTCCTGAGGTTCTCCGGCCGCGTCGCGCCCACGCCATCGTTGATGTTGAGGCCGTTGGGCTCCACCCCGACCGGCAGCACCTCCGCCCCGAGTTCGTGGAACACCTTGGGTGCGATCTGATAGGCCGCGCCGTGCGCACAATCGATCGCGATGCGCAATCCGCGCAGGTCGAGCTCGTTGGGAAAGGTGCTCTTGCAGAACTCGATGTAACGCCCGGCCGCATCGTTGATACGCCGCGCCTTGCCAAGGCGCGCGGCGTCCACGCAGCCCATCGGCTCGTCGAGCCGCGCCTCGATCTCCGCCTCAACGGCGTCGGGGAGCTTCGCCCCGCCGGCGGAGAAGAACTTGATCCCGTTATCGTAGAAGGGGTTGTGCGAGGCCGAGATCACCACCCCCGCCTGCAGACGCAGCGCGCGCGTCAGGTAGGCGACGGCAGGCGTCGGAATCGGCCCGGCCAGCATCACGTCGACCCCAGCCGCAGCGAATCCGGCCTCGAGCGCCGCCTCGAGCAGGTAGCCGGAGATGCGCGTGTCCTTGCCGATCAGCACCGCCGGGGGGTCCCCGGCCGGCAACCTCTCGCGGGCAACCAGCGTGACGCCGGCCGCGTAGCCGAGCTTCATCACGAACTCGGGCGTAATCGGGGCCTCCCCGACCTTGCCGCGAACGCCATCGGTGCCGAAATACTTGCGCGCCATCATCACTCCGCCAGTTTCACCAAAGCGCGGATTATGACACTGCAGGCGGTCGCCTGCTCAGGCGGAAGCGATGGTCGCCTGCCAGACCTTGAGCGCGTCCACAGTGGCCGCGACGTCATGCACCCGAACTATGCCCGCGCCGCGCTGCACCGCGATCAGCGCCGCAGCCACGCTGCCGCCGAGGCGTTCGCCGACCTCGCGCCCGGTCACCGCGCCGATCATCGACTTGCGTGACATCCCGGCCAGCACCGGCAGACCGCCCTCGGTCAGGCGGGCGAGTTCCCGCAGCAAGGTGAAGTTGTGCGCCGTGCGCTTGCCGAAGCCAAAGCCGGGATCGAGCACCAGCCGCTCGCGCGCCACACTCGCGGACTCGAGCGCGGCCACGCGCTCATCGAGGAAGGCGATTACCTCACCGACCACGTCCGCGTAGCGCGGATCCTGCTGCATCGTGCGCGGCTCGCCCTGCATGTGCATCACGCACAGCCCGGACTCGCCGGCTGCCACCGCCTCGATCGCACCCGGCGCGCGAAAGGCGTTGATGTCGTTGATCATGTCCGCGCCCGCCGCAAGCGCCGCGCGCATCACCGCCGGCTTCACGGTATCGATCGACAGCGGCACCTTCCAGCCGCGCGCCTGCTCGACGAAACGCACGACGCGCTCGAGCTCCTGCGCCTCCGGAACCGGATCGGAGCCCGGCCGGGAGGACTCGGCGCCGATGTCGAGCATGTCCGCGCCCTGCTCAAGCGCCCGTTCCGCGCGGCCGAGCGCAGCACGGACATCGCCGTGTAGCCCGTCACCGGAGAAGGAATCGTCGGTCAGGTTGATGATCGCCATCACGCGGGGTTGGGCAAGGTCGAGACGAAAACGGCCGCACTGGATCACGGACATGAGAAAACCTCGGTTGAACCGCGCACGCGCACGAATGGGAAGGGGCAGGCGGCAGCGGATGCGTCTGGATGGCCCGGCGCCGGGACTGCGTCCCGGCCGCGGGAATTGAAACGGGCCGGCTGAGGCCGGCCCGTCTGGTGCCACGCGAAACGACGCCCCGCCTCAGGCAGCCGGTGCCGCCGCGGTGGGCGCGGCGCCCGGCGCGTCGTCCTTCGGACGCGGGCTCGGCGTGCCCGCAGGCTTGGGCGCGCGCGGCGGACGACCGGCCATGATGTCGTTCACCTGATCGGCGTCGATGGTTTCCCACTCGAGAAGGGCCTTGGTCATCGCCTCGACCTTGTCGCGGTTCTCCTCGAGCAGGCGGCGCGCCAGCGAGTACTGCTGGTCGATGATGTGGCGAATCTCCGCGTCGACTTTCTGCATCGTCGCCTCGGACACATTGCGGTGAGTGGTGACCTGGCGGCCGAGGAAGATCTCGCCCTCCTCCTCGCCATACACCATCGGCCCGAGCGTGTCCGACATGCCCCACTGGGTGACCATGCGCCGTGCCAGATCGGTGGCACGCGCGAAATCGTTGGAGGCGCCGGTGGTCATCTGCTTCATGAACAGCTCTTCGGCGATGCGGCCGCCGAACAGCACCGCGATGGTCTGCAGCAGGCGGTCGCGGTCCTGGCTGTAGCGGTCCTCGGTCGGCAGCTGCATGGTGACACCCAGCGCACGGCCGCGCGGGATGATCGTCACCTTGTGCACCGGATCGGTCTTGTCGAGCAGGCGGGCAACGACCGCATGGCCGGACTCATGGTAGGCGGTGTTGCGGCGCTCCTCCTCGGGCATGACCACCGAGCGGCGCTCGGCGCCCATCATGATCTTGTCCTTGGCGCGCTCGAAGTCCTCCATG
>JAREIX010000146.1 GCA_029286945.1 Thauera sp. | reverse complement strand
GTCGAGCTTGCCGCCGGGGATCACGATGGTGTTGGCGCGGCTCATGAAGGCGTCGTGGATCATGCGCAGCAGGTAGGGGAAGTCGACGCCGCGCGGGTCGCGGAAGCGGATCACCACCATGGATTCGTCCTGCGTCGGCACATCGCGGGCGATGAAGGGATTGGAGGTGTCGACCACCGGCACGCGCTGGAAGTTGATGTGGGTGCACGCGAACTGCGGGACGATGTAATGCACGTAGTCGTGCATGCGGCGCAGGATGGTGTCCTGCACCGCCTCGGCGGTGTAGCCGCGCAGCTTGGTGTCGCGGTGCAGCTTCTGGATCCACTCGAGGTTGATCGTCGGCACCACGCCGATCAGCAGGTCGACGTGGCGGGCGATGTTCACGTCCTCGGTCACCAGCGCGCCGTGCAGGCCCTCGTAGAACAGGCAGTCGGTGCCCACCGGCAGGTCTTCCCAAGCGGTGAAGCTGCCGAGCGGCAGGTTCCAGCGCATGGCCTGGGCTTCGTTGTGGATGTAGTAGCGGCGGCGGCCGGTGGCGGCCTCGCCGTAGGCGCGGAACAGGGTCTCGAGTTCGGACAGCAGGTTGGCGTCCGGGCCGAAGTGGCTGATGCCGCGCTTGCCTGCGCTCTCGGCCTCCTCGATCAGCGCCTTCATCTCGCTGCGGGTGTAGCGGTGGAAGCTGTCGCCCTCGACGATGGCCGCGTTGACGTTCTCGCGGTGGAAGATGGCTTCGAAGGTGTGCTTCACCGTCGTGGTTCCCGCGCCGGACGAGCCGGTGACCGCGATGATCGGGTGCTTCATGGACATGGTGGGCTCCGCCGCTGGCGAATGTCGGGTTCAGTGCATTGTGCGCCGCCGCATCACGGCGGAAAAGAGGGGGCGGCCCGCGCCGGCGTGCCGCCTGCCCGCTCAGGAGCGGCCCTTGATCCAGGCCGACCATTCGGCGAACAGGGCCGGGCTGGCCGCGGCGATCACGCCGCGCTTGATCGCCGGCCCGGACATCAGCTTGCCGCCGTCGAGCGCCTCGGCGACGCCGCCCGCCTCGGCCAGGATCAGGCGGCCGGCGGCGTAGTCCCACAGCATCTGGCCGCCATGCAGATAGACGTCGAGCCGGCCGGCGGCGACGAAGCACCACTCCAGCGCGCTCGAGCCGAAGTTGCGCTGCGAGTAGTAGGGCGGGCGCACCGCCAGCTCGTCGCCGAGGTGATGGCTGATGCGCTTGAAGTCGACGCCGGCGACGGCATCGCGCAGGCTGCTCGCGCACTGGCGCAGCGGCAGCTCGCTGCCGTTGAGGAAGGCGCCGGCGCCACGCGCGGCGTAGAAGGATTCGTCGGTGATCGGGTTGTACACCACGCCGATCACCGGCTCGTGCTCGATCAGGTAGGCGATCGACACCGCGAACAGCGGAATGCCATTGGCGAAGTTGGTGGTGCCGTCGATCGGGTCGATGCACCACATCCCGCGCCCGCCGTCGCGCCACAGCTCGCCCTGTTCGGCGGCGGTCATCTCCTCGCCGAGCACGGCGCCGGGCAGGAACTGCGGCAGCGCCTCGGTGAAGCGGCGCTGGGATTCGAGGTCGGCCTCGGTGAATAGCGAGCCGTCGGCCTTGCGGTTGCGCGCGGACTTCAGGTAGCGCGGCAGGATCTCGTCGCGGGCGATGTCGCGGACCAGGGACTCGAGTGCACGGGCGCGTGCGAGACGCTGCGAGGCGGTGGGCATGACGGGCTCCTTGCCGGTCGGATGGGGATGCGCAGGCCTATAATCTTACGATGATTTCACGCTTTCACTTTCCCGGCGCCCTGCCTGCCGCCGGCGAGATCGCCTTGCCCGATGCGCTCGCCCATCACGCCGTGCGTGTGCTGCGCCTGCGCGACGGCGAGCGCATCGTGCTCTTCGATGGCGAGGGCGGCGAGGCCGAGGCGACGCTGCAGGTGCGCGGCAAGACGGTCGCGGCCACGCTGGCCGCGCGGCGCGCGGTCGACCGCGAGTCGCCGCTGCAGATCGTGCTGGTGCAGGCGCTGGCCGCCAGCGACAAGATGGACTGGGTGGTGCAGAAGGCGGTCGAGCTCGGGGTGGGCGCGATCCAGCCGGTGCAGGCCGAGCGCTCGGTGCTGCGGCTGGCCGGTGAGCGCGCCGACAAGCGCCTGGCGCACTGGCAGCAGGTCGCGGTGGCGGCCTGCGAGCAGTGCGGGCGCAACCGCATCCCGGCGGTGCGGCCGCTGCAGCCGCTGGCGCACTGGCTGGCGGCGCACCGCGACGCGCTCGGCTACGTGCTCGCCCCCGGCGGTGCCGCGAGCTTCGCCGACGAGCCGGCGCCGCAGGGCGTGGTGCATCTGCTGGTGGGGCCGGAGGGCGGCTGGAGCGACGCCGAGCTCGCCGCCTTCGACGCCGCCGGCTGCCGCCGCGTGCACCTGGGGCCGCGCGTGCTGCGCACCGAGACCGCGGGCCTCGCCGCGATCGCCGCGCTGCAGGCGCGCTGGGGCGACTTCTGACCCTTTGCGCCTGGGGCCCGGCCGGGTCCGCGATGACGCGCTACTTGCCGAGCAGCGGCTTCACCACCCGGCGCAGCGCGCTGTCCTCCGGATGGGGCTGGACGGTGAAGCCCAGCCCCTGCATGAGGCGCAGCATCTTGGCGTTCTTGCCCAGCACGTCGCCGAAGATGGCGCGGTAGCCCTTGTTGCGTGCGACCTCGATCAGCGCGCCCATCAGCCGGCGGCCGAGGCCGTAGCGCTGCCAGGCGTCCGCCACCACGAGCGCGAACTCCACCGACCCGCCATCCTCGGCGAGCGCATAGCGGGCGCTGCCGATCATCTGCTCGGCACCGTCCTCGCCGGTGGTGGTGGCGATCAGGGCCATCTCGCGGTCGTAGTCGATCTGCGTGAAGCGCGCGACCAGCGCCGGGCTGAGCGCCTCGATCTCCTCCATGAAGCGCATGAAGCGGGTCTCGGCGCTCAGGCTCTCGAAGAAGCCGAGCAGCAGCTGGGCGTCCTCGGGGCGCACCGGGCGGGTGCGCACCGCGCGGCCGTCGCCGATCTTCCAGTCCTGGATCAGGTGCAGCGGATAGGGGTGGATCGCCATGTGGGCGTAGCGGTCGCTGCCGGCCGGCAGGCCCTGGTCGATGAGTACGCGCGCGTCGGCGGCGATGGCGCCCTCGGCATCGACGATCAGCGGGCCGATCTCCAGCTCGCGCACCGCGGGCAGCTCGCACACCAGATCCGACACCGACACCAGCACCTGCTCGATCGCGCCGCGGTTGAGCAGGCCGGGCTGGCTGCGCGGCCCCTGCGTCGCGGGCGGCAGGGCCGAGTCGATGAGGTCGCGCGCCAGCACCGCGTTGAGCGGCGGCAGCGCGAAGCTGCGCGGCGCCGAGGCGTCGTGCGGGCCGAGGCTGATCACCGGGCCGAAGATCGCGTCGCGATGGACGTGGATGCTCAGCTCGCGCGCGCGCGGCCGGTACAGGTAGGGCTCGATCGACACGCCGTTGATCTGCGCCTCGGGGTGGCGGATGCGCACCGTGTCGACGATGTCGTGGTAGGCGCTCCACACCGATTCGGTGGTGTTGAGGTTGAGCCGCACGCCGCCGGACTCGGACTTGCTGGCGATCTCGGGCGCGTCGACCTTCATCGCCACCGGAAAACCGGTTTGCTCGGCGACGAACAGCGCCTCGGTGGCGTCGCGGGCGACCGTGGTGTGGGTCACCGGGATGCCGAAGCTGCGCAGCAGCGCCTTCGACTCCATCGCCGACAGGGTGTGGCGGCGCTGGTTGAGCAGGCTCTCGACGAGCACGCGCGCGCCGCCGCTGCGGCGCCAGGCGGTGGCGTTGGCGCCGCCGGCGGTCTGCAGCAGCAGGGCCTGGCTGCGGTGAAAGCGCGAGATGTTGTGGAACAGCTCGATCGCCGCCTCGGGCGAGGCGAACACCGGGATCCCGGCCTTCTCCAACAGGGCACGCGCCTCGGCCACCTGGCCGCCGCCCATCCAGCAGCAGCACAGCTTGAGCCGCACCTGGGCGGCGAGGTCGATGATCTCCTGCGCGACCTCGACCGGATCGACCAGCGCATGGGGCGACAGGATCGCCAGCAGGTTGGTGACGGCGGCATCCTCGGCCAGCGCCAGGATGGCGTCGCGATAGAGCTGGGGGCTGGCGTCGCCGCCGAGGTCGAGCGGGTTGTGGCGGCGGCGCTCGCGGCCGCCGAGGCGCTCGAGCGCGGCGATCGTCGGCGAACCCAGCTTGACCAGCCCGGTGCCGAGGTCCTGGGCGCGGTCGGCGGCGAGCTCGGCCGGGCCGCTGCCGTTGGAGACGATGGCGAGGCTGTCCTCGCGCGGGCGAAAGCCGCAGGACAGCGCCTTGGTCGCGAAGAAGAGCTGATCGACGTTCTGCACCCGGACCACGCCGGCGCGGCGCATCGCGGCCTCGAACACCACGTCGGCCAGCGCCGCGGCTTCGGCGCCCGGCGCGCTGCCCTCGCCGCGGCCGTGGCGGCCGCCCTTGAGCAGGATGATCGGCTTGACGCGCGCGGCCGAGCGCAGCGCGCTCATGAAGTGGCGGGCGTCCCGGACGTGATCGACGTAGAGCAGGATGTAGCGCGTCTGCGGGTCGTGGGTGAGGTACTCCAGGGTCTCGCCGAAGTCGATGTCCACCGTGCCGCCGAGCGAGATCACCGAGGAGAAGCCGACGCCGTTGGTGAGCGCCCAGTCGAGCACCACCGAGCACATCGCGCCCGACTGCGAGACGAGGGCGATCTCGCCCGGCCTGACGTTGATGCGGGTGAGCGCGGCGTTGAGCCCGCTGCCCGGGCGGGCGATGCCGATGCTGCCGGGGCCGAGCAGGCGCAGGCCGGTCTCGCGCGCGGTCTCGATGATGCGCCGCTCGAGGGTGTGGCCGGTGGCGCTGACGATCACCGCGTTGCGCACGCCGCTGCGGCCGCACTGCGCGGTCACGCTGTGCAGCACGCGCGCCGGGGTGGCGATGATGGCGAGGTCGACCGGGCGGCCGATGTCCTCGATCGAGCGGTGGCAGGGATGGTCCTGCACGCTGGCGTACTTCGGATTGACCGCGTACAGGCTGCCGCGATAGCCGCTCTCCACCAGGTTGCGGAAGATCATGCGCCCGACCGAGCCGGGTGCATCGGAGGCACCGACGACGGCGATCGAGGCGGGTTCGAACACGGTGCTGAGGGCGTGGGGGCCGGCCATGGTGTGCGCTGTCGGGTGGGTGAGGCTGAAGTGATACCAGCAGGCGGTTGATTGGGCTTTGACTTGTATCAGTAGTGCGCGGGACGGCCTGCGCCCGAAAAGAAAAACGGCCGTCGAGACGGCCGTCGGATGCTGCAGGGGCTTGCGGGCGCCGCCGGCCCGCAAGCCGGGTCAGCGCTCGTCGAAGCTGATCTTCAGGCGCTTGGTGGTGGCGCGCGCCTGGCAGCTGAGCACGTAGCCCTGCTCGACTTCGGCGCCCTCGAGGGTGAAGTTCTTGTCCATCACCACCTCGCCCTCCTGCACCTTGGCGCGGCAGGTGCAGCACACGCCGGCCTTGCACGAGAAGGGCAGGTCGAGGCCGGCGTTGAGGCCGGCGTCGAGCAGGTGCTCGTCGGGGCCGATCGCGATCTCGTGCTCCTTGCCGTCGAGCACCAGGACCATGGTGATGTCCTTGGTCGCCGCGGCGGCGGCCTCGGCGCTGCTCGAGGCGCCGACCGGCTGGGCGCCGGCGGGCAGGTTCACGGTGAAGCGCTCGGTGCGGATGCGGTCGGCCGCCACCCCGGCCTCGCGCAGCGCGCCCTCGGTGGCGGTGATCATCTCGTCCGGGCCGCAGATGAAGACCTCGTCCATGCTGCCCACCGGCAGCAGGGCGTCGATGATCGCGCGCACCTTGGCAGCGTCGATGCGGCCCTGCAGCAGGTCCACTTCCTGCGCCTGGCGCGACAGGATGTGGATCATCGTCAGGCGGTCGCGGTAGCGGTCCTTGAGGTCCTGCAGCTCCTCGTTGAACATCACCGTCGACATGCGGCGGTTGCCGTAGATCAGCGTGAACTTGGAGTCCGGCTGCTCCTCGAGCGTGCTCGCGGCGATCGACAGGATGGGCGTGATGCCCGAGCCGGCGGCGAAGCCGACGCGGTGGAGGGCGCGCTTCTTCTTGACCACGAAGCGGCCGTCGGGCGGCATCACCTGGAGGGTGTCGCCGGCCTTGACGGCGCGCGTGGCCCAGTTCGAGAACAGGCCGCCTTCCACCGGGCGGATGCCGATCTCGAGCTCGCCATCCTTCGCCAGGCGGCTGCGCGGGCTGCTGATCGAGTAGTTGCGGCGCACGTCCTGGCCGTCGATGGTGGCGCGCAGGGTGAGGAACTGGCCCGGCTCGAAGGCGAAGCGCTCGCGCTCGGTGTCGGGGATGGCGAAGGTGATCGCCACCGCGCCGGCGGCCTCGGGGCTCACGCGCTTGACGGCGAGTTCTTGGAAACGGGGGGCTGACATGGCGTCTGGGCTCCGGCTCTTAATAGGGTTTGAAGTAGTCGAAGGGTTCCTGGCAGTCGAGGCACTTGTAGAGCGCCTTGCAGGCCGTGGACCCGAACTGGGAGGTGAGGGCGGTGTGGGTGGAGCCGCACTGCGGACAGGCGACCTCGGCCGCCTGCGGACGGCGCATGAACTGCACCACGCTGACCTCGCCGCCGCCACTGCCGCAGGTGCGGTGGGGCGGGGCGATGCCGTAGGCGCGCAGCTTCTCCTTGGCTTCGTCGCTCATCCAGTCGGTGGTCCAGGCCGGCGCGAGCTGGGTCACCACCCGCGCCTCGATGCCGGCCTGCTCCAGGCTGGCACGCACGTCGTCCTCGATCTGGCCCATGGCCGGACAGCCGCTGTAGGTCGGCGTGATGACCACCTCGATGCCGTCGGCGGTCTCGCGCACGTCCCGCAGGATGCCGAGCTCGCGCAGCGTCACCACCGGGATCTCGGGGTCGGTGAGCGGCTCCAGCGTGGCCCAGATCTTTTCGATCGTGCTGATCATGGCGTGCCGCCTTACCAGGTGGCGCCCGGGTGGGCGCGCGCCAGGCCCTGCATCTCGCCGAGCAGGTAGCTCAGGTGCTCGGAGTGACGGCCCTGCTTGCCTTCCGGGATGTAGCCGCGCACCTCGGGCCGCTTCAGCGTGGCCTGGGCCAGCGTGTCGGCGACGATGGCGTCCCAGCCGGCGCGCAGCGTGCGCACGTCGACCGCGGCGCCGGAGGCGATGGCGGCTTCCTCGACCGCGCTCGGCGTCCAGAACTCCTCGGTGTAGCGGAACAGGTGGTCGAGCGCGGCCTGAGCGCGGGCGTGCGACTCCTCGGTGCCGTCACCGAACTTCACCACCCAGTCGGCGGCGTGGTGCAGGTGGTAGCGCGCCTCCTTGAGCGACTTGGCGGCGATCGCGGCGAGGTCGCTGTCGGGCGACTTCTCGAGCGCGTCCCACACCAGCACCATCAGCGCGCTGTACAGGAAGTTGCGCACGATGGTGGTGGCGTAGTCGCGGTCCGCGGCGGCGTAGCCGACCAGGCCGCCGTGGTTGGGCAGCTCGACCAGGGTGTAGTTGAGGAAGTCCTTGTCGTCGCGGAAGTAGGCGAGCGCGTCCTCGGTGGCGCCGTTGCCCATGCGCGCGGCGGCGAGCTGGTACAGCAGGCGGGCCTGGCCGATGAGGTCGAGGCTGACGTTGGCGAGCGCGAGGTCTTCCTCGAGGATGGGGCCGTGGCCGCACCACTCGGCGTCGCGCTGGCCGAGCACCACGGCGTTGTCGGCCAGGTGCAGCAGGTATTCGACGGGTGCCTTGCTCATCACATGTGCCCCACTTCTTCAGGGATTTCGTAGAAGGTCGGATGGCGGTAGATCTTGTCCGCGGCGGGGTCGAAGAGCTCGCCCTTGTCGTCCGGGTTGCTGGCGGTGATCGCAGCCGAGGGCACCACCCAGATGCTCACGCCTTCCTGGCGGCGGGTGTAGACGTCGCGCGCCATGTGCAGGGCCTGGGCGGCGTCGGCGGCGTGCAGGCTGCCACAGTGCTTGTGCTCGAGGCCCTGCTTGCTGCGGACGAAGACTTCCCAGAGCGGCCAATCCTTGAGTGCGGGGGTGTTCATGCTGCCTCCTTCTGTGCGCGTTCCTGTTGTTTGCGTGCATGAGCCATGGCCGCGTCGCGGACCCATTGGCCGTCCTTGTGTGCCTTGACGCGGGTGGCCAGGCGTTCCTTGTTGCAGGGGCCGTTGCCCTCGACCGTGTTCCAGAATTCCTGCCAGTCGATCTGGCCGTAGTCGTAGTGGCCGCGCGCCTCGTTCCACTTCAGGTCGGGGTCGGGCAGGGTCACGCCGAGCACCTTGGCCTGCGGCACCGTGGCGTCGATGAACTTCTGGCGCAGGTCGTCGTTGCTGATGCGCTTGATGCCCCAGCGCATGCCCTGCGCGCTGTGGGCGCTGTCGGCATCGGGCGGCCCGAACATCGCCAGACACTTCCCAGTAGCGGTTGACCGCGTCCTGCACCATCGCGCGCTGCTCGTCGGTGCCCTTCATCATCACCAGCAGGGCCTCGTAGCCCTGGCGCTGGTGGAAGGACTCCTCCTTGCACACGCGGATCATGGCGCGCGCGTAGGGGCCGTAGGAGCAGCGGCACAGCGGGATCTGGTTCATGATCGCGGCGCCGTCGACCAGCCAGCCGATCACGCCCACGTCGGCCCAGTTCAGGGTCGGGTAGTTGAAGATCGAGCTGTACTTGGCCTTGCCCGAGAGCAGGCCCTGGATCATCTCGTCACGGCTGGTGCCGAGGGTCTCGGCGGCCGAGTAAAGGTAAAGGCCATGGCCGCCCTCGTCCTGCACCTTGGCGATCAGGATCGCCTTGCGCTTGAGGCTGGGCGCGCGCGAGATCCAGTTGCCTTCCGGCAGCATGCCGACCACCTCGCTGTGGGCGTGCTGGCTGATCTGGCGCACCAGAGTCTTGCGGTAGGCGTCCGGCATCCAGTCCTGCGGCTCGATACGGCCGTCGGCGTCGATGCGGGCCTCGAACGCGGCTTCCTGCTCGCTCTGCGTCGCGACGACGGCGAGCTTCTTTCCGGACTCGTCCGGAATGTCCATTGCCTGGGTGTACATGTGTTTCCTCCTAGCAAACACCGCGCCGGAACATACCGGGGCGGAACGCGGGACACGCACGGCTGTGACCCCGCCTACTCCTCAAAGGTCCGCCGCGCGCGGGGCGCGGCGGGTGTTCATGCCGTCCACGCCGGCGGGCGCTTGTCGAAGAAGGCCGCGAAGCCTTCGCGCGCCTCGTCGGTGGCCCGCTGGCGGGCGATGCGGATGGCGGTTTCCTCGGCGACGGTGTCGTCGATCGGACGTCCGGCGAGCGCGGCGATCAGCTGCTTGGCGGCGAGCTGGGCCTGCGGCCCGCAGGCGAGCAGCGCCTGCACCAGGCGCTCGACTGCGGCATCGAGCTCGGCCACCGGCACCACCTCGTTGACCAGGCCGATCGCCTTCGCCTCGGCGGCGCCGAAGCGTTCCGCGCTCTGGAAGTAGCGTAGCGCATGGCGCGGGCCGATGGCGCGCAGCACGTAGGGGCTGATCACCGCGGGGATGATCCCGAACTTGACCTCGGAGGTCGCGAAGCTGGCGTCGTCGGCCGCGATCGCCATGTCGCAGGCGGCGGTGAGGCCGGTGCCGCCACCGAGCGCGGCGCCCTGCACGCGGGCGATGGTCGGCTTCGACAGCGCGGACAGCGCGCGCAGCATGGTGGCGAACTTGCGCGAGTCGGCGAGGTTCTCGGCCTCGGTGCTGTCGGCGGCGCGGCGCATCCAGTTGAGGTCGGCGCCGGCCGAGAAGTGCTTGCCGCGGCCGGCGAGCACCACCACGCGGACCGTGGCGTCGGCGTCGAGCGCGGCGCAGGCGGCGGCCAGCTCGGCGATCAACTGCTCGTTGAAGGCGTTGAACACCGCCGGGCGGTCCATCCAGATCGTGGCGACCGCGCCGCGGCGCTCGATGGCGAGGGTTTCGTAGGTCATGGCCCTGTCCCGTGCCTCAGACGCGCTCGATGATCATCGCGATGCCCTGGCCGACGCCGATGCACATCGTGCACAGCGCATAGCGGCCGTTGCGGCGCTGCAGCTCGTAGGCCGCCGTGGTGACCAGGCGCGCGCCGCTCATGCCGAGCGGGTGGCCCATGGCGATGGCGCCGCCGTTGGGGTTCACGCGCGCCTCGTCGTCGGCCAGGCCGAGGTCGCGGACCACGGCGAGCGCCTGCGCGGCGAAGGCCTCGTTGAGCTCGATGACATCCATCTGGTCGAGCGTCAGGCAGGCCTTGGCCAGTACCTTGCGCACCGCCGGCGCCGGGCCGAAGCCCATGATGCGCGGCGGCACCCCGGCGGTGGCCATGGCGACGACGCGGGCGCGCGGCGTCAGGCCGTGGCGCTCGGCGGCGGACTCGGAGGCCAGCAGCAGCGCGCAGGCGCCGTCATTGACGCCGGAGGCGTTGCCGGCGGTGACGCTGAGATCCGGGCCATTGACGCCCTTGAGCTTGGCCAGCATCTCGAGCGTGGTCTCGGGGCGCGGATGCTCGTCGGTGTCGAAGAGGATCGGCTCGCCCTTCTTGCGCGGGATCTCCACCGGCACCAGCTCGTCCGCGAAGCGGCCGGCGGCGTGGGCGGCGGCCCAGCGCTGCTGCGAGCGCAGCGCGAAGGCGTCCTGGTCGGCACGCGAGATGTTGAACTCGGCGGCGACGTTGTCCGCGGTCTGCGGCATCGAGTGCGTCTCGTAGAGCTTCTTCATCAGCGGGTTGATGAAGCGCCAGCCGATGGTGGTGTCGTAGATCGCGGCCTGGCGCGAGAAGGCGGACTCGGCCTTGCCCATCACGAAGGGCGCGCGCGACATGCTCTCGACGCCGCCGGCGATCATCAGCTCGGTCTCGCCCGCCTTGATCGAGCGCGCGGCCAGGCCGATGGCGTCCATGCCGGAGCCGCACAGGCGGTTCACCGTGGTGCCGGGCACCTCGATCGGCAGGCCGGCGAGCAGGCCGGACATGCGCGCGACGTTGCGGTTGTCCTCGCCCGCCTGGTTGGCGCAGCCGTAGATGATGTCCTCGACCGCGGCCCAGTCGACCTGGGGATTGCGTGCCATCAGGGCCTTGAGCGGCACGGCGCCGAGGTCGTCGGGGCGCACGGCGGCCAGGGTGCCGCCGTAGCGGCCGATCGGGGTGCGGATGGCGTCGCAGATGAAGGCTTGGGTCATCGCCGGCTCCTTACAGTTGCTTCGGGCGCTGGTCGATGACGCGGCGGGCCTTGCCGGTCAGCGTGCGCGGGATCGCTTCGAACTCCATCACGTTCACCTTGGTGGAGATGCCGATGATGGTCTTGATGTGGTGCTGCAGTTCGCGGGCGATGTTCTCGGTCTCGGTGCGGCTGAGCTTGCCGGAGAGCTCGCGCTGGACCTCGACGCGGATCTCGACGTTGTCGAGGTGGCCGTCGCGGGTGAGCACGATCTGGTAGTTCCCCGACAGGCGCTTGTCGCGCATGATCTGCTCCTCGATCTGGGTCGGGAACACGTTCACGCCGCGCACGATCAGCATGTCGTCCGAGCGCCCGGTGATC
>JAREIX010000145.1 GCA_029286945.1 Thauera sp. | reverse complement strand
TTCGACTCACCCATCGGGTGACTTCCTCGATCAACGCCAAACCCGTAGCCTGCCAGCGTTTCGGACGCGCTGCACCTCATCAACTGAGGTTCTTAGGTTGAACCGGCCGCCTGCCTACCGCGCGCCGTGGTGGCTGCCGGGCGGCCACCTGCAGACGATCTTGCCGCTCGCCCGCATGGCGCCGCTGCCCGCCTACCGGCGCGAGCGCTGGGAGACACCCGACGGCGACTTCATCGATCTCGACTGGGTCGATCCCGCCAGTCCGGCGGGGTCAACAAGTGCGCCGCAGGCAGGCGCCGCGCCGCGCACCGGCCCGCTCCTCGCCCCGCTGTTCGTCCTGTTCCACGGCCTCGAAGGCAGCAGCCGTTCGCACTACGCGCGCAGCCTGATGCAGGCCGCCGCCGCGCACGGCTGGCGCGGGGTGGTGCCGCACTTTCGCGGCTGCGGCGGTACGCCCAATCGCCTGCCGCGCGCTTATCACTCCGGCGACAGCGCCGAGATCGACTGGATCCTGCGCCGCCTGCAGCCGCTCGCCGGCGGCGCCCCGCTCTTCGCCGCCGGCGTCTCGCTCGGCGGCAACGCCTTGCTGAAGTGGCTCGGCGAGCGCGGCACGGCCGCGTGCGGCGTGGTCGACGCCGCGACCGCGATCTGCGCCCCGCTCGATCTCACGCTCTCGGGACGCGCCCTCGGCGAGGGCTTCAACCGCGTCTACACCCGCCACTTCCTCGCCACCCTGCGCGCCAAGGCGCTCGCCAAGTGCGAAAACCATCCCGGCCGTTTCGACGCCGCGCGCATCGCGAGCGCGCGCTCGCTGGCGCAGTTCGACGACGCCTACACGGCGCCGGCGCACGGCTTTGCCGGGGTCGGTGACTACTGGCGGCGGGCCTCGGCGCGGCCCTGGCTGGGCGGCATCGCGGTGCCGACCCTGATCCTCAACGCCGCCAACGACCCCTTCGTACCGGCCCGCGCCCTGCCCGATCCCGCGGCGCTGCCGCCCGCGGTGCGCTTCGAGTGCCCGCACGATGGCGGCCACGTCGGCTTCCTCGCCGGCGCCTGGCCGGGCAGCCAGGAGTGGCTTGCCGCGCGCGTGCTGGCGCACTTCGGGCGGGCGGGCTGAAGCCGGCGCGCGGTGCGCCCCGGCGCTCAGTCGCCGTACACCTCGGCCTCGGCAAGACTCACGCCCTGCGCATCCTTCGCCGACAGCAGCGGCGCGCCGTCCAGCGGCCACTCGATGCCGATCTGCGGATCGTTCCAGGCGATGCAGCGCTCGTGCGCCGGGGCGTAGTAGTCGGTGGTCTTGTAGAGGAAATCCGCCGATTCGCTCAGCACCAGGAAGCCGTGCGCGAAGCCTGGCGGGATCCACAGCTGGCGGTGGTCATCCTCGCTCAGCTCGACGCCGGCCCAGCGGCCGAAGCGCGGCGAGTCGCGGCGCACATCCACCGCGACGTCGAACACCCGGCCGCGCACCACGCGCACCAGCTTGCCCTGCGGCTGCTGCAGCTGGTAGTGCAGGCCGCGCAGCACCCCGCGCGCCGAGCGCGAATGGTTGTCCTGCACGAAATCGAGGTCGAGCCCGGTCAGCTCGCGGAAGCTGCGCGCATTCCAGCTCTCGAGGAAGAAGCCGCGCGCGTCACCGAACACCTTGGGCTCGAGCACCAGCACCTCGGGCAGTGCAGTGGGGGTCGCCTTCATCAGAACACCCGGTCTTCGAGCAGGCGCAGCAGGTACTGGCCGTAGCCGCTCTTGGCGAGCGGCTGCGCCAGCGCACGCAGCTGCGCGGCGTCGATCCAGCCGGCGCGCCAGGCGATCTCCTCCGGGCAGGCGATCTTCAGGCCCTGCCGCTTCTCGATCGTCTGGATGAACATGCCGGCCTCGAGCAGGCTCTCGTGGGTACCGGTGTCGAGCCAGGCGTGGCCGCGGCCCATGACCTGAACCTCGAGCGCGCCCTGCTCCAGGTAGCGGCGGTTGAGGTCGGTGATCTCGAGCTCGCCGCGTGCGCTCGGCGCCAGCCCGCGCGCGAACTCCACCGCGCGCTCGTCGTAGAAATAGAGCCCGGTGACCGCATAGCGGCTCTTGGGCCGGGCGGGCTTCTCCTCGAGGCTGACCGCATGCCCGGCGGCATCGAACTCGACCACGCCGTAGCGCTCGGGGTCATGCACCGGATAGGCGAACACCGTCGCCCCGACGGCGCGCGACGAGGCCGCGCGCAGCTCGCCGGCGAGGTCGTGGCCGTAGAACAGGTTGTCGCCGAGCACCAGCGCGGACGGCGCGCCGGCGAGGAAGTCCTCGCCGATCAGGAAGGCCTGCGCCAGCCCGTCGGGGCTGGGCTGCACCGCGTACTGCAGGCGGATGCCCCAGCGGCTGCCGTCGCCGAGCAGCTGCTCGAAGCGCGGCGTGTCCTGCGGCGTCGAGATCACCAGGATGTCGCGGATGCCGGCCAGCATCAGCGTGGCGAGCGGGTAATAGACCATCGGCTTGTCGTACACCGGCAGCAGCTGCTTGGAGACCGCCAGGGTCGCCGGATGCAGCCGGGTGCCGGAGCCGCCGGCGAGGATGATGCCCTTGCGTCGAGTCATGACCATGAGGTGCTCCGGGAAGGATGACGGGCGCGCGCGGCGCGCGTGAAGGCGGCATTGTATGTGGCGAGGGCCGCGCTGGGCGCATGCGCGCGCCCGCCGCACGGCATAAAATCCGCGCCGGGCGTGCGAGACGCCCCATGCCCTGCATTCAAGAACCGGAACCCGCCATGCGCCATGCCCTGCCCGCCCCCGAAATCTTCAAGGCCTACGACATCCGCGGCATCGTCGATACCGTGCTGACGCCCGCCGCGGTGCGCGCGATCGGCCACGCCCTCGGCAGCGAAGCGGTCGCGCGCGGCCAGACCGCGGTCGCCGTCGGCCGCGACGGGCGCCTGTCCGGCCCGGCGCTCGCCGGCGCGCTGGCCGACGGCATCCGCGCCGCCGGCGTGGACGTCATCGACATCGGCTGCGTGCCCACCCCGCTCACCTACTTCGCCGCCTGGCAGCTCGGCTGCGACTCCTGCGTGTCGGTCACCGGCAGCCACAACCCGCCCGACTACAACGGCCTCAAGATGGTGCTCGGCGGCCAGACGCTGTACGGCGACATGATCCAGGGCCTGCGCCGGCGCATCGCCGAGGACGACCTCGCCCACGGCGCTGGCGCGCTGCGCACCGCGGATGTGCGCGCCGACTACGTCGAGCGCATCGCCGCCGACGTCAAGCTGGCGCGGCCGATGAAGATCGTCGTCGACTGCGGCAACGGCGTCGCCGGCGGCATCGCGCCGGAACTCTTCCGGCGGCTGGGCTGCGAGGTCATCGAGCTGTTCTGCGAGGTCGACGGCAGCTTCCCCAACCACCACCCCGACCCGTCCAAGCCCGAGAACCTGCAGGACGTGATCCGCGCGCTGCGCGACACCGACGCCGAGCTCGGCCTCGCCTTCGACGGCGACGGCGACCGCCTCGGCGTGGTGACCAAGGACGGCGAGATCATCTACCCCGACCGCCAGCTCATGCTGTTCGCCGAGGACGTGCTCGCGCGCGTGCCGGGCGGCGAGATCATCTACGACGTCAAATGCACGCGAAACCTGGCGCCCTGGATCCGCGCCCGCGGCGGCAAGCCGACGATGTGGAACACCGGGCACGCGCTAGTGAAGGCCAAGCTCAAGGAAACCGGCGCGCCGCTCGCTGGCGAGATGAGCGGCCACATGTTCTTCAAGGAGCGCTGGTTCGGCTTCGACGACGGGCTGTACGCCGGTGCCCGCCTGCTCGAGATCCTGTCCGCGCGCGCCGACGCCAACGCCGCGCTGAAGGCGCTGCCCGACGCGGTAAGCACGCCCGAGCTCAACCTGAAGATGGCCGAGGGCGAGCCCTTCGAGCTGGTGCGCCGGCTGCGCGAGGCCGCGCTCGCCACGCCATCCTGCTTCGCCGACGCGCGCGAGGTGATCACGCTCGACGGCGTGCGCGTCGAGTTCGCCCACGGCTTCGGCCTGGCGCGGCCGTCGAACACCACGCCGGTGGTCGTGCTGCGCTTCGAGGCCGACGACCGCAGCGCGCTGGCCGCGATCCAGGCGGCCTTCCGCGACGCGATCGCGCGCGTGTGGCCGGGGCTGGCGCTGCCCTTCTGAGCGCACTGCGGCGGTGCATGCCGACCGCTGTTCAGGCCGGCGTGCGGGCCGGTGCGCAGTTTTCCACGGCCGCCCGCCGGTAGCGGGCGCCGGCGCCGCGGGCGCGTGCTACGTTGCAGGCCTGGACACGGCCACGAGGGAGAACGAGACGATGAACGCACCGGCGCGCAAGGAGCACAACCTGGAACAGGCAGTGAAGGGGGTGAACATCCCCTCCTGTCCGGCGGTGCTCGCGCAACTGATGGACGAGTTGCGCCAGCCCCAGGTGAGCGGCAAGCGCATCGCCGCCCTCATCGGCAAGGACGTCGGGCTCGCCGCGGTGGTGGTGAAGTCGGCCAACTCGCCCTTCTTCGGCTGCGGGCGGCGCATCGGTTCGGTCGACGAGGCGATCCGCCTGCTCGGCTTCGGCATGCTCACCAACCTCGTGCAGGAGGCGCTGCTGCGGAGCGCGATCGCCGAACCGGGCGCCGCGCTCGAGCGCTTCTGGGACAACTCGCGCTACACCGCCGCGGCCAGCGCGCTGATTGCGCGCAAGACCGGCTGTGCCCGCCCCGAGACGGCCTACACCTTCGGCCTCTTCCACGACTGCGGCATCCCGCTGCTGGTCAAGCGCTTCCCGAACTACAAGCAGGTGCTCGGTACCGCCAATCAGGCCAGCGATCGCTGGTTCACTGACGTCGAGGACGAGGCGCTCGGTACCAACCACGCCACCATCGGCTACATCCTCGCCCGCTCCTGGGGGCTGACCGAGGCCGTGTGCCAGGGCATCCTGTGCCATCACGACTACTCGGTGCTGGTCGAGGAGGCCACGCTCGAGCCCGAGTCGCGCACGCTGATCGCGGTCAACGTGGTCGCCGAATACGTTGCCGGCACCCACCTGCGCACCCGCCGCGACGCCGAGTGGGACAAGGGCCGCGAGCAGGCCGCGCACTTCCTCGGCTACCCGGTCACCGAGCTCGAGGACCTGGCCGACGACATCATCTACAGCTTCGACCGCAACACGAACGCCGAGCCGGCCTGAACCACCGTCCCGCGCCGCCGCCTGGCCCGCGCCGGGCGAGACGCTGCCCCCCCTCGAGCCGCAACCGGCAGCCCGAGCGACTCAGGCGGGGTCGAGCTTCGCCACCGCCAGCAGCAGCCATTTCACCCCGGCCGGCCCGAAGTTGATCTGCACCTTGGCGTCGCTGCCACTGCCCTCGGCGGCGACGATCACGCCCTGGCCGAACCGGGCATGGCTCACCGCCTGGCCGATGCGCAGGCCGTTGGGCAGGGTCGCGAAGGCCGGTCGCGGCGCGCGCTGAACCTGCGCCGCCGGCGAGGGCTTGAAGTAGCCGCCGCCCATGCCGCCCATCGCCCCCCCGGCGGCCGAGCGCGGATTCGGCGGCGTCAGCCACTTGGTCAGCTCCACGGGGATCTCCTCCAGGAAGCGCGAGCGCAGGTTGTAGCGCGTCTGGCCGTGCAGCATGCGGCTCTGCGCGAAGGAGAGGTAGAGCCGCTCGCGCGCCCGGGTCACCGCCACATACATCAGCCGCCGCTCCTCCTCCAGGCCGTCGGTCTCGAGGATGCTGTTCTCGTGCGGGAACAGGCCCTCCTCCAGCCCGGACAGGAAGACGACGTTGAACTCCAGCCCCTTGGCCGAGTGCACCGTCATCAGCTGCACCGCGTCGGCGCCCTGGTCGGCCTGATGGTCGCCGGCCTCGAGCGAGGCGTGGGCGAGGAAGTCGGCCAGCAGCGCGTGCGGCTGCGCCAGCACTTCGTCACCTGACCTTGCCTGGGCCTGCGACTCGGCGAGGAAGTTGGCCGTGGCGTTGATCAGCTCGTCCAGGTTCTCCAGCCGCTCGCGGCCTTCCTTGTCAGCCTTGTAGTGCGCGCGCAGGCCGCTGAGGTCGAGCACGTGGTCGACCAGTTCCGGCAGCGGCAGGCCGGCGGTGTCGCGGCGCAGGTCCTCGACCAGGCGCACGAACTGCGCCAGCGAGGTGCCGGGCTTGCCGGTGAGGTGGGGCACGGTGGCGTACAGGCTGGTGTTGTAGACGCGGGCGGCATCGGTCAGCACCTCGAGCGAGCGCGCGCCGATGCCGCGGGTGGGAAAGTTCACCACGCGCGCGAACGAGGTGTCGTCGTCCGGGTTGGCGATCAGGCGCAGGTAGGCGAGCGCGTGCTTGATCTCCTGGCGCTCGAAGAAGCGCAGCCCGCCATACACACGGTAGGGGATGCCGGCCGAGAAGAGCTGGTGCTCCAGCACCCGCGACTGCGCGTTCGAGCGGTACAGCAGCGCGATCTCGCTGCGCAGCGCGCCCTCGCGCACCAGCGACTGGATCTCCTCGACGATCCAGCGCGCCTCGTCGCCGTCCGAGAAGGCCTCGAACACGCGGATCGGCTCGCCCGCGCCCTGGTCGGTCCACAGGTTCTTGCCGAGGCGGTTGGCGTTGTGGCGGATGATCGCGTTGGCCGCGTCGAGGATGTTGCTGTGCGAGCGGTAGTTCTGCTCGAGGCGGATGACGTTGTGCACCCGAAACTCGCGCTCGAAGTCGCGCATGTTGCCGACCTCGGCGCCGCGGAAGCGATAGATGCTCTGGTCGTCGTCGCCGACGCAGAACATCGCCGCCCCGCCCTCGCGGCCCTCGTCGGCGAAGAGCTTGAGCCAGCGGTACTGCAGGCGGTTGGTGTCCTGGAACTCATCGACCAGGATGTGGCGGAAGCGGCGCTGGTAGTGGCGACGCAGCGGCTCGTTGCGCTCGAGCAGCTCGTAACTGCGCAAGAGCAACTCCGCAAAATCCACAACGGACTCGCGCTGGCACTGGGCTTCATACTCCTGGTAGAGCTGAACGCGCTGGCGGGTGTAGTCGTCCCAGGCCTCGACCGCATGCGGCCGGTTGCCGGCTTCCTTCTGACCATTGATGAAGTGCTGCAGCTCGCGCGGCGGGAATTTCTCGTCGTCGACGTTGAGCGTCTTCAGCAGGCGCTTGATCGCGGCGAGCTGGTCGCCGGAGTCGAGGATCTGGAACAGCTGCGGCAGCCCGGCGTCGCGATGGTGGGCGCGCAGCAGGCGGTTGGCGAGGCCGTGGAAGGTGCCGATCCACATGCCGCGGGTGCTCACCGGCAACATGGACGACAGGCGGGCGAGCATCTCCTTGGCGGCTTTGTTCGTGAATGTAACCGCCAGGAGGCCGGCCGGATCGACCTGGCCGGACTGGATCAGCCAGGCGATGCGGGTGGTCAGCACCCGGGTCTTGCCCGAGCCCGCACCGGCCAGGATCAGGGCGTGCTGCGGCGGCAGGGTGACCGCCTGGAGCTGTTCGGGATTCAGATTGGCTAGCAGCGTCGACATCGTGGTTCCTCTTCGAACCCGGATTGTATCGGGAGCGTCTCGCCCGGCCGAATCCGCGTTCAGGCACCTGATTGTTGCATTGCCGCAACGCGTGGCTTGCAGACCACAAAGTTTCAGCTAAATTTCAGTTGTGCATTGCACAAACGGATCTCGACAAAGCGGAACTCTGTCACGGCATTCGAGGTCCGATTTGTTCAGAATCAATTACTAAAAACAGGCGCGGGTCCAATATTGCGCCACAACATCAGCACGCGTCCGGCAGCCCAGGAAGCTGCCGGACAAAGATGGCGCCGCACCCCGGCCCAACAGGAGAACGCATCATGAAGACGCCGAAATTGCTGCCCTGGTATGCCCGCAAGGCGGGTGTGTCCCTCGAACGCGCCGAAGCCCTGTGGCGCAAGGCCGTGCGCGAAGCGACCATCGAGACCGGCTGGGTGGGCAACGCCGAATACTGGGGCTCGGCCATGGACCACTTCGTCCGCCTGCTCGAGAAAGAGCGCTCGACCCTGTGTGCCCCGCGCGTCGTCCCCTACGTGCGTGCGCAGAACCGCATGTGGCGCCTGCCGCTGCTGGCCATGGAAGACGTGTTCGGCGCCCTCCAGGCGCAATGGAACCGCCAGGCGGGCAGTTCGCACCGCGTCGCCTGAGCGTCATCCAGGCCTCCTCCGGGCGCGCGGGCCACACGCCCACTCCCGGGCGCCGCGCGGGCGGACCCCGCGCGCCCGACGAGCGGGCGCCGCAGCCCGCGCTTCCAGGTATACTGGCGTGTTTTCAACGCCATCCAGCCCGCACGCCGCCATGCAGGACAAATACCAGCCCGCCGCCGTCGAGACGGCCGCCCAGCAGCACTGGGACTCCACCGACGCCTTCCGAGTGACGGAAGACGCGAGCAAGCCCAAGTACTACTGCCTGTCGATGTTCCCCTACCCCTCGGGCAAGCTGCACATGGGGCACGTGCGCAACTACACCATCGGTGACGTGCTCGCGCGCTTCCACCGCATGAAGGGCTTCAACGTGCTGCAGCCGATGGGCTGGGACGCCTTCGGCATGCCGGCCGAGAACGCCGCGATCCAGAACAACGTGCCGCCGGCGAAGTGGACCTACGCCAACATCGACTACATGAAG
>JAREIX010000144.1 GCA_029286945.1 Thauera sp. | reverse complement strand
CAACCTCGAGCTGTGCCGTCGCCTGGGCCTGCACGAGGACACCTACTCGATCTCCATCCCGCTCGGCGCCACCATCAACATGGCCGGCGCGGCGATCACGATCTCGGTGATGACGCTGGCTGCGGCCCACACCCTGGGCATCCCGGTCGACTTCCCGACCGCGCTGCTGCTGTGCATCGTGTCCTCGCTCGCCGCCGCCGGCGTGTCGGGCGTGGCCGGCGGTTCGCTGCTGCTGATCCCGATGGCGACCGCGCTGTTCGGCATCTCTGCGGACGTGGCGATGCAGGTGGTGGCGATCGGCTTCGTCATCAGCGTGGTGCAGGACTCCGCCGAGACCGCGCTCAACTCCTCGACCGACGTGGTGTTCACCGCCGCCGCCTGCGCGGCCGAGAGCGGCGAGCCGCTGGACCTGGAACTCAAGGACGTCGCCTGACCGCCATGCAACATTTCGCCAGCGACAACTACGCCGGCGTCTGCCCGGAGGCCCTGGCGGCCTTCGTGGCGGCCAACGCCGGCCATGCGCCCGCCTATGGCGAGGACGAATGGACGCGCAAGGTCTCCGACCGTCTGCGCGAGCTGTTCGCGACCGACTGCGATGTCTACTTCGTCTTCAACGGCACCGCCGCCAACTCGCTCGCGCTCGCCTCGCTGTGCCAGAGCTTCCACAGCGTGGTGTGCCACGAGCTGGCCCACGTCGAGACCGACGAGTGCGGCGGGCCGGAGTTTTTCTCCAACGGCTCCAAGCTGCTGCCCGCGTCGGGCGCCAACGGCAAGCTGACGCCGGACGCGGTGCTCGAGGTGATCGCGCGCCGCAGCGACATCCACTACCCCAAGCCGCGCGTGGTCACGCTGACGCAGAGCACCGAGGTCGGCACCGTTTACCGGCCGGACGAGGTGGCGGCGATCTCCGCCTGCGCGCGGGCGCACGGCCTGCGGGTGCACATGGACGGCGCCCGCTTCGCCAACGCGGTGGCCTCGCTCGGCGTGGCGCCGGCGGAGATCACCTGGAAGGTGGGCGTCGACGTGCTGTGCTTCGGCGGCACCAAGATGGGCCTGCCGGTGGGCGAGGCGGTGGTGTTCTTCGACCGCAAGCTGTCCGAGGACTTTGCCTACCGCTGCAAGCAGGCCGGGCAGCTCGCCTCGAAGATGCGCTTCCTGTCCGCGCCCTGGCTCGGCATCCTCGAGGATGAGGTGTGGCTCAAGCACGCCCGCCACGCCAACGCGATGGCGCAGCGCCTGGCCGTCGGCCTGCAGCAGGTGCCGGGCGCCAGGCTGATGTTCCCGGTCGAGGCCAACGGCGTGTTCTGCGAACTGCCGCCGGCGGTGCTCGACGGCCTGCGCGCGCGCGGCTGGCGCTTCTACACCTTCATCGGCGCCGGCGGCGCGCGCTTCATGTGCGGCTGGGACACCCTGCCCGCGAGCGTGGACGCGCTGCTGGCCGACGTACGCGCGCTGGCGGGCTGAAAGCCGGCGACGTTCAGTCCGGATCCGGACGGCCGAGCTGCGCGCGCAGCCGGTCGAGTTCCTCGAGCAGGTCGGCGACCAGTGCGGCGAGTTCGGGCACGGCGTCGAAGTCGCGCTCGATCTGACGCATGCGCCGTGCCCGCGCCCGCGCGACGCCGCTGCTGGAGACGCGCCACACGCCCGCGACGCACTCGACATGCGGGAACAGGCCTTCATCGACATGGCGGCGCAGCCATTCGGCCTCGACCGCGCAGGCTGCGGCCAGTTGTTCGAGCGGCATCCAGCTGTCCTCGAGCAGGCTGCCGATGAGGATGACGACATCATTCTGGACGAATTCGTCGGGCATGGTTCAGCTCCCGGTCGTGCGGCGCGGATCGAAGGCAAGCTCCCGCGCCATGGTCTCGTACAGGGCCTGCGCCTGCGCCGTGTCGGCCGCTGGCAGCACGACCTGGAGTGCGAGCAGCAGGTCGCCGGGTGGCGAGCCCGGGATGCCGCGGCCGCGCACCTTCAACTGCTGGCCGCTCTGCGCGCCCCTGGGGATGCGCACCTTGAGCCTGCCGCCGGGAAGGTCGACCACCACCACAGCGCCCAACGCTGCCTCCCACGGTGCCACCGGCAGCGTAAGGTGGAGGTCGCGGCCGTCGACGCGCAGGCGGTCGTGGGGGCGGAAGCGCACCTCGAGCAGCAGGTCGCCCGGCGGCTGGCCACCACTGCCGGGCGCACCCTGGCCGGCGAGCCGGATCACCTGGCCTTCGCGCACGCCGACCGGGATGCGCACGTTGAGCGTGCGCGTGGCGTTGCTCACCCGACCCTGCGCGTCGCGCTGCGGCAGGCGCAACGCGAGCTGGCGGGTGGGGCCGGTGAACGCGTCCTCGATGTCGAGCACCACTTGGGCGTGATGATCCTCACCATGCCGCTGCCGTCGGCGCCCGCTGTGCGCGCCGAAGCCGCCCGCCGCGTGCGTGCCGCCGAACAACTGGCTGAAGAAGTCGCTGAACTGTGCGGCTTCGTCGGGCGAGAGGCCGCGGCCGGAGAAGTCGAACTGCTGCTTGCCCCAGTCCGGTGGCGGGCGGAAATCCTCGCCGCCGTGCCAGTCCTGGCCGAGGCGGTCGTAGGCAGCGCGCCGCTCGGGGTCCGACAGCACGGTGTGGGCCTCGTTGATCGCCTGCATGCGTGCCTCGGCGTCCGTTTCCTTGGACACGTCGGGATGGTACTTGCGCGCCAGCTTGCGGAAGGCTTTCTTGATCTGCTCGGCCGAGGCATCGCGCGCGACGCCGAGCACCTCGTAGTAGTCCTGGAATTTCATGATCGTGACCAATGCGAAAGAGATTCGCCCCGTGCTTATAGATAGGGCGGGGTGAGGGATCGATCAAGGGCGGGGGCTTGAAATTGGCCGCGCCCAGACCTAGCTAGGGTAGCGAGACGCCCGCCAGGGCGTCCTTACCACACGACAAACGGAGGTTCGCATGTACGCCCGTTCCCTGTTTCCCCGCGACGTGTTCGTGGAACTCGATCGCCTGCAGCGCGAGATGCAGCAGGCTTTCGACGTCGGCCCGACTATCCGCGGCCTGACGCGCGGTTACCCTGCACTCAACGTCGGCGGCACACCGACAGCGGTGGACATCTTCGCCTTCGCCCCCGGCCTCGATCCGGCCAACCTCGACGTGCAGTTCGAGAAGGGCACGCTCACCATCGCAGGCGAACGCAAGGCGCCGGAGGTGCCGGAGAAGGCCACCGTGCATATCGGCGAGCGCTTCGCCGGCCGTTTCCGTCGTGTCGTCAGCCTGCCCGAGGACGTCGACCCGAACGCCATCCAGGCGAGCTATCGCGACGGCGTGCTGCACGTGCGCATCCAGCGCAAGGAAGAGGCCCAGCCGCGCCGCATCGCCATCCAGTAAGCACCACGGAGGACAGATCATGAGCAACAAGACCGACATCGCCAATGCCGCCACCCATGCCGCCACCAGCTCCGGTGCCGACAAGTCGCGCGACGAGGCGGCGCTGCTGCCGCCGGTAGACGTCATCGAGGACGCCGGCGGCATCACGCTCTACGCCGACATGCCCGGCGTGCCCAGGGAGCGGCTGCACCTGCAGGTGGAGGGCGACACGCTGACGATCGAGGGCGAACTGGCGCTGTCCGTGCCCGAGGGCATGGAGGCCAGCCACGCCGAGGTGAATCTGGCGCGCTACCGCCGCGTATTCACGCTGTCGCGCGAGCTCGACGCCGGCAAGGTGAATGCGAAGTTAGAGCACGGCGTGCTGACCCTGCGCATTCCCAAGGCCGAGCACGCCCAGCCCAGGCGCATCGAGGTGCAGATCGCCTGAGCTTTCTGGTAGTTTTCCATGGCGTCGGCCTTGCAAGTGGAGGAACCACGCCATGGACATCCTGACCCCCATCCAGGGCCAGATCGATGCGGTGCGCCTGCCGCTGTACGCGGTCACGGTCACCGCCGTTCGCCGGCCCGACACGCCGCTGCTGCTGATGCTGCACTGGCACGGCTTTCGCTGGGACGAAGCGGTCGAACCGGGACAGGCCCGCCGCAGGGCGGTGCCCGGTTCGGCGCTGCAGCTCAGTCCGCGCTGGCAGGTTCTGGAAGAGATCGACGGCGCGATGCTCGAGGCGGCCTGGCAGCTCGGCGCCTGGGACATGGAGCGCAGCGTGCGCCGCGGCTGCAACGAGATCGGCGCTTCCGGGCGCGAGGCGCTCGAATGCCGCCAGGCCTTCGGCGACAACCCGCTCGCACCCGACAACGATGCCCACCTGGTGGCCGCGGCCCCGGATCGCAACGACCTGATGCAGCTCGCCGCCCGCCGCGGCTACGTGCGCTGGCTGTTTCGCCCGGTACGCGCCGGGCTGTGGCGCGAGATCGCCGACGACGACACGCTCGACGCCGACGGCGGGCGCACGCCGCCCTGTCCGGTGGCGCCGCGTGCGCTGGGCGCGCCGCAGCGTGCGCCGCTGGTGTATCGCCTGGGGCGTGTCACGCGCATCGCGTTGCCCTGATCTTCCCCTCTTGAAATCCGTTTCCGGCATCCCCATCTCGCGCTCCGTCGGCACAGTCCCGACCGTGAATGTCGCGCCGCGCCTGGGTTTGCGGCCCGCGCCGGGCGCGCGTTCGCGATCGCTACTCTGGTGATATCAACTCGTAAAGGAGATCGAGAGATGCACATTCGTCCCCTACGTGACCGGATCATCGTCAAGCGCGTCGAGGCCCAGCGCACGACGGCGTCCGGCATCGTGATTCCCGACACCGCCGCCGAGAAGCCCGAGCAGGGCGAGGTCGTCGCCGTCGGCCCCGGCCGCCGCAACGACGCGGGCGAACTGATCGCGATGGAGGTGAAGGCCGGCGACCTGGTGCTGTTCGGCAAGTACGCCGGGCAGACGGTCAAGATCGACGGCGAAGAACTGCTGGTGATGCGCGAGGACGACGTCATGGGCGTCGTCGAGCGTGATGCCGCGGCCCTGAAGAAGGCCGCCTGACGACACAGATCGACGTTTTCAGGAGACCCACAGACATGGCAGCAAAGATCGTTCAATTCCATGATTCCGCCCGCGAACGCATCGTCCGCGGCGTCAACACCCTGGCCAACGCGGTCAAGGTGACCCTCGGCCCGAAGGGGCGCAACGTCGTCCTCGACCGCAGCTTCGGCGCGCCGGTGATCACCAAGGACGGCGTCTCGGTGGCCAAGGAGATCGAGCTCAAGGACAAGCTCGAGAACATGGGCGCGCAGATGGTCAAGCAGGTGGCCTCGAAGACCGCCGACGTCGCCGGTGACGGCACCACCACCGCCACCGTGCTCGCCCAGGCCATCGTCGCCGAGGGCATGAAGTACGTCGCCGCCGGCATGAACCCGATGGACCTCAAGCGCGGCATCGACAAGGCCGTCGCCGCCACCGTCGACGAGCTGAAGAAGCTCTCGAAGCCGTGCTCGACCAGCAAGGAAATCGCCCAGGTGGCGTCGATCTCGGCCAACGCCGACACCGACATCGGCGACATCATCGCGCGCGCGATGGACAAGGTCGGCAAGGAGGGCGTGATCACCGTCGAGGACGGCAAGAGCCTGCAGAATGAGCTCGACGTGGTCGAGGGCATGCAGTTCGACCGCGGCTACCTGTCGCCCTACTTCATCAACAACCCGGACAAGCAGGTCGCCGTGCTCGACGACCCGCTGGTGCTGATTTACGACAAGAAGATCTCCAGCATCCGCGACCTGCTGCCGGTGCTGGAAGAGGTCGCCAAGGCCGGCAAGCCGCTGCTGATCATCGCCGAGGACATCGAGGGTGAGGCGCTCGCCACCCTGGTGGTCAACAGCATGCGCGGCGTGCTCAAGGTCGCGGCGGTGAAGGCGCCCGGCTTCGGCGACCGCCGCAAGGCCATGCTCGAGGACATCGCCATCCTCACCGGCGGCACGGTGATCTCCGAGGAAACCGGCAAGCAGCTCGACAAGGCCACGCTCGCCGATCTCGGCCGCGCCAAGCGCGTCGAGGTGCACAAGGAGAACACTACCCTCATCGACGGCGCCGGCGATGACGCGAAGATCAAGGCCCGCGTGGCGGCGATCCAGCGCCAGATCGAGGACGCCACCTCCGACTACGACCGCGAGAAGCTGCAGGAGCGCGTGGCCAAGCTCGCTGGCGGCGTGGCGGTGATCAAGGTCGGCGCCGCCACCGAGGTCGAGATGAAGGAGAAGAAGGACCGCGTCGACGACGCCCTGCACGCCACCCGCGCCGCGGTGGAAGAAGGCATCGTGCCCGGCGGCGGCGTCGCTCTGCTGCGTGCGCGCGCCGCGGTCAAGGCGCTCAGGGGGGACAACCACGACCAGGACGCCGGCATCAAGATCGTGCTGCGCGCGCTCGAGGAGCCGCTGCGTGCGATCGCGGCCAACGCCGGCGACGAGCCGAGCGTGGTGGTGGCTAAGGTCGAGGAAGGTGCGGGCAACTTCGGCTACAACGCCGCCAACGGCGAGTATGGCGACCTGGTCGCGATCGGCGTCATCGACCCGACCAAGGTCACCCGCAGCGCGCTGCAGAACGCGGCCTCGGTCGCCGGCCTGATCCTCACCACCGACGCCACCGTGGCCGAGGCGCCGAAGGAAGAGAAGGCCGCCGCACCGGCGATGCCGGAGATGGACTACTGATCCGGTACGCGCGCCTGCCGCTGCGCAGGCGCGCGCCCTGGCGCCATCACGACGCCCGCAACGGGGAATTGCCCGCTGCGGGCGTTTCCCTTGCGCAGGCGGCGCGCGTCAGAGCGTGTCGAGTCGCTCGAGGTAGTTCGCCGCCTGCGCCAGGGTCGCCGCGCGCTCGGCCGCATCCATCTTCGCCCACGCCTTGTACGGCATCGCCATGCGCGGGTTGCGCGCGAAGCGGGCCTCGTGGCGCAGCAGGAAGCCCCAGTACAGGCTGTTGAAGGGGCAGGCGGGCTTCGCGCCGCTGGCGCCATGGCGGCGCCTGGGGTCGTAGGCGCAGGCCTTGCAGTAGTCCGACTGCTTGCCGATGTAGCTTGCCGCGCCGGCGTACGGCTTGCTGGCGATGACGCCGCCGTCGGCGAACTGGCTCATGCCGCGGGTGTTGGGCATCTCCACCCACTCGAAGGCGTCGGCGTAGATGCCCAGATACCAGGCATCGACCGCGTCCGGGTCGCAGCCGGCGAGCAGGGCGAAGTTGCCGGTGATCATCAGGCGCTGGATGTGGTGCGCGTAGGCGGTGTCGAGCGACTGGCCGATGGCGTGGCGCAGGCAGGCCATCCTCGTGTCGCCGCTCCAGTACCAGGCCGGCAGCGGGCGATGGGCGTCGAGCGCGTTGCCCTGCGCGTAGCCCGGCATGCGCGCCCAATACACCCCGCGCACGAATTCGCGCCAGCCGAGGATCTGGCGCACGAAGCCCTCGCAGCTCGCCAGCGCGACCTTGCCTGCCTGCCAGGCGGCGACGGCAGCGTCGATGACCTCGCGCGGGTGCAGCAGCTTCACGTTGAGGGCGAAGGACAGTCCGGAATGGAACAGCGTCGTCGAGCGCGTGCTCATCGCATCCTGGTAAGGGCCGAAGTGGGGCAGGGCGTGATCGACGAAGTGGGCCAGGCCGGCGCGTGCCTCGCGCCGGGTCAGCGGCCAGCGCAAGCGGTCGGCATGCGGCGCGCCGATCGTGTCCACGCCGGCGGCGGCGATCTCGTCCCATAGCGCCGTCAGGTCGTGGCCGGCCCAGGGCCATGCGGGCGCGGGCGGATCGCCCGGCCACTTCTCGCGGTTCTGCGCGTCGAAGTTCCACACGCCGCCCGCCGGGCCATCCTCGGTATCGAGCAGAACACGATGGCGGCGGCGCATGTCGCGGTAGAAGGACTCCATGCGCGGCACCTTGACGGCGAAGCGTCGGGCGAGCTCTGCGCGTTCGGCGAGGAAGTGCTCGCTGCCGACCACCGCCTGCGGCAGGGCCAGCCCCTGCGCGGCCTCGTCGAGCAGCCGCTCCACCCGCCACTCGTCGGCCTCCATGCGCTCGAAGCGGGTCGCGCCGCACGCGGCCGCCACCTGCGCCAGGTTGGCGGCGAAGGACTGGCGGTTGTCGGCGTCGCCGATCCTCAGGTAGCGCACCCGATGCCCGGCCACCTGCAGCGCGGCGGCGAAGGCGCGCATCGCGGCGAAGATCGCCAGCACCTTCTGCGCGTGGTGGCGCACGTAGGTGGTCTCGCTGCGCACCTCCATCATCACGTACAGCACATCGGCACGTGGGGCGCGGAACCAGGAATGGGCGGCGTTGAGCTGGTCGCCGAGGATGAGGCGGAGGGTGGTCATGCTTGCTCGCTTTCGAATTGGGGGCGGCGGTTTCAACGCGTGCGGCGCATGGGACCACGGAAATTGCCGGGGAGTCACCGCGTGTCGTTGTCCCGTGCATCATCCCGATGCGTACCGTCGGTCCACGTGGTGAGCGTTTCATCTTGAATCTGGCGTCCGATCACGGTCGAATGGCCTGTCGGCTTCGTCTCGATGGGTGCAACAGGAAGTTTTATGGATTTTCCGTTGACGTATCGGTTCTGGTGTTTATAATGCGGCCCTCTTGAACGAACGACTCCTCGCAAGAACGAATCGGTGCTCAAGGGTTGGGTGTCGCATCACGACTGATCTCCGTTGAGCAGCATGCCGCCGTCTGTGGTGTAT
>JAREIX010000143.1 GCA_029286945.1 Thauera sp. | reverse complement strand
CAAGCAAACAGCCGCTATCCGCTCACCAGATCAAGGTCATGCTGTGCCGTGCCGGCGGTGGACGCCGGATTTGTGCGGGAATCGACCGCCGTTAACAGGTGTCGCTGATCGGCAAGGATCGCGACGATCTGCTCGAGCTCGAATCTGGCGTGAAGGAGTGCAACAACCCCGGCCGCCGCGATCTCCTCATCGTCTCTGGCTGCCGCCCATTTCAGGGCATCGTCGGCCATGGCCTGCAGCGCCTCGCACTCCGCTGCACGTAGCGTGGGTGCGCTGGCGACAACGGCTGGCTCGTCGCGGGTGCCCGCGCTGACGGCGCGCGTGCGCGCGTCGGGACAGGCTGCCCGAGTTCGACAGTTACGCTCGCAAGTGCTTGTTTTTGCTAGAGCGCACTTTCAAAAATGCCACTACAACAGCGCCAACTGCTCCGGCGCCGCTGGCTTTTCGATTCCTAATGCATGAAGCACCTCATTCTGCTCCGTGCTGAGCGTCGACACCCCGACCACCGGCTCGCCGCCGTTCAGGCGCACCCGGTGATGCTGGATGCGCTGTAGTTGCTCTAGTGCCCGCTCGGGCGTGTAGCACGCGTCCGCTGCCTTGAGTCGGCTACGCATGACCCGATGCAGGATCAGCGCCATGAAACAGATCGACGCATGCGCGCGGATCCGCTCGGGCAGGCGGTGATATACCGGGCCGATCTCGATCTCGGACTTGAGCACCTTGAAACCGCGCTCGATGTCGGCGAGCGACTTGTAGCGCTGAATCACGTTCTGCGCGGACAGGTCCTCGGCGTTGGTGACCAACAGGAGCTTGCCATCCATCATTTCGGCAAGACGCTTCGCCTTGTCGTCGATGTGGTAGCTGAAGAGCTCCTCGCCCAGATCCACCTTGATGATGCGCGACAGGTGCGCCTCGCTGACCGCATGGTAGAAGCGCGCCTTGGCGCCGCTGTCCGAGAGTTTGCGCCCCCGGTGCTTCACGCCTTCGTCTTGCTCGGTGAGCTTGCTCGACCATTCGTCTGCCTGGCGGATCAGCGCGTCGATACGCTCGTTGCGCTGCTGGGTCTTCGTGACGGCCGTCGCCGGATCGTGCGCGGCCACCAGCCGCAGGTCGTTCCAGGCGTGCTCCGCGATGACTTCCTGCGTGGCCGCTGCGCACTGCTGTTCGTGGAAGGGTTCGAGCAGCTCGACGAACTCGTTGTAGCGCCGACCGGGCACGGCGACGATGAACTCGAGCGGCTTGCCGCTGGCCAGGCGGACGGCTTTCAGCGCCTCCAGATTGTCCAGGCTGAGCAGCCCCCGGTCGGCCACCAGCACCAGGCGCTGCACTGACGGGAAGCGCTCGAGCACCTGGGTGAGCGTGGGCAGCAGGGTGCGCGTCTCGGCCGTGTTGCCGTCGAACACCTCGTGGTAGATCGGCAGCCCTTCGGCGGTCTGCACCACACCCAGCATGAACTGGCGGGCGATCAGCCCCTCCTTGGCCATGCCGAACTGGCGCACGTCGCCGGTCTGCTGGCTGAGCCCTTCGCTGCGGATCGTGGTGAGGTCATAGAACACCACCGACAGATCCTGGTCGATCAGCGGGCGCAGCAGCCCGGCGACCACCGCATCGACCTCATCCTGGTGGTCCATCAGGGCATCGAGACTGCGCAGCAACTGCTGGTGCGTGACCGCCTTCGGTCCGAAGTCGGGCAGCGCCACGGTCTGCACCCAGCGCAACACGCCGAGCTTGGACTCGGGGTCGCACAGGCGGTTGAGCACCATCAGGCGGATCAGCGCCTCCACGTCCGTGGTGCGCCGCGTACGGCGAAACACCCGGCGCAGCCCCGAGAAACCGAGCGATTTCCACAGCTCGGTCAGCGCCCACACGTTACCGAGCGCGCGCGCGGACTCGAACGACACCGTCGGCGCCGGCGGCTTGGCACCCATCGGCTCGCGGCCGGTGATCTTCAACAGGCCGTTGATCACTGCGTCGAGCGACCCATCGACCTGCTCGGCACGGCCGAGCGTGGCGACGGTGCGCTTCTTCACCCGTCCGGCCTCGTCGCGGTAGGACTCGACGAGTTGGACGTAGCGGCGGCCTCCGGAGGTGGTGAGCTTGACGTGCATGATGCGGCCACTTTAGCCACCTACAAAGCCACGTCAATATTGAGCACGCTTGTTACAAACGTGCCACCACAGCGCTTTTGCGGTCGCGGCCTTCAAACCCGTGCCGGTGCTGGAGGCACTTTCCGAAAAGGGGCGAAAATCGGGGTGAAGTGTCGAACCCCGGAGGCTTGGGCGAGCGCTGCGGTCAATTCCTCGCCAAGCGTCAGCCCGAGCCTGTCGCACGCGCTCAGCTCGGCTTCTGCGTGCGCTGCCCGGACCGCCACCCGAAGCTTGAGCACACGTGCGAGCCGCATCTCGAGCTCGACGCGCTTCGCTTCGATGCTCGAGGAGGTGTGCCCCGCCGGGGTGCCGCTCGCCGCGGCCAGTTCGGCGACGCGGGCGGTGTCCTCGATGAGCTCGCGCAGCTTGTCCTCGAGGATCGCCACGCTGTCGGCCATCCTCGTCACCAGCCCTTTGCTGCGCCCAAGACGAAGGAGTGCATCGTCCTCGTGCAGGCCGTAGAGGTCCTTCATCGCTGCTCTGAGTAGGGCTTGTCCTGCGGTTTCGCCTGCCTGGTGGCGGTGTCGGTCAGGGCCATGCGGGGCACCTCGCTGTCATGCTTGGGGGTATTTTCCGGGGGGTATCCCGGATGTCATTCAGGATACCCCCAAGAATACCCCCACTTGCGGGGGTATGGCATGGCTTTGGGTGAAACGGCATGACACAACAAAAAACCCGCAAAGCCTTGAGCCATGCGGGTTTCTGGTCCTTCTTGCTACGGGGTGATACGGTGGATTGGCCTCGTCACCAGGAATCGAACCTGGATCTGGCGCTTAGGAGGCGCCCGTTCTATCCATTAAACTATGACGAGACTCAGGGCCGGCATTCTAGCCGTTCGGGGGCGTCGGACCAAGTGCCGGTTCGTCGCTGCGCGGCGGGAACAGGAAGGCGCCCGGCGCGCGCAGCAGGCGCCTGGCGAGCAGGCCGCCCAGGCTGCGGCCCTGGGCAAAGGTGATGCGGCGTGCGCGCATGGCCACGCTCAGGGTCAGCGTGAAGCTCACCAGCAGGTTGGTGATGCCGATCAGCAACACGCCGGCGAGGGCGAGCGCCGCGCTGGTGGCCGGGATCGAGAAATCGAGCGCGGCCGAGGCATAGCCGAGATAGGCGGAGGAGAAGGCGATGTGGCGGATGTCGATCGGCAGCCCGAACAGCACGCCGATCGCGGTCGCGCCGCCGAGCAGAAAACCGAAGAAGAAGTTGCCCGTCAATGCGCCGATGTTCTGTTCCACATAGGCGGCGAAGCGTTCGGCACGCGCCTCGCCGAGCAGCCGGCGCAGGCTGCGCAGCTGGCGCAGGCGCTGCGGCACGCGGTTGTAGGCGGAAAGATTGTCGTAGTAGGCGGCGATCAGGCCCGACATGAACAGGCACACGCCGGCAATGGCGGCAAACAGCAGCGCGCCGCCGCGCGGGTCGATCTCGGCGAGCAGCGTGTGCGCCTTTTCCGGGCTGATGAAGTGCTCGCCGGTGCCGAGCTTGATCACCAGGCCCACCAGCAGTGCCACCGGGATGGCCACGCCGATGTTGCCGAGGATGGCGCCGGTCTGGCTGCGGATCGTGCGCACGATGAGGTCGGCCAGCGCCTCCAGATCGCGTGTCTTGCCCTTGGCCTCGCCGATCGAGGCGGCGATCGCGTTCGCGGTCATCGCCGGCTGCTTGGTGGCGACCGTGCCGCCGAGCATGTGGATGAGCATGAAGCCGAGGCCGTAGTTGAGGCAGAAGGACAGCAGCTCGTTGAGCGGCGCCATGCCCTGGCTGCCGAGCACGATCTTGTTGCCGGCCATGAAGGCGATGATCAGGCCGCCGAGGGCGGCCGACGCCATCAGCCCGAAGTATTCGCTGCGCGAGCTGGTGATGTACTTCTCCCCGGTCCGGCTGGCGCTTTCGGTCATGCGCAGCGACAGCAGCTCGACGTTCTGGCCCCAGTAGTCGGACAGGATGTTCTTGCGGCACTCCGCGCGCACCAGGGTCTTGAACAGGCGCACGATGCGCGGCGCGGTGTCCTCGACCACGCGCCGCGTGCGCAACTCGCTCAGCAGGGCGTTCAGCTCACCGATGCGCTCGAGGTGCTGGCGCAGGCGCTCGAGCTTGAAGGTGAGCGTGAGGCTGGTGCCGATGCGCATCGCGCGTTTCCTCACCCGCTGCAGCACCTCGTCGCACTGGTGCAGCATCACCTTGAGGTGCTTGTCGTCGGCGATCAGCGCGCGCGGGGTGGTCCACCACTCGCTGTAGTGCTGGATGTAGGTCAGCAGCTCGGCGTTCTGCGCCAGGAAGGGCGACTCGTGCTCCTCCAGGTTGGGGTCGATGCGCACCAGCTCGCGGTCCAGCCCGATCGCCGAGACGTGGAAGGACAGCACCCGCAGCGATTCCAGGATCTCGCTGACCGCGTTCGGCAGCGGGCTGGCGTCCTCCTCGAACATCGGCGACTGGTGCCCGACCAGCAGCCGCAGCAGCTCGATCCAGTCCGCGTCGGCGATCGCGTTGACCCAGACCTCGTCGTCGACGCGGTGGAAGACCGCCGACAGCAGATCCTTCAGGTAGGTGGTGTCGATGACCTCGGGCAGCAGGCGCCCGCCGATCCGGCGCGAGGTCTCGGAGAAGAAACCGGTGGAGGGCAGCAGGCCCGAAGACACGTACATCGTGACCTGCTTGTGCTCGTCGAACAGGCGCATCATGGCCGCGCGCAGCTTGTTCAGCAGGTCGGGACGGCGCGCCAGCAGGTGGCACAGCGTGTGCAGATTCTCGGTGGCCTTGTCCACCTGCGCTGCACGCGGCGGGCGCAGCAGGTCGACCAGCGCCACCCACAGCGCCACCGGGTCGTGGTCGGGTTCTCCGAAGCGTTCGAGAAGTCTTTCCATCGCGTTCCTTTACGTCTGTGCTGCGTGCCGCGGGGGCGGGGAAGGGGCTGCGCAGGGACGCCCGGACCCGGCGAAAACATCGCCTGCGGGCAGAAATTGTGCACTGCATTATGCGGTATTACGCCGCCACCGCCAGCGCGGGGCTAAAATCGTCGCCCCAGTTCAGAACTGCAGCCGACCGCTGCACCTAGCGCCAATGCCCCTGATTGCCGTCGACAACGCCTGCCTCGCCTTCGGTCACGTGGACCTGCTCGACCACGTGAGTTTCCAGCTCGATGCGGGCGAGCGCGTGGCGCTCATCGGGCGCAACGGCTCGGGCAAGTCCAGCCTGCTGCGGGCGCTCGCCGGCCAGGCGGCGCTCGATGATGGCACGGTGTGGCGGCAGGCCGAAATGGTCACCGCCTACGTGCCCCAGGAGCCGGACTTCGAGCTCGAACGCGACGTGTTCGAGACCATCGCCGATGGTCTGGGCGCCGCGGCCAGGCTGCTGGTCGATTACCACGCCGCCATGCTCGCGGTGTCCGAACATGCCACGCCCGAGGCCCTGGCCCGGCTCGACGCCCTGCAGCACGCGGTGGAGGCAGCCGAGGCCTGGCGCCTGAATCAGCGTGTCGAGCAGGTCGTGGCGCGACTCGGACTCGACCCGGCGGCAAATGTTTCCAGCCTCTCGGGTGGCGGCGTCAAGCGCGTGGCGCTGGCGCGCGCGCTGGTGGCCGAGCCCGACCTGCTGCTGCTCGACGAGCCGACCAACCACCTCGACCTCGACGGCATCCTGTGGCTGGAAGAGCTGATCCGCGACTTCCGCGGCGCGGTCATCGTCATCACCCACGACCGCGTGTTCCTCGACAACGTCGCCACCCGCATCATCGAGCTCGACCGCGGCAAGCTGGCGAGCTACCCGGGGCGCTTCTCGGACTACCAGCGGCGCAAGGCCGAGGAGCTCGAGGCCGAGGAGAAGGCCGCCGCACGCTTCGACAAGTTCCTCGCCCAGGAGGAGGTGTGGATCCGCAAGGGCGTCGAGGCCCGCCGCACCCGCAACGAGGGCCGCGTGCGCCGGCTCGAGGACTTGCGCCGCGAACGCGCGGCGCGCCGCGACCGCCTCGGCGACGTCAGCCTGGCGGTGGATACCGGCGACAAGAGCGGGCAGATGGTCGCCGAGCTCACCCACGTCAGCAAGCGCTACGGCGACAAGGTGGTGGTGCGCGACTTCTCCACCCGCATCATGCGCGGCGACCGCATCGGCTTCATCGGCCCCAACGGCGCCGGCAAGACCACGCTGCTGAAGTTGATCCTCGGCGAGGTCGCGCCCGACGAGGGTACGGTGCGCCGCGGCACCCGGCAGAGCGTGGCCTACTTCGACCAGCTGCGCGCCCAGCTCGACCCCGAGCTGCCGCTCACCGAGGTCATCAGCCCGGGCTCGGACTACGTCGAGATCGGTGGCGACAGGAAGCATGTCATCGGCTATCTGGGCGATTTCCTGTTCGCGCCGCAGCGTGCGCGTTCGCCGGTGAAGTCGCTCTCCGGCGGCGAGCGCAACCGCCTGCTGCTGGCGCGCCTGTTTGCGCGCCCGGCCAACGTGATGGTGCTCGACGAGCCGACCAACGACCTCGACATCGAGACGCTGGACCTGCTCGAGGAGCTGCTCGCCGGCTACGACGGCACGCTGTTCCTGGTCAGCCACGACCGCGCCTTCCTCGACAACGTCGTCACCCAGGTGATCGCCGCCGAGGGCGATGGGCGCTGGAGCGAATACGCCGGCGGCTATGGCGACTGGCAGCGCGTACAGGCGCGGCGGGCAGAGGAGGTCGCCCAGGCCGCCACGCGCGACATGGCCCGGCGCAACGCCGCCCCCGCCGACAAGACGCGCGCTGCCGATTCGAAGGCCGCCGACGCGAAGACTGCCACCCGCCCGGCGAAGCTGTCCTTCAACGAGAAGCGCGAGCTCGAGGCGCTGCCCGAGCGCATCGCTGCACTGGAAGACGAGCAGACCGCGCTGCACGCACGCATGGCCGACCCGGCGCTGTACCAGAGTGCTCCGCAGGAAGTTGCCCAGATCAAGGCGCGGATGGAGGCCCTGGACGGCGAGATCGAGGCCGCGATGCTGCGCTGGGAAGAACTGGAGTCGCGCGCCGGCGGCTGATGGACGCGCGCCCGCACGCGCCGCGCGGGCTTCAGATCACGCCAATCTGCATGAACCACGCGCCGGCCGCGGCCGCGGCGAGGAACACGCAGGCGTGGAAAGCGGCCAGCCAGCGGTAACTGCGCCCGATCTGCTCGGGATCGCGGTCCGAGATCAGGAACAGGCGCCCGCCGCCCGGGCTGCGCATCACGTGCAGCTCGGGTGCGGCGAGCACCTCGGCCTGCAGCCGGCGCACTTCGCGCTTCGCCTGTGCGCGTGCGAGTTCCCATTCGCGGATGTCGATCTCGCCGTTGCCGTCGAGGTCGAAGCGCGCGAGCAGTTCGGGGTGGTTGGCCTTCCATTGCGCCAGCAACTCGCGCACCTGCGCGGCGAAGTCGAAATCCGCATCGACGCTGCCCAGGGTGGCGAAATCGCCGAGCACATAGAGGCGGTCGTTGCGGATCAGCGACCACTGGCGGTAGCGCAGGTCCTCGCGCCGGAACTCGTCGCAGCGCCGCACCAGCATCTCGGCGCCCTCGGGGTCGATCACGCACTGGCCGCTGCCGTCGTCAAGCAGGAAGGAGGCGTCGCTGGTGTCGGTGCTCACCACCTTCCATTTGCCGTCGGACTGCCGGCGCTCGGTCACCAGCCGGTACCACAGCACCGGCAGCGCGTTAACCGGCGACAGCAGCGGCGTGCCGTCGAGCGGCTGGCCGCGGCCCTGCAGCTCGGTGTAGCCCTGCGCCGCCGAGGCGATGCGCGCGGTGGGGGTGTCGGCGATCAGGCGGGCGTGGCGGATCGCCCGCATCCAGCCGAGCAGCCCGGTGGCGAGCAGGATCACCAGCGCGGCGACCGTGCCCGGCCGCTCGCCGAAGCGCAGCGCGAGCAGCACCGCGCCGAACTGGATCGCTGGCAGGGCGAGGTCCATGCGGACGGGACGCAGATGCACGAGCATGGGTCAGGCGCCCGCGCACAGGCGGGATCGGGATTCGAGGCGGGGAAGGGAGGGCAGGGCGCCCGGCGCGGGTCTCAGGCGGAAAACAGCGCCTTCAGATCCACATCGGCCTTTTCACTCACGCTGAACTGCAGCAAGGGCTGTTCGGTGTAGCTGAACATGCGGGCGACGATCAGGTCGGGGAACTGCTCGATGCGCACGTTGTGCAGGTTGACCGACTCGTTGTACCACTCGCGGCGGTCGGCGATGCTGTTCTCGAGCGCGGTGATCCGCGTCTGCAGCTGCATGAAGTGCTCGTTGGCCTTGAGCTCGGGGTAGGCCTCGGCGACCGCGAAGATCTGCCCGAGGCCGGCGCGCAGCAGGTTCTCGGCGGCGCCCAGGGCGGGCACGTCGTGCGCCTCGCGCGCCCGGGCCACGCGTGCGCGGGCCTCGGTCACGCGCGCCAGCGTCTCCTGCTCGAACTGCTTGTACTGGCGCTCGAACTGCTTGTACTGGCGGCACACCTCGACCAGCTTGGGCAGCTCGTCGTGACGCTGCTTGAGCAGCACGTCGATGTTGGCCCAGGCCTTGGCGATGTTGTGCTTGAGCTGGACGAGGCCGTTGTAGGTGACCACGCCATAGACCAGGGCGAGGACCACCAGTCCGAGGAAGACTGCGTTGCCGATGCTCATGAGGCGACTCCTGATTGTTCAGCGGCATCTTATACTCGCGGCCTCGCGCCAAGCGTTACGCATGCCACACCGGGCCGTATTCAGCGCCCCCAGAACCGGAAGTTCCCGTCGTGCCCAGTCAAAGCCTTGCCTTCCTTCGCCGCCCGGCCGTCGTCATGGTCTGCGGCGCCCTGATCCTCACCCTCGCCATGGGCGTGCGCCACACCGGCGGCCTGTTCCTGCAGCCGATGACCGTCGACCAGGGCTGGTCGCGCGAGCTGTTCTCCTTCTCGATCGCGCTGCAGAACCTGCTGTGGGGGCTGTTCCAGCCCTTCGCCGGCGCCTTCGCCGACCGCCACGGCGCCGGGCGCACGCTGGTCGGCGGTGCGCTGCTCTACATCGCGGGCCTGGTGATCATGGCGCACGCCGACACCGCGCTCGGCCTCAACGTCGGCGCCGGCCTGCTGATCGGCATGGGGCTGTCGGGCACCACCTTCAGCGTGGTGCTGGGCGTGATCGGCCGCATGGCCGCACCGGAGAAGCGCAGCATGGCGCTCGGGCTGGCCTCGGCGGGCGGCAGCTTCGGCCAGTTCGCGGTGCTGCCGGTGGGGCAGGGGCTGATCAGCCTGGTGGGCTGGCAGGACGCACTGCTGTGGCTGGCCTTCGGCATCGCGCTGATCATCCCGCTCGCCGCCGCCGTCACCGGCACCAGCGATCGCAGCACCGGCGTCCAGCAGTCGCTGCGCGAGGCGCTCGGCGAGGCGATGCGCACGCCGAGCTTTCACTACCTGTTCTGGAGCTTCTTCGTGTGCGGCTTCCAGACCGCCTTCATCATGCTGCACCTGCCCGCCTTCGTGGTGGATGCCGGCATGTCGGCCAACATCGGCATGACGGCGGTGGCGCTGATCGGGCTGTTCAACATCTTCGGCTCCTTCCTGTCCGGCTGGCTGGGCGGGCTCTACAGCAAGAAGTGGCTGCTGGCGTGGATCTACGCGCTGCGCATCGTCGCCATCCTGGCGCTGCTGCTGTTCCCGCTGTCGCAGCTCACGCTCTACGTGTTCGCGGCGGTGATGGGGCTGCTGTGGCTGGGCACGGTGCCGCTGACTTCCGGCCTGGTCGGGCACATCTTCGGCCTGCGCTACGTGGGCATGCTGTACGGCATCGTCTTCCTCGGCCACCAGATCGGCGGCTTCCTCGGCGCGTGGCTGGGCGGGCGCATCTTCGATCTCAGCGGCTCGTACCTGATGGCGTGGTGGTTGTCGATCGCGCTGTCGGTGATGGCGGCGGTGCTGTCGCTGCCGGTGCGCGAGGCGCCGCTGCTGCGGACGCAGGCGCGATGAAGAAGGCCTTGCTGCGCCTGGCCTTGATCGTGCTGGCCGCGCTCGTACTCGGGCTGCTGTTCGCGGCCTACCAGCATCCGGCGCTGCTGCTCGATTTCGGCAACCTGCTGCGGATGTGCGGCTGAGCTGCGCGTCAGGCCGTCGCCGAGGCGGGGGGCTCGGCGGCAGGCGGGGGCAGGAAGCGCGCACGCACGTCCTCGGGCACACCGAGGCGATGCAGCAGCGGCTCGCGACCCAGATGCAGCAGCGCCTCGAGCGCGGTGAGGTCGTCGGGTAGCGCCGGGTCTTCCCAGCCGTGGGCGAGGTGGCGGGCGAAGTCGGCGGCGAGCTGGATGGTGCGCACTCGTGGGTTGTCCTGCTGGCTGTCGTCGAGCAGGCTGACCAGCAGCTCGGGCAGGTGCCAGGCGCGAATCAGCGCCAGCTGCAGCTCGGCCGTGCTGGCGCCGAACACCGCACGCTGCGCGTCGGCGCTGCGCAGGCGCGGGTTGTCGCGCTGGTGCTGGAACACCTGCAGCGTCAGCTGCGGCGCCTTGATCCAGCACACGGTCTCGGTGGCCTCGTGCAGCAGCGTGGCGACGGTGATCTCCTGCGGGTCGACGTCCCGGCGCACCACCGCGAAGTCGCGCGCGTAGTCGGCGGCGCGCCGTGCGCGGGCGATGACCTTGAGCACGCCGATCAGCGCGCGCGGGTGTGCGGCGAGCGCGTCCTCGACCGTGGGCAGGTCGGAAAAGGCGGCGAAGAAGGGCTCCACGCCCATCATCATGACCGCGCGCTCGATGGTGGTGATGTCGTGGTTCTGCGACTGGCGGCGATGGCGCTCGAGGTGGCTCAGCAGCCGCATCGTCATCAGCGGGTCGGCGATCACCACCGCGGACAGGTGGCGGGCGCCGACGTTCTCGCCGCTCTCGCGCAGGCCGGCGAAGGCCCGCACCGTGTGGCGCAGCACCGGCAGCGGCGCATCCGAGAAGGCCTGCACATAGGCCTGCACCGACGGCAGGGCGTGTTCCAGCAAGGACATTCGAGCTTCGATCCGAAAGAGGGCTGGCGTCTGAGGCTTGCATCTTAACGGCTGGGCGGCAGCCATTCTTGAGCGTGACGCGCCTTCCATCGATCGACAGGCGGCGCGGGCAAGCCCGCTCCGACAGACCCTTGCTCACGGAACCGACATCGGCCAGCGCGGCGAAAATCCCTATAATTATGGGGTTATAATTACGGTCGGTGCCGCCCGGCCCATCCGTTCGACAGGAGACTTCCGGATGAATCCCTTCAAGGCTTTCGTGATCGACCAGGACGAGAACCGCAAGGTCGTCAGCCGCATGGGCACGCTCGGCGTCGAGCAGCTCGACGCCGGCGAGGTCACGATCCGCGTCCATTACTCGAGCATCAACTACAAGGACGCCCTGGCCGCGACCGGTGCCGGCAAGATCATCCGCCGCTTTCCCTGCGTGGGCGGCATCGACCTGTGCGGCGAGGTGGTCGACAGCGCCGACGCACGCTTCAAAGCGGGCGACAAGGTCATCGCCACCAGCTTCGACATCGGCGTCGCTCACCACGGCGGCTACGCCGAATACGCGCGCGTGCCGGCGGGCTGGGTGGTGCCGCTGCCGGCCGGGCTGGATCTCTTCGAGGCGATGGCGCTCGGCACCGCCGGCTTCACCGCCGCCCTCGGCATCGTGCGCATGGAAGACAACGGCCTGGCGCCGGCCAACGGCCCGGTGATCGTCACCGGCGCCACCGGCGGCGTGGGCGCGCTGGCGATCGACATGCTGTCGCAGCTCGGCTACCACGTGGTCGCGCTCACCGGCAAGGAGACCGAGGGCGACTACCTGAAGATGCTCGGCGCGGCCGAGATCCTGCTGCGCTCGACGATCGACTTCGACAAGGTGCGTCCGCTCGAGGCGGCGCGGTGGGCCGGTGCGGTCGACAACGTCGGCGGCCAGATCCTGCACTGGGTGCTGGCGAGCATGAAGCAGGCCGGCACGGTGGCGAGCATCGGTAACGCGGCGAGCTTCAACATCGACACCACGGTGTTCCCCTTCATCCTGCGCGGCGTGAGCCTGCTCGGGGTGGATTCGGGCTATATGGGTTTCCCGACCCGGCAGCGGGTGTGGGACCGCCTGGCCACCGACCTCAAGCCGCGCCACCTGGGCGCGATCACGCGCACGATCGACTTCGACGCGCTGCCCGCGGCCTTCGACGACTTCATCCACGGCCGGGTCAAGGGCCGCACGGTCGTCCGCATCGGCGCCTGAGGCGCGACGGCCGGCGCGAGGGGGGGGCGAGGAGCAGACGATGAGCGCAGACGACCGGCTTCCCCGCATCCTCGTCGTCGATGACTCGCGCATGGTGCGCGCGTCCATCGTCAAGCACATCCGCGGCCGCTTCGAGGTGCGCGAGGAGCCCGACGGCGAGGCGGGCTGGGAGGCGCTGCTGGTCGATCCGGCGATCGAACTGGTGCTCACCGACATCGGCATGCCGCGGCTCGACGGCTACGGCCTGCTCGAGCGCATCCGCGCTTCCCGGGTGTCGCGCGTGCGCGAGCTGCCGGTGGTCATCATCTCCGGCGACGAGGACGAGTCGGCGCGCGAGCGCGCGCTGGCGCTCGGCGCCAATGGCTTCATCCCCAAGGGCTCGGGCAGCGTCGAGCTGCTCGCCACGCTGACCTCGCTGGTGCGCCTGGCCAAGGCGCAGAGCGAGCTCGCGCTGAGCCGCGCCGCCTTCGAACAGCAGAGCCCGGTGGACCCGGCCTCCGGGCTGGTCACACCGGCCTACCTCGAGCACCGCGGCACCCAGGCGGTGGCCGAGGCGCGGCGGCGGCAGTCGGACATCGGCGCGATGGTCGTGCAGGTGGACCAGTACGACGCGCTGGTCGCGCACCACGGCGCGCACGTGATGCAGCTCATCCTGCGCAAGCTCGGCAAGCTGATCTCGGGCCGCATTCGCGCCGAGGACACGCTGTCGCAGCACGCGGCCTCGCAGTTCGCGCTGCTGTCGCCGGGCATCGACCGCGTGTCGAGCTGTGCCTTCGCGCTGCGCGTGTGCGCCAGCGTCGAGAAGCTGGTGATGGCCTACCGCGACGAGCGCATTCGCGTCACCCTCAGCATCGGCGTCGCCAACGCGCTCGCCGATCAGCGCAGCGCGGTGAGCGACCTGCTGGCGCTGGCCGGCGCGCGCGCCGCGCAGGCGCGCGCGGCCGGCGGCAATCGCGTGTTCGCGCACGCCGGCGAGGTGGACGCCGCCGAGATCGAGCGCCAGCTCGCGCGCATGCCGAGCCTCGACAACGTGCTCCGCCAGCTGCGTGCCGGCGCACGCGACGAGGTGTCGGCGCAGCTGCCAGGGGTCATCGCGACCCTGCTGCCGCTGCTCGAACTGATTGAATCGCAGTACCAGGTCGGACTACCGCTCGCCAGGCTGAAGGCGATCGAGAACAAGGGCGGAGACGACCACGATGACGGGGAGGCAACCCGGACCTCCGTCTGAATTCGGCGCGCCCGCCGCACCGTCGCGCTGTCCCGGCGCGGCGGCGCGGGGATGCGCCAACCAGGACCAGGGATCATTGAAGGGAGAGAGGAAGCAATGAGCGATTACCAGCAATTCCACCGCCGTTCCATCGAAGACCGCGACGGGTTCTGGGCCGAACAGGCCCGGCTCGTGCATTGGAACAAGCCCGCCGAGCAGATCTGCGACTTTTCCAGGCCGCCGTTCGTCAAGTGGTTCAAGGGCGGCGAGACCAACCTGTGCTACAACGCCGTCGATCGCCACGCCGCCGCGCGCCCGAACGACCGTGCGCTGGTGTACATCTCGACCGAGACCAACGAGGAGAAGGTCTACGCCTTCGCCGACCTGCAGCGCGAGGTCGAGCGCATGGCGGCGATCTACCAGGAGCTCGGCGTCAAGCGCGGCGACCGCGTGCTGATCTACATGCCGATGATCGCCGAGGCCGCGTTCGCAATGCTGGCCTGCGCGCGCATCGGCGCGATCCACTCGGTGGTGTTCGGCGGCTTCGCGGCCGGCTCGCTCGCCACCCGCATCGACGACGCCAAGCCGGTGCTGA
>JAREIX010000142.1 GCA_029286945.1 Thauera sp. | reverse complement strand
CTCTTCGACCTCGACAACACCCTGCTCGCCGGCGACTCCGACTTCGCCTGGGCGCAGTTCCTCATCGGCAAGGGCGTGCTCGACCGCGAGGTGCAGGAATCGAAGAACGTGCAGTTCTACGAGCAGTACAAGGCCGGCACGCTCGACATCTTCGAGTTCCTCGACTTCCAGCTCGCCCCGCTCGCCCGCCACCCGCGCGCCCAGCTCGACGCCTGGCACCGCGAGTTCATGGAGCTGTCGGTGCGGCCGATGATCACCGCGCAGTCGCGCGCGCTGGTGCAGCAGCACCTCGACAGCGGCGCGCTGGTCGCCGTGGTGACCGCCACCAACGCCTTCGTCACCGGGCCGATCGTGCGCGAGTTCGGCATCCCCCACCTGGTCGCCACCATCCCGGCGCAGGAAGGCGGCGCCTTCACCGGCAAGCCGCGCGGCATGCCGGCCTTCAAGGCGGGCAAGATCGAGCGCGTGGACAACTGGCTGGAATCGCTCGGCCTGCACCTGGGCAGCTTCGAGCGCAGCTGGTTCTACAGCGACTCGCACAACGACCTGCCGCTGATGGGCCGCGTCACCGACCCGATCGCGGTCGACCCCGACGACACCCTGCGCGCCCACGCCCTGGGCAAGGGCTGGCCGGTGATCTCGCTGCGCTGAGCCGGTCCCCGGCGAACCCGAAGCGGCTCGACCGTCGGCTCGACAAGCGGGCGCGCGGGGCGATCGGTTATCATTGCGGCCTCATGCAGAAACCCCTCCTCCTCCGATGATCCGCAAGCTGCTGCGCAAGGTCTTCAAGCGCCCGGCCACCCCCGCACGCCACGAACCCGCCCTCATCCCCGTCGAACGCCATGGCGTGCGCCGCGAGCAGCTCTCGCCCGCAGCGCGCAAGGTGTGCGCAGTCCTGCAGGAGAAGGGCTTCAAGGCCTTCGTCGTCGGCGGCGCGGTGCGCGACCTGCTGATCGGCCAGCCGCCCAAGGACTACGACGTCGCCACCAGCGCCACACCCGAAGAGGTGCGCGCGGCCTTCCGGCGCTCGCGCATCATCGGCCGCCGCTTCAAGATCGTGCACGTGATGAGCGGCGCGGAGACGATCGAGGTCTCCACCTTCCGCGCCAGCCAGGACGCCGAGAGCGCCGACACCGACGAGCATGGCCGCGTGCTGCGCGACAACGTGTTCGGCAACCAGGAAGAAGACGCCACCCGGCGCGACTTCACGGTCAACGCGCTGTACTACGACCCCGGCAGCGAGACCATCGTCGACTACCACCACGGCGTCGCCGACATCCAGCAGAAGACGCTGCGCATGATCGGCGACCCGCGCACGCGCTATCGCGAGGACCCGGTGCGCATGCTGCGCGCGGTGCGCCTGGCGGCCAAGCTCGGGCTGACCATCGACCCCGCGGCGCGCACGCCGATCCGCGAGATGGGGCCGCTGCTCGAGAACGTACCGGCGGCGCGGCTGTTCGACGAGATGTTGAAGCTGCTGTTCTCCGGCCACTCGCTGAAGTGCCTGCAGCAGCTGCGCGCCGAGGGCCTGCATCACGGGCTGCTGCCGCTGCTCGACGTGATCCTCGAGCAGCCGATGGGCGAGCGCTTCGTCACCCTGGCGCTCGAGAACACCGACGAGCGCGTGCGCCAGGACAAGTCGGTGTCGCCCGGCTTCCTGTTCTCGACGCTGCTGTGGCACGAGGTGCTGAAGGCCTGGGAACGGCGCAAGGCCGCCGGCGACCACAGCCAGCCGGCGCTGTTCGAGGCCATGGACGAGGTGCTCGACACCCAGGCCGGCAAGCTCGCGATCACGCGCCGCATCGCCGGCGACATCAAGGACATCTGGGCCCTGCAGCCGCGCTTCGACAAGCGCGCCGGCAAGACCCCCTATCGCCTCATCGAGCAGCCGCGCTACCGCGCCGGCTGGGACTTCCTGCGCCTGCGCGCACAGGCCGGCGAGATCCCGATGGAAATCGTCGACTGGTGGGACCGCTTCGCCCATGCCGGCCACGACGAGCGCGAGGCGCTATTGCGCCAGGCACCGCCCGAGGCGGCACCGGCCGCCAAGAAGCGGCGCCGGCGCAAGCGCAAGCCGGCCGGCGACGCGATGCCGGCCCCGGATCACGCCTGAGCGCACCATCCCGCCCCCTCCGTCCCTTCTGGTCCGCCCGCCCATGCCCAGCCCCGTGCGCGCCTTCGTCGCCTTCGGCGCCAATCTCGGTGACCCGTACGCCGCCTTCGCGCTCGCGCTCGAACGCCTCGCCGCCCTGCCCGCGACGTGCGTGGTCGCGCAGTCCTCGCTTTACCGCACCGCCCCGGTCGGGGTCGAGGGACAGCCCGACTACATCAACGCCGTGATCGCCCTCGACACCCACCTCGGCGCCCGTCCGCTGCTCGACGCCCTGCTCGCGATCGAGCATGAGGGCGGGCGGCGGCGGGACTTCCACATGGCGCCGCGTACGATGGACCTCGACCTGCTGCTCTACGGCGAGCACGTCATCGACGAGCCCGGCCTGCAGGTGCCGCACCCGCGCATGCACCTGCGCGCCTTCACCCTGCTGCCGCTCGCCGAGATCGCAGCCGACACGCCGATCCCGGGCATCGGCACGGTCGCCGCGCTGCTGCCGGCGGTGGCCGACCAGGCGATCGAGCGCGTCGCCCCTGCGGCGCAGCCGGAAGCCGGCCGCCACTGACCGCCCACGGCCGGCGCCCGCGCGCGCCCGCGCCCCCCTTCCGAACGTCCCCGTCCGAACGTCCCCGTCCGAACGTCCCCTTCCGAACGCTCCGCCCGCACGCCATCCGCCATGCCCGCCTGGCTCCAGTCCGCCACCAGCACCTTCACCGCCAGCCCGGTGTGGTTGCAGACCGCGTTGTTGCTCACCGCCTCCAACGTCTTCATGACCTTCGCCTGGTACGGCCATCTGAAGAACATGCAGGGCAAGGCCTGGTACGTCGCCGCGCTGGTGAGCTGGGGGATCGCGCTGTTCGAGTACCTGCTGCAGGTCCCGGCGAACCGCATCGGCGCTACCGCCCTGAGCCTCGCCCAGCTGAAGATCATGCAGGAGGTGATCACCCTACTGGTGTTCGTGCCCTTCGTCGTGCTGTACATGAAGCAGCCGATCAAGCTTGACTATCTGTGGGCCGCCTTGTGTATGCTCGGCGCGGTCTATTTCATCTTCCGCAACTAGCGCCGAGCGGCGAACCGGGGGCAGCCACGCATGCTGGAAAAGGCACACTACATCGTCGTGGAGGGGCCGATCGGTGCGGGCAAGACCTCGCTCGCCCGCCGCCTGGCCGAGCGCCTGCAGGCCGAGACGCTGTTCGAGCAGGCGGAGTTCAACCCCTTCCTGGCGCGCTTCTACCAGCAGCCCGAGCGCTGGGCGATGGCAACCCAGGTGTCCTTCCTGTTCCAGCGCCTGGACCAGCTCGCCGGCCTCGGCGCGGTCGGCGAAGGGCGGCGGGTGGTGGCGGACTTCCTGTTCGACAAGGACCGCCTGTTCGCCGAGCAGAACCTGTCCGAGGACGAGCTCGCGCTCTACCGCCGCATCCACGACAGCGTGCAGCCAGCCCAGGTGCCCCGCCCCGACCTCGTGATCTACCTGCAGGCGCGGCCGGACACGCTGATGGAGCGCATCCGCAGGCGCGGCCTCGAGGCCGAGCGCCGCATCACCGAGCCCTACCTGCAGCAGGTCGCCGACCGCTACACCCGCTTCTTCTACCAGTACGACGCCGCCCCGCTCTTCATCGTGGACGCCGGACAGCTCAATCCGGTCGACCGCGACGAGGATTTCGAGCTGCTGCTCGAGCGCCTGCGTGACATGCGCAGCTACCGCGAGTTCTTCGGCTATGCCGGCTGAGCCCGCGGTCCGGACCCGCCTCGCATTCGAGGAAATGGACTTGTGCATTGCACCAGTTTGGTGAACACTGCGCCCTCCTTTCAGGAGCGATGAATGAGCTATCTCCAGGACCAGAAGCCCGTCACCCTCTTCGAACTCGGCAGGATGCGCGCCGAGGGCCGCAAGATCGCCATGCTGACCGCCTACGACGCCAGCTTTGCCGCGCTGCTCGGGCGCGCCGGCGTCGATGCGATCCTCATCGGTGACTCGCTCGGCAACGTGCTGCAGGGGCAGAAGTCGACCCTGCCGGTGACGCTCGAGCACATGGCCTACCACACCGAGTGCGTGGCGCGCGCCGGCGCCCGCCCCTTCATCGTCACCGACATGCCCTTCGGCACCTACCACGAGACGCCGGAGCAGGCGATGCGCAACGCCGCGCGCCTGATGGCCGCAGGCGCGCAGATGGTCAAGCTCGAGGGCGGCGAGTTCATGGCCGGGACGGTGCGCTTCCTGGTCGAGCGCGGCGTGCCGGTCTGCGCGCACATCGGGCTCACGCCCCAGGCGGTACACCAGCTCGGCGGCTACCGGGTCCAGGGCCGCAGCGAGGAAGGCGCGGCGCGCCTGAAGGCCGACGCGCTCGCACTCGAGCAGGCCGGCGCCGCGCTGATGGTCATGGAGATGGTTCCCGCCGCGCTCGCCGGCGAGATCACCGCCAGCCTCAGGAGCATGGCGACGATCGGCATCGGCGCGGGCGCCCACTGCGACGGCCAGGTGCTCGTGCTGCACGACATGCTGGGCATCTTCACGGGCAAGACCGCGCGCTTCGTGCGCAACTTCATGGACGGCGCCACGAGCATCGAGGAAGCCGTCGCCCGCTACGCCGCCGCGGTCAAGGACGGCAGCTTCCCCGCGGCGGAACACTGCTACTGAGTTCCCGGGCCCCTGCCGCCCCCCTTCAGCTTCGGACAATTTCCGACACCATGCAGATCCACGACACCATCGAGAGCCTGCGCGCCGCCCGCGCCCAGGCCGGCAAGGTCGCCCTCGTGCCCACCATGGGCAACCTTCACGAAGGCCATATCGCGCTGATGCGCCAGGCCGGCGAGCATGCGGACTGCGTGATCGCCAGCATCTTCGTGAATCGCCTGCAGTTCGGCGCCGGCGAGGACTTCGACCGCTATCCGCGCACCTTCGCTGCGGATTGCGAGAAGCTGCAGGCGGCAGGCGTGGCGCATCTGTTCGCGCCCGACGAACACGTGATGTACCCGCAGCCGCAGCGCTACCACGTGGAGCCGGCGCCGGCCCAGGTGTCGATCCTCGAGGGCGAGTTCCGCCCGGGCCACTTCCGCGGCGTGGCCACGGTGGTGATGAAGCTGCTCAACATCGTGCAGCCCGACATCGCGCTGTTCGGCAAGAAGGACTACCAGCAGCTGATGGTGCTGTCGAACATGGTGCGCGAGATGGCGATGCCGGTGACGGTGCTGCCGGGCGAGACCGTGCGCGCCGCGGATGGGCTGGCGCTGTCCTCGCGCAATGGCTACCTGAGCGCCGAGGAGCGCGCGCGTGCGCCCCTGCTCCACCGCCTCCTCACGGGCATCCGTGATGCGGTGCGTGGCGGCGACCACGACCTGCTCAGACTCGAGACCGACGCCATGGCCGCGCTCGCCGCCGCCGGCTGGGAGCCCGACTACGTCGCCGTGCGCCGTCGCGCCGATCTGCAGCCGCCGGTGCACATGGACGACCCGCTGGTGGTGCTGGCCGCGGCAAGACTCGGCCGCACGCGCCTGATCGACAACCTCGAAATCTGAGGCGGGCGCGGATCAGGGTAGGCCCGGCCTTGCATCCGCGTGCGCTTCTGGTTAAAACCGAAGCACTCGACAATAAAAGTCGCCCGCGCCCGGCGGTGCGCATCTCGACAACGAAGAAAGGGGGAGTACGACCATGATGACGACCGTGAAGCAGATCCTGGATCAGAAGGGGCGCGCCTTCCATGCGGTGCGACCGACGGACTCGGTGTTCGATGCGCTGTCGCTGATGGCACAGTTCGACATCGGCTGCGTGCTGGTCACCGAGGGCGACAACCTGGTGGGCATCTTCACCGAGCGCGACTACGCGCGGAAGGTCGTGCTCAAGGGACTCGTCTCGCGCGACGTCAGGGTCGGCGACCTGATGACCCACAAGCCCTACACCGTGGGCCTGTCGCACACGGCCGACCAGGTCATGGCCACCATGACCGAGAAGCGCTTCCGCCACATCCCGGTGGTCGAGAACGGCACGGTGCTCGGCATCGTCACCATCGGCGACATGGTCAAGTCCATCGTCAGCCAGCAGGAAAAGACCATCAAGCAGCTCGAGAGCTACATCGCCGGCGATCTCGCCGCCGAGTGAGCCCCACCGCCGGGCGCCGCCCGGCCAAAGTCATGAACGACGACGCCGGCCCGATGCAGATCGGCCCGGCGTCGTCGTTCATGCAGCCCAGGCGTGCCGGGCCGTGCCGGCCACGGCTCAGTCCCCCAGTGCCTTGCCGACGATCTCGGCGACGTCGGGCGAGAGTCCGGCCGTGCCCAGCACGCGCTCGAGCTGCGGACGAATGCTGGCCTGCAGCGCCGGCGTGAAGCGGCGCCAGTTCTCGAGCGCGCGCGCCATGCGCGCGGCGACCTGCGGGTTCTTCGCATCGAGCGCGATCACCTGCTCCGCCCAGAACGCATGCCCGCTGCCGTCGGCGGCGTGGAACTCGCCCGGGTTGGCGCGGAAGAAGGTGCCCAGCAGCGCATAGACCTTGTTCGGGTTCGACAGGCTGAAGGCCGGATCGCTCAGCAGCACGCGCACGCGCGCCAGCGCCGGCTCGGCCTGCGCGTCCCACGACCAGGCGCCGGCCTGCAGCGCGAACCATTTGTCGAGCACCAGGGCGTCGTCGCGGTAGCGGTCGTGGAAGGCCTGCAGTGCCGCAGCGCGTGCCGGGCTGCCGCTCTGCACCAGCGCGGTGAGCGCACCGAAGCGCTCCGTCATGTTGGTGGCGGCGGCGAAGCGCGCCTCGGCACGCTGCAGCCCCTCGGCGATGCCGGCGGCGGCCAGGTAACGCAGCGCGAGGTTGGCGAGCGCACGGCGGCCGGCGTCGCCCGGGTGGTAGCGGTACGCGCCCGCCACCTGCATGGCGTCGAACACGCGCAGCCAGTCCGGCGCCAGCGCGCTGCCGATCGCGCGCATCAGGCGGACGAGCGCCGCGCGCAGCGCCAGCGGATCGGCCGGCGACATGCGCTCGAGCAGGTAGGCCTCGCCCGGCAGCGCAAGCGCCTGGGCGCGGAACGCGGGGTCGAGCGTAGCGTCGTCGAGCAGCGTGCGCAGGGCGCCGACGAAGGCATCGGGCACCGCGGCAGCCGGGTCGGCAGCGAGCGCCAGCGCGACGCGCTCGGCGTAGCGCTGCGCGGCGTCCCAGCGGTTGAAGGGGTCGGCGTCGTGCGCCATGCGGAAGGCCAGGCGCGCGTCGTCCTCCTCCAGCTCGAGGATCACCGGCGCCGAGAAGCCGCGCAGCAGCGAGGGCACCGGCTCGGCATCCAGGCCGACGAAGCGGAAGCTCTGCTCGCCTTCGTCCAGGCGCAGCACGCGGGTGGTGGCGCCGGGCTGGGCCTCGCCCTCAAGCTGCAGCGGGCGGTCGCGGCCATCGGGGCCGATCAGGCCCATCGCGACCGGGATCACCAGCGGCTGCTTGGCGTGCTGCCCCGGCGTGGCCGGCGTGTGCTGGCTAAGCGTCAGCGTGTAGCGGCCGGCGGCGGCGTCCCACACGCCGCGCGCGCGCACGCGTGGCGTGCCGGCCTGCTCGTACCAGCGCATGAACGGGTCGAGGTCGAAGCCGTTGTTGGCTTCCGACATCACCTCGACGAAGTCGTCGCAGGTCACCGCCTGGCCGTCGTGGTAGCTGAAGTAGAGATCCATGCCGTTGCGGAAGCCCTCGGGCCCGAGCAGCGTGTGCAGCATGCGGATGACCTCGGCGCCCTTCTCGTACACCGTGGCGGTGTAGAAGTTGTTGATCTCCTGGTAGCTGTCGGGGCGGATCGGATGCGCCATCGGGCCGGCGTCCTCGGGGAACTGTGCGGCGCGCAGCACGCGCACGTCGTCGATGCGCTTGACCGCACGCGCCGAGGCCGCACCTTCCGGCCCGGCGGCACGCGCCAGCATGTCGGCGGAGAACTGCTGGTCGCGGAACACGGTGAGGCCTTCCTTCAGCGTGAGCTGGAACCAGTCGCGGCAGGTGACGCGGTTGCCGGTCCAGTTGTGGAAGTACTCGTGCGCGACCACGCTCTCGATGTTCTCGTAGTCCACGTCGGTGGCGGTGTCGGGCTTGGCGAGGATGAACTTGGTATTGAAGATGTTCAGCCCCTTGTTCTCCATCGCGCCCATGTTGAAGTCGGCCACCGCGACGATCATGAAGCGCTCGAGGTCGAGCTCGAGGCCGAAGGTCTCCTCGTCCCAGCGCATCGAATGCACCAGCGAATCCATCGCGTGCTCGACGCGGTCGAGGTTGCCCTGCTCCACCCACACCTGCAGCAGCACCTCGCGGCCGGACATCGTCTTCACGGTGCGCTCGAGCGCGACCAGCTTCGCCGCGACCAGCGCGAACAGGTACGAGGGCTTGGGGAAGGGGTCCTCCCACTTCGCGTAGTGGCGGCCCTCGGGCAGCACGCCCTGGTCGACCAGGTTGCCGTTGGAGAGCAGCACCGGGCAGGCCTCGCGGTCGGCTTCCAGCGTGACGGTGTAGCGCGCCATCACGTCGGGGCGGTCGGGGAAGCAGGTGATGCGGCGGAAACCCTCGGCCTCGCACTGGGTGAAG
>JAREIX010000141.1 GCA_029286945.1 Thauera sp. | reverse complement strand
GCTCGAGCCCCTGCTGCACAGCGGCATCCTGCTGTCGGCGATCACCGCGGTGACGCTCAACCTGTTCCTCAACGGCGGCCGCCGCAGCGCCACCGCCGAGGCGATCGAGCCGGCGCTGGCGCACTGAGCAAGCGGAACGAGGAAGCGCCGCGGCCCGGGGCAGCACGGCCTCGGCTTGCGGCGCGCCACGCCCGGCCGGCCGGCGGCCCCTGCGGCATCGTCAGCGCCGCAGGAAGGCGCGGACCTTGTCGAGCAGCACGGCACGGTCGTAGGGCTTGACGACGAAGTCGGCGGCCCCGGCGCGGCGACTCTCGACCACCACATCCTTCTGGCTGTAGCCGGTGATCATGATCACCGGCGTCCAACGGCCGTAGGGCGTGGCGTGCAGGCGCCGCATCGTCTCGATACCGTCCAGGTCGGGCAGATTGACGTCCATCAACACCAGATCCGGCGGCCTGCGGTGCGCGGCGCGCAGGGCCTCGGTCCCCGATGCGGCGAACATCAGCTCCACGCGCGACGCCTCCAGCAACTGACCGAGCACTTCGCGCTGCAAGGGGTCGTCATCCACGATCAGCACCAGGGGGCTGACCCGCTCGGCCACCGCCTGCAGTTCGCGCACCGCGTCCAGCTGCGGCGCGATGATCTGGTCGAGGGACTCGATCCACACGTCGAGCGGCTTCACCGCGGCGTCGAGGGCGTCGAAGCGCGGCCCCAGCTCCTGCTTGCGGAAGCGCTCGAACTCGCCCTCGAGGCCCGCGGCGTCGCGCACCTCGACGAAACCGCCGTCGGCGACGCGGTGCGACAGGCCGCTCAGGGCCGCCCCCATTTCCGAGGCCGCCTGCTTCAGCGAACTGTTTGCCGAGCGCAGATGGCGTTCGCCCTGCGCGGCGTGCTCGGCCAGCAGGGCCTCGAGCTCGGCAATCCGCCGTGCCTGGGCCGCGAGTTCGCGCGCCAGCGGCGCGCCGGTGGCCGACTCCGCCATCTGGCGCAACGCCTGGATGACCGCCATCGGCAGGCGCGGCGTGTCGTGCACCATCGGCCAGAACAGGATGTAGTCGTCGAAATGCTGCTTCTTGCACAGCTCGAAGACCTGCTTCAGGTCATCCTGGTTGCACAGGATCAGCGTGCGGTGCGGCAGCGCGTGCACCACGGTGCTCAGGCGGTACAGGCCAAGATAGTAGCGCTCGGCCTTCTCCAGACTGTCGAACGCAAGCACCAGCACCTCGGGCTTGCAACGTTCGAAGTCGGCGAGGTGGCGGTCCGCATAGGCCGACACGGTGACATTGTCGAACTCGATGCCGAGCAGGCGCCGCACGAGGTTTCCGTCGGTGGCGTTGTCGGTGGCGATCAGAATCCGGGCGTTGGGGTCCATCCTTGCTCCTGTGGTGCTCGACTCATGCAGCCCGGCTGCTGCCGGCGCGTGGAGCAGTGGCGGTCGCAGTGAGCCACACCACGATGATAGCCGAGGGCTGGCGCGGGATCGTCCGCAAGCCGGGGACGCCCGCCCTGGCTTGCCCCCGCGCCCCCGGCATGTCTATAAATTCACCATGGCGTGACAAACTTCCGCACCCGCCACTGCATCAGGCGCTACGGTAATCGGTTTGTATCCCTTGCGGATATTCAAGAAACGCATTGTGCCCGAGGCGAAACGATGACGAGCACTGCGCAGCGGCCCGGCCGAGCCGAAACCCGCGCACTGATCGCCCAACTGAGGAGCGAGCGGGATCGGCTCGCCGATGACATCGCGCACCCGGCACGCGGCAATGATCCGCTGCAGGGCTTGCTGACGCAGACGATCGAACACCTCGAACGACTCGACGATGGCAGACGACAGCTCACGGACGAGCGCGAGTGCATCCTCGACGCGCTGCCTGCGCACATCGCCCTGATTGCGGCGGACGGCACGATCGTCACCGTCAATGAGGCGTGGCGACGGTTTGCGCAAGAGAACGGCTTCCCGGGCGACGCCGCCGCAGTCGGGCAGAACTACCTGCGCACCTGTGACGAGGCCCATGGCCCGGGTGCCGACGAGGCGGCCGCCGCGGCGGCCGGGATCCGCGCCGTTCTCGAGGACCGGATCGACCGCTACCGCCTCGAGTACTCCTGCGACTCACCCGCGGGAGCGGCCTGGTACGTGCTCGTCGTCACGCCCTTGCCCAGGGGCGAGCGCAGCGGAGCGGTGGTGATGCACATCAACATCACCGAACAGAAGCTCAGCGCCATGCGACTGCGGAAGCAGGCGGCCATTCTGGACCAGGTCAAGGATGCGATCATGGTGTGGGATGCCGACCTGCGCCTGCGCTTCTGGAACCGCGGCGCCGAGCAGCTTTACGGATGGACGGCGGAAGAGGCGCGCGGGCGGCAGGTCACCACCTTGCTGCATGCCCATGCCGAGGCGGTCGCCTCGGCGATGCCCCAGCTCCTGCAGAACGGCACATGGGATGGCCGCCTGGCCCTGCGTCGGCGCGACGGCGCAAGCGTTGACGTCGAGTGCCACCTGACCCTGGTGCGCGAGGTCGATGCCGGCACGCCCTCGGTGATCGCCATCACCACCGACCTCGGCGAACGGCTCGAACTCGAGCGCCAGCTCCACCAGGCGCAGCGCCTGGAGGCGGTCGGCCAGCTCACCGGGGGCCTTGCCCATGACTTCAACAACCTGCTGCAGGTGATCCTCGGCAATGCCGAGCTGCTCGTCGAGCGCCTGCAGCATGAGCCGCGGCTCGCCCCTCTGCCCGCGCTGATCCGGAGCGCAGCGCAGCGGGGCGCCGATCTGACCGCCCGCCTGCTGTCCTTCTCGCGCCGGCAACCGCTCGACCCCCGGCCCACGGACGCGGACGCGCTGTTGCAGGGCATGGCCGAGCTGCTCGAGCGCGCGCTCGGCGAGCAGGTGCGGATCCGCTTCCGGCTCGACGCGCGCCCGTGGGGAGCCCTCGTCGACCCGGTGCAGCTCGAGAGCGCGGTGCTGAACCTGTGCCTGAACGCCCGCGACGCCATGCCCGACGGCGGCCACCTCGTCATCACGACGACGCGCCACCACATCCCGGCCTCGGCGATGGAGCTTGCCGGGCTGCGGGCAGGCGACTACGTGCTGCTCGAAGTGTCCGACTCCGGGGTCGGCATGAGCGCCCCCGAACTCGCCCGGGCTTTCGATCCCTTCTTCACCACCAAGCCACCGGGCAAGGGTAGCGGCCTGGGCCTCAGCATGGTGTATGGCTTCGCCAGGCAGTCGGGCGGACATATCCAGCTCGACTCCGAGCCCGGCCGCGGCACCGTGGTCCGCCTGTATCTGCCCCGCGCACATCCGCATGGCGCGCAGCCCCCTGCGCAGGACGTGGCCGAGACGGCTGCCGACGCCGATGCGCTGCCCGGCGGGCGCGGAGAGCAGATCCTGCTGGTCGAGGACGACGAACTGGTGCGCGAGCACGTCGCAAGCCTGCTCGGCGACCTGGGCTACCGCGTGGTATCCGCCCGCAACGGGCCGGATGCACTCGAACGCCTGGCCGAACACCCGAACATCGACCTGATGTTCACCGACGTGGTCATGCCTGGCGGCATGAACGGCCGCGAGCTGGCCGACGCCGTGCGCAGCGCACGACCGAGCCTGCCCGTGCTGTTCACATCGGGCTACACGCAGAATGCCCTGGAACGCGAAGGCCGCCTCGAAGCGGGCTTCGAGCTGCTGAGCAAGCCCTTTCGCCGCCACGATCTGGCCGTGAAGCTGAGGGGCCTTCTCGATCGCCCCTCGGAGGGGCAAGCATGACCGACATGACTGCGAGGGTCCTTGCCATGGCCTCGAGGACGCAGCCCGCCTTCTGGAAGGCAGCCAGCAGCGCGCTGCTGCTGCTGATCCTGGCGGCCGAACTGGCATCGCCGCTGGGTTTCGCGCACGGTACGCTCTACCTGGTGGCGGTGCTGGTTGCAGCAATGAGCCTGGACAAGCGTTTCGTGCTCGGCATGGCCTGCGCCGCGATACTGGCGACCGCCGCGGGCGCACTGGTCTCGCCCCCCGGCTTCGATCTCCACTGGGTGCTTGCAAACCGCCTCATCTCGGTGGCGAGCATCATCGCGGTGACCGTACTCGCCCGCCATGCCGTCAGCGCCTTCCATGCGCTCGGCGACGAGCGCGAGCGCACCCGCAGTGCCCTGGAGGCCAGCCTGCGCGCGCAGCGGCTCGAGGCGGTGGGCCAGCTTACCGGCGGAATCGCACATGACTTCAACAACCTGCTGCAGGTGATCCTCGGCAATGCCGAGCTGCTCGCCGATCACTTGCGCGACGCCCCCAAGGCGCGCGCGCTCGCCGAGATGACACGCACCGCCGCAGAACGCGGCGCCGACCTCACCCACCAGCTGCTGGCCTTCGCCCGCCGCCAGACGCTCGCCCCCCAGGCAACCGACATCCGCGCCCTGCTCCAGGGCATGAAGCAGCTGTTGCAGCGTACGCTCGGCGGGCACATCGACGTCAGCTTCAATCTGAAGGACGATCTCTGGCCCGCGATGGTCGATGCGGCCCAGCTCGAAGGCGCGGTGATGAACCTGTGCATCAACGCGCGCGACGCAATGCCGGCCGGCGGAACGATCACCGTCGATGCCGCGAATATCGACATCGACGGGCGCACGGCCAGGCCCGAGGACCTGGCCCCCGGCCCCTACGTCATGCTGAGCGTGGCTGACACCGGCTGCGGAATGGATGCCACGACACTCGCCCGGGCATTCGAGCCCTTCTTCACGACGAAGGACGCCGTCAGGGGCACCGGCCTCGGCCTGAGCATGGTGTACGGGTTCGTCAAGCAATCGCGCGGCCACATCACCCTGCACTCGGAGCAGGGGCGCGGTACGGTGGTGCGGCTCTACCTCCCGCGCGCCGACACCCCGCCCGCTCCGCATGCCAACAATATGGATGGCGCGGAACTCGCGCGCGGCGGCGAACGCATTCTCGTCGTCGAGGACGACGAACTCGTTCTGGAGCATGTTCGCAGCCTGCTCGAGCGACTCGGCTACCGGGTCGTGACCGCCCGCAGCGGCGAGCAAGCCCTCCAGGCCCTGCGCAACGGACGCTTCGACCTCCTGTTCACCGACGTGATGATGTCCGGCGGCATGAACGGCAAGGCGCTCGCGGACGCGGCCCGGCGGCTGCAGCCCGGGCTCCCGGTGCTGTTCACGTCGGGCTATGCCGACAGCGCGCTGGCGCCCGCCGACCGCGCCGACGCGGCAGTGGAGCTGATCAGCAAGCCCTACCGACAGCAGGAACTGGCGGCAAGATTGCGAAACATCCTGGACATTGCGAGCGGCCCGGGCCGCACCTAGATTCCGGGCATTGACCTGCCTGACAACGGAGAGCCCCTGATGACGGTCCAGACTGACTGCAGGCCGCGGCTGCTGATCCTGGACGACGACCCCCTCGTCGGCTGCACCATGCAGTTCATCGCCGAGGACCTCGGGCTGGAGACCCGCTTCGTGGCCACCGCGACGGCCTTCTTCGCCGAGCTCGACGCCTGGCGACCGACGCATATCGCGCTCGACCTGATCATGCCCGACATGGATGGGGTGGAGGTCATCAAGGGTCTGGCGGAGCGGGAATGTCGTGCGCGCATCCTCATCACCAGCGGCGTGGACGCCCGCGTACTCGACGCGGCGGGACGCTCGGCCGCCGAGCATGGCCTGGACTTCGCCGGCGTGCTGTCCAAACCCTTCTCGGCCGGCGAGCTGCGCGAGCTGCTTGCCAGCGCGCCGACGGCACCCGCCCATGCCACACGGCCCAAAGCCGCTCCGCCGCCCGCCGCCCCCCTGTCCCGGGATCTCGGCGCGGAGGATCTGCGCCGCGGGCTCGAGGCGAACGAGCTGACCGTCGTGTTCCAGCCCAAGATCGGCTGCACGGACGCGCGACTGAGCGGTTTCGAAGCCCTGGTGCGCTGGCTGCATCCGGAGTACGGGCCGATCCCGCCCGACCGCTTCGTGCCGCTGGCCGAAGCCAGCGGTCTGATCACCGAGCTCACCGAACAGGTGCTGGACCGCGCGCTGCACTGGTTCGCATCGCTCGATCGCGCGCCGTCCGCCCTGGCTGGAGCGCAGCAGTTGTCGCTGGCGGTCAACCTCTCGGCGAAATCATTCAATGAACTGGATTTCGTCGACCGCCTCGCCGGGCGCTGCGAGCGACTGCAACTCGCGCCGGAGCGTCTGATCCTGGAACTCACCGAGACCAGCGCGATGGATGACCCGGTCGCTTCGCTCGGCCTGATGACCCGGCTGCGCATGAAGGGCTTCCATCTGTCGATCGACGACTTCGGCACCGGTTTCTCATCGATGCTGCAGCTGGTGCGACTGCCCTTTTCGGAACTCAAGGTGGACCGGTCCTTCGTGATGACGGCCCTGCAGTCGGAGGAGTCGCGCACGGTGGTGAAGTCGATCGTGGACCTGGGCCGCAGCCTGGGCCTGCGCACCGTGGCCGAAGGCGTCGAGACGGCAGAGGTATTCGATTTCCTCGGCGAGATCGGCTGCGATCAGGCGCAGGGCTACCACATCGCCCGTCCCATGACCGGCGATACCGCGCAGCGGTGGATGCGCGAGCGCTCGGCCACGCAGTGAGCCCGCGCCCTGCCGGCGAGCGCCCATGACAGTCCCCGAGGGAACAGGAGCGGCTAGCCGATGACCCACGCCTTCGATGACGATGCCCTCACGCGCTTGGTCGGTCGCGATGCGGTCCGCGAGCGCAGGATCTACGCCTTGTTCATGGACACCGGCGGCCAAAGCCTGACCAGCATGCGTGCGGCGCTCGACGGCGCTGACCTGGCCGCGCTCGGCGTGGCCGCCCACCGGCTCAAGTCTGCCGCGCTGCTGGTGGGCGCGCCTGCGCTGGGAGCCCTTGCCGCGCAGATCGAGGCCGCAGCCAACGAAGGCAGTGGCCGCACGATCGCGCCGATGCTCTGCGCAGTGGAGGCGGAAGCCGCCCGTGCGCTCGACTGGGTCAGGGCACGGCTGCAGGCCCTCGCGGAAGGCTGAGCGCCGCGCGGGGCGCGGAGCACGGGCAGCCCCTCGCCGCGCGCGCCTGCTGCGTCGCAACAATATAAATTTCAGTATTAGGGGTATTAGCAACACCCACGCCCGGCGCAATGGCGAATCCCTAGACTTGGTCTCGAGTCGGGGAAGCGCCGTGCGGCCATGTGCCGAGCGCGAGCCCAGACGGTCACCCCGTCGGCTCCCCCCATTGCGGGTCGGGACCGACGCCCACGCAGCGATCAACCCATAAATAGAAGCAAGGAGACAACCATGTCTGATCTCGCACTGGACGGCGGGCCCCAGCAGGTCCATCCGGTCGACCAGAAGCTGCCCGGCGGCCGGCTCGCGGCCCTGGGCATGCAGCACGTGCTGGTGATGTACGCCGGCGCCGTCGCCGTACCGCTGATCGTCGGACGCGCGCTCGGCCTCAGCCCCGAGCAGGTCGCCCTGCTCATCTCCGCCGACCTGTTCTGCTGCGGCCTGGTCACGCTGATCCAGTCGCTCGGCTTCGGCAAGTACTTCGGCATCAAGCTGCCGGTGATGATGGGCGTGACCTTCGCCGCAGTCGGACCGATGGTGGCGATGGCCAACGTGCAGGGCGGCCCCGAGGGGGCGCGGGCGATCTTCGGCGCCATCATCGGCGCGGGCATCCTGTCGATCTTCATCGCGCCCTTCATGAGCCGGCTGCTGCGCTTCTTCCCGCCGGTCGTCACCGGCACCATCATCGCCATCATCGGCATCAGCCTGATGCGGGTAGGCGTGGGCTGGGCGCTGGGCGGTCCCGCCCACCTCGCGCAGAGCGTCGACGTGCCCAAGCTGGTGCAGATGGTCGACGGCGCGAAGGAGAAGGCCGCGGCTGCCGGCACCGAGCTCAGCAAGCTGCCCGGGCCGATCCCGATGGTCGACAACCCCGGCTACGGCGCGCTCGACACCATGGCGGTGGCCGCCTTCGTGCTGGTGGTGATCCTGCTGCTGGTGCGCTACGGACGCGGCTTCGTGGCCAACATCGCGGTGCTGCTGGGCATCGTGGTGGGCTGCGTGGTCGCGGTGGTGATGGGCAAGATGCACTTCGACAAGGTCGCCAAGGCCGAGTGGTTCGACGTCGTCACACCATTCGCCTTCGGCATGCCGACCTTCGATCCGGTGATGGTGGCGACCATGACGCTGGTGATGATCGTGGTGATGATCGAATCGGTGGGCATGTTCCTGGCGCTCGGCGAGATCACCGACAAGCGCATCAGCCGCACCGAGCTGGCTGCCGGCCTGCGCACCGACGGCCTCGGCACCCTGATCGGCGGCATCTTCAACACCTTCCCCTACACCAGCTTCTCGCAGAACGTGGGCCTGGTGGGCGTGACCGGCGTCAAGAGCCGCTGGGTGTGCGTGGCGGCGGGCGTGATCATGATCATCCTCGGCATGCTGCCCAAGATGGCGGCGCTGGTGGAGTCGGTGCCGACCTTCGTGCTCGGCGGCGCCGGCCTGGTGATGTTCGGCATGGTGGCGGCGACCGGCATCCGCATCCTGTCCAATGTCGACTTCCGCGGCAACCGCAACAACCTGTACATCGTCGCGCTGTCGATCGGCTTCGGCCTGGTGCCGCTGGTGGCGCCGCGCTGGATGCAGCACATGGCGCACAGCCTGCACCCGCTGCTCGAGTCG
>JAREIX010000354.1 GCA_029286945.1 Thauera sp. | reverse complement strand
ACGACGGCCACCTGCACATCGACATCGCCGACGTGCTCGCACGGCTGCGCCGAGGGCGTGGCGACTGGGAGGAGGAGGTGCCGGAGGCGGTCGCGCAGCGCATCATCGAGCGCCGCCTGCTCGGCTTCGACACCGAGTGAGCCCGCCCCTGAAGATCGACCAGCCCCACGCCCTCGCCGCCGACGCCGCGCTCGCCGCGCTCGCCAGCGACCGCTGCGGCCTGTCCGCCGCCGAGGCCGCGCGCCGGCTCGCGGCGGTGGGCCCCAACCGCCTGCCCGAGGCGCCGAAGGACGGCGCGCTCAAGCGCTTCCTCAAGCACTTCAACGACGTGCTGATCTACGTGCTGCTCGGCGCCGCGGCCATCACCGCGCTGCTCGGGCACTGGATCGACACCGGCGTGATCCTCGGCGTGGTGGTGATCAACGCCATCATCGGCTTCATCCAGGAAGGCAAGGCCGAGCAGGCGCTCGAAGGCATCCGCAAGATGCTGTCGCTGCACGCCCAGGCCTGCCGCGACGGACGCTGGAGCGCGATCGACGCCGACGCCCTGGTGCCGGGCGACATCGTGCGCCTGCGCTCGGGCGACCGCGTGCCGGCAGACCTGCGCCTGATCGAGGCCACCAACCTGCGCATCGAGGAGTCGGCGCTGACCGGCGAATCGGTGCCGGCCGACAAGGGCACCGACGCGGTGGCGGCCGATGCCGGCGTCGGCGACCGCAGCGGCATGGCGTTTTCCGGCACGCTGGTCGCGGCCGGGCGCGGCATCGGCGTGGTGGTGGCCACCGGCGGCGACACCGAGCTCGGCCGCATCAACCGGCTGATCGCCGGGGTGCAGACGCTGCAGACCCCGCTCACCCGGCAGATGGCGCAGTTCAGCACGCTGCTGTCGGGGGTGATCGTCGCACTCGCGCTGCTGATGCTCGGCGTCGGCCTGACGGTGCATGACTTTCCGCTCGCCGAGCTCTTCCTCGCCGCGATCGGCTTCGCGGTGGCAGCGATCCCCGAGGGCCTGCCGGCCATCCTCACCATCACGCTCGCGCTCGGCGTGCAGCGCATGGCCCAGCGCAACGCGATCACCCGCAAGCTGACCGCGGTCGAGGCGCTCGGCTCGGTCACCGTGATCTGCTCGGATAAGACCGGCACCCTCACCCGCAACGAGATGACCGCCCGCCATGTGCTCACCCGCGGCGGCTTCTTCGAGGTCAGCGGCACCGGCTACCGCCCCGAGGGCGAGATCACGCTCGAGGGCAAGCTTGCCAGCCTGAGCAATCACAGCCACCTGCACGCGCTGATCGAAGTGGTCGCGGTCGCCAACGACACCCACCTCGCCGAGGAGGACGGCCAGTGGAAGGTCACCGGCGAGCCCACCGAAGGCGCGCTGCGCACCCTCGCCCACAAGGCCGGCTTCGACGCCGAGGCCCACGAGCGCCACGCCAGCATCCCCTTCGAGTCGGCCAACAAGTTCATGGCCACGCTCAACACCGTGCCCGGCGGCACCCGCCGCATCCTGCTCAAGGGCGCGCCCGACCGCCTGCTCGACCGCTGCCGCCACGAACTCGGCGCCAGCGGCGAACTCGAGGCGCTCGACCGCGCCTTCTGGGAGGCGCAGATCGAGGCCCTCAGCGCCGAGGGCCTGCGCGTGCTCGCCGCCGCCACCCGCGAGGTGGGGCACGACAAGGACGCGCTGGCGCTCGAGGACCTCGAGGAGGACATGGTCTTCCTCGGCCTGATCGGCATCATCGACCCGCCGCGGCCGGAGGCGATTGACGCCATCCGCTCCTGCCACGCCGCCGGCATCCGGGTGAAGATGATCACCGGCGACCACGCCGGCACCGCGCGCGCGATCGGCATCGAGATGGGCCTGGGCAGCGCAGCCTCGCTCAAGGTGATCACCGGCGCCGAGATCGAGGCCGCCAGCGACGAGGACCTGCAGCAGATCGCCCACGACTGCGACATCTTTGCCCGCACCAGCCCCGAGCACAAGCTGCGCCTGGTCAAGGCCCTGCAGGCGCGCGGCGAGGTGGTGGCGATGACCGGCGACGGCGTCAACGACGCCCCCGCGCTCAAG
>JAREIX010000353.1 GCA_029286945.1 Thauera sp. | reverse complement strand
CATCTTCTTCGACAAGTCGCTGCGCATGTTCGCGCTCGAGTTCGGCCGCGCCGACGACGGCCGCGACATCGGCCAGGAGATCCGCGACCGCATGGGGCCGTCGCTGGCGATCGCGCTGCCGACCTTCATCCTCAGCCTGCTCGCGTCGATCAGCTTCGCGCTGCTGCTGGTGTTCTTCCGCGCCACCTATCTGGACTTCTGGGGCGTGGTGCTGTGCGTGGCGATGATGTCGATCTCGAGCCTGTTCTACATCATCGGCGGGCAATGGCTGGTGTCCAAGCTGTGGGCGCTGGTGCCGATCTCGGGCTACGCGCCGGGGCTCGACGCCGCGCGCTTCCTGATGCTGCCGGTGCTGGTCAGCGTGGTGGCCGGCATTGGCGCGTCGGCGCGCTGGTATCGGACGATCTTCCTCGAGGAGATATCCAAGGACTACGTGCGCACCGCGCGCGCCAAGGGCCTGTCCGAGCTCGCGGTGCTTTTCCGCCACGTGCTGCGCAACGCGCTGATCCCGATCCTGACCGGCGTCGTGGTGGTGATCCCGCTGCTCTTCATGGGCAGCCTGCTGGTGGAGTCCTTCTTCGCGATTCCGGGGCTGGGCAGCTACACGATCGACGCCATCAACGCGCAGGACTTCGCGGTGGTGCGGGCGATGGTGTTCATCGGCTCGGTGCTCTACATCATCGGGCTGATCCTCACCGACATCTCCTACACGCTTGTCGACCCGCGGGTGAGGCTGGAATGAGTGTGCCGATGAGCTTCCAGCCGGTGCTGCTGTGGACCGATGCGCTGCTGTTCCTGCTCATCGGGCTGCTCCTGCTCGCCGTGCTGCACGCGCGCGGGCAGCCGCCGCTGCGCGAGGCCTGGCGCAAGGTCGGCAGGCGCCCGACCGGCATGGCGGCGGCCACGGTGCTGCTCGCCTTCTTGGCCATCGGGGTGCTCGACAGCCTGCATTACCGCCCGCTGCTGCCGCCGGTGCAGGCGGCAGCGCCGGCCGGCGGCGGGGCTGCGTCATCCGCGTCGGGCCCCAACGCTGCCGCGGTATATTCGACCGAGGTGCTGTCGGCGCTCGACGCGCTGCTCTCGTCGCTGCGCGCGCAGACCGAGAAGACCTACTCCGCTCCCTTCGCGTGGACGCTGTACCAGCGCGAAACCATCGAACTGCCCGACGGCCGCCAGGTGCGCGACTACCCGCGCCTGGCGCATGGCGCCGCGCATCTGGATGCGCCGCAGGCGGCGCGCGCGGGCGACGTGGGTACGCGCCTGCTGCGCGCCGCGGGGCAGGCCGCGCTGTGGTGGGCGGGGGCCTTCCTGGTGCTGGCGACCCTGGTCTGGCGCGGCAGCGGCCTGGGCTGGGGCGAGGTCGCGCGCGCGCTGCTGAGCGGCCGCACCGTGCTCGCCTGGCGCGCCGCGCTGGTGACGCTGGGCGTGCTGCTGCTGATCGTGGCGGCGTGCATCGAGCTGGCGCCCCACTACCACGTGCTCGGCACCGACAAGGTGGGGCAGGACGTGCTGTATCTCGCGCTCAAGAGCGTGCGCACCGCGCTGGTGATCGGCACGCTGACCACGCTGGTGATGATGCCCTTCGCGGTCGCGCTCGGCATCGCCGCCGGCTACCTCGGTGGCTGGGTGGATGACGCGGTGCAGTATGTCTACACGGTGCTCAACGCCATCCCGGGCGTGCTGCTGATCGCCGCCGCGGTGCTGATGATGCAGGTCGTCATCGACACCAATCCGCAGTGGTTCGACACCGCGGCCGAGCGTTCCGACGCGCGCCTGCTGGCGCTGTGCTTCATCCTCGGCATCACGAGCTGGACCGGGCTGGCGCGCCTGCTGCGCGGCGAGACGCTCAAGCTGCGCGAGCTGGAATACGTGCAGGCGGCGCGCGCCTTCGGCGTGAAGACGCCGGCCATCCTGCGCCGCCATATCCTGCCCAACGTGATGCACATCGTGATGATCGCGCTGGTGATGGATTTCTCCGGGCTGGTGCTGGCCGAGGCGGTGCTGTCCTATGTCGGCATCGGCGTCGATCCGACCACGATCAGCTTCGGCACCATGATCAACATGGCGCG
>JAREIX010000352.1 GCA_029286945.1 Thauera sp. | reverse complement strand
CTCGGCTTCACCGACGCCGACCGCGTCGAGAACATCCGCCGCGTGGCCGAAGTGGCCAAGCTCATGGTCGATGCCGGCCTGATCGTGCTCACCGCCTTCATCTCGCCCTTCAAGTCCGAGCGGCGCATGGCGCGCAGCCTGGTGGCGGAGGGCGAGTTCATCGAGATCTTCGTCGACACGCCGCTCGAGATTGCCGAGCAGCGCGACGTCAAGGGGCTCTACAAGAAGGCGCGCCGCGGCGAGCTGAAGAACTTCACCGGCATCGACTCGCCGTATGAGGCGCCGGAGAACCCGGAGCTGCAGCTCGACACCGCCCGCCTGGACCTGGAGGCGGCCGCCGACAGCGTGCTCGCCTGTCTCGCCGAGCGCGGGATCCTGCGCCAGGCGCTCGCGCCTTGAGCGGCGACCGCGCGCAGCTCGCGAGGCATCGACGGGGCCTGCCGCCCGGCTGCGTCCCCGCTCACGCCGGCCGGCGGTAGCCTCCCGCCACTCCGCGCGGCGACAGCACGATCTGCCAGAGCTGGTTCGTGCGCGCGCGGAAGGTGCCGGCACAGGCGAGCAGGTAGTAGCGCCACATGCGGCGGAAGCGTTCGCCGTAGTGCGCGGCGAAGCGCGGCCAGGCGGCCTCGAAGCTGGCGTGCCAGGCCATCAGCGTGCGGTCGTAGTCGGCGCCGAAGTTGTGCACGTCCTCGATGATGAAGAAGTCCTCGGCGGCGTCGGCGATCTGGCCGAGCGCGGGCAGGTCGCCGTTGGGGAAGATGTAGCGGTCGATCCAGGGGTCGGTGGGCGTGCGGCGCAGGTTCTTGCCGATGGTGTGGAGCAGGAACAGGCCGTCGTCCTCGATGCTGCGCCGGGCCATCTCGAAGAAGGCGCGATGGTTCTTGGCGCCGACGTGCTCGAACATGCCCACCGAGGCGATGCGCTCGAAGCGCTCGCTGCCGCCGTGGTTGAACTGGCGGTAGTCCGCGAGGCGGAAGCTGACCGGCAGCCCGGCGCAGCGCTGCTGCCCATGAGCGGCCTGCTCGCGCGAGATCGTCAGGCCCACGCACTCGACGCCGTAGCGCTCGGCGGCGAACTTCATCAGGCTGCCCCAGCCGCAGCCGATGTCGAGCAGGCGCATGCCGGGCGCGAGCCCGAGCTTGCCGCAGATGAGGTGGAGCTTGGCGGTCTGTGCATCAGCCAGGTTGTCGGCGTCGGCCCAGTAGCCGCAGGTATAGGCCAGCGAGGGGTCGAGCATGGCCTCGAAGAAGTCGTTGCCGAGGTCGTAGTGCGCTTCGCCCACCTGCCAGGTGCGGCGCAGGTTCTGCAGGTTGAACAGGCGCGCGCGCAGGCCCTGGACCCGAAGCGCGCTGGCGCCGACCTTCTCGTCCAGGCGTGCGGCGAGGATGCGCGCGATGAAGCCGTCGAGCTGGGCGCAATCCCACCAGCCGTCCATGTAGCTCTCGCCCAGCCCGAGGCTGCCGCGCGCCAGGATGCGGTCGGCGGTGCGTGGGTCGTGGATGAGCATGTCCCAAGGGCGGGCGCCGTCCACCCCGACGTCCGCCTCCGCCAGTAGCGCGGCGACCGCGCGCAGTGCGGCGTCGTCGTGCAAGGCCTGCGCCAGCGGGCGCAGGCGGGCACGCAGGGCGGGGCGGGCGCCGTCGCGCGCGGCGCCTGCGCCCGGCGCGGGCCGGGCAGCGCCCGTTTCGGGCGCAGGCGGGGTGTTCTGCATCCGTGGCTCCGCGGTCTCAGTGGCTCTGCGCGTATTCGGCGCATACCTTGCACAGGAGCTCGAAGAGGGCGTCGAAGTCGCACGCGTTGGCGTTCATGATCAGGTCCTCGAAGAGGAGTCGGCGGGGAACCGGCGGGGAGCCGGCCTACAGGCTCAGGATAGGTCGCAGGCGTGGATCGATCCAATCGACCGCGGCCATGGTGCTCATTGGCCGCGTGCATCAGGCGTGCCGCGGACCCTGCCGATGCGCCCGGCCGAGCCCTGCTGCTCTGCTAGAATCGCCCGCCATGAGCTATCAGGTCCTCGCACGCAAGTGGCGGCCGAAGTCCTTCGGCACGCTGGTCGGTCAGGAGCACGTCGTGCGT
>JAREIX010000351.1 GCA_029286945.1 Thauera sp. | reverse complement strand
CCGGCGCAGGAGCGGGCGCTGGCGCGACCGGCGCCGGCGCCGTGCTCGCCGCGGGCGGCGTGGCCGGCGCGGTCGGTGCCGGGGGCGCGGCAGGGCTTGCCGGCGCACCAGCCTGCGCGCCGGCCTGCAGCTGGCCCATCGTACCGCTCTGCATCTCGAGCAGACGCTGCAGGTCGCGGATGCTGCGTTCCAGTTGCGCCAGGCGCTCGTTGGCCTCTTCGAGCGCCTTCGAACGCGTGCTGAGTTCTTCCTCGAGCGCCTGCAGCCTCACCTCGGCGCCCGCATCCTCGCCGCTGTCGCTGCGCGAGACCTTGACCTGGTCGCCGCTCTCGGCGGCCACCGCGGGCTCATCGACCTTCGGCACGATGCGCCCGGCGCTCTCCTGCGCCGCTTCCGCGGACTGGGCCGGCGTCCTGCTGCTGGCCGCCGTCGCGAGCCCGCGCCGGTAGGCCTCGAAGTCCGCGGCCTGGGCGCGAAGTTCGCGTCGGGCCTCGCCCGCATCGATCGCCCGCACGCTGTCGGCCGACGGGATGCTGAGCACCGAACCCGCGCGCAGGCGGTTGATGTTGCCGCCGTCGAAGGCGCCGGCATTGGCGCGCAGCAACGCGACCAGCATCTGGTCGAGGGTGGTGCCCGCGTGCTGGTTGGCGGTCGCGATGCGGTTCATGGTATCGCCGCGGCGGACGGTGTAGGTGTCGGGGACCGCGCGCGGCGCCGGGGCGCTGCGCGGCGTCGCCGCCGCCCGCGGCGCGGGCGCCGCCGCGGGCGTATCCACCGCCGCGGCCAGCGGCCGGGGTGCGGTCAGGTCCACCGGATCGAGCAGGAAGGTGTATTCGCGTACGAGGCGGCCGGTGGCCCAGTTCAGCTCGACGAGCAGGTCGACGAAGGGGTCGTTGATCGGGCGCTCGCTGGACAGGCGGATCACCGGACGGGCGCTGCGCGTATCCACGCTGACCCGGATCGCGCTCGCGGCGCTGCCGTAGCTCAGGTTGGCCTGGCGGAAGGCCTCGGCGGAGGCGATGCGCGCGCTCAGCGACTGCAGTTCCTGCGCATTCGCGCTGACCTGGATCTCTGCGCGCAGGGGCTGACCGAGACCGCTATAAACGTTGATCTGCCCCAGGCCGGCTGCCTGCGCAGTGAGCGGAAGCGCCGCGATCGAGACGGCGAGCAGCGAGGCCCTCAGCGACTTTGTCATTCTGGATTTCAAACCGCGTTCCCCCGGAACTGAGCAGTACGGCCAAAAACGTGCTTGCATGGCCTAGGAATCTAGCATTTCCCGGCACCCGCCGCATTAGTGGGGTCTGATTCGAGCCCCTCGAGCGTGATGGATTACCGCCCGCGGCACCGGCTTCGCCAACGAAAAAGGGGGCGAATGCCCCCTTAACGTCCGTCCGCGCGAAAACTTAACGCTCGAGCAGGATGCGCAGCATGCGGCGCAGCGGCTCGGCCGCGCCCCACAGCAGCTGGTCGCCGACGGTGAAGGCGCCAAGGTACTCGGGGCCCATCGCCATCTTGTGCAGGCGACCGACCGGGACGCTCAGCGTGCCGGTGACGGCGGTCGGGGTCAGTTCGCGCTCGGTGATCTCGCGATCGTTGGGCACGACCTTCACCCAGTCGTTGGCGCCGGCGATGATGTCGCTGATCTCGTCGAGCGGCACGTCCTTCTTCAGCTTGATGGTCAGCGCCTGCGAGTGGCAGCGCATCGCGCCGATGCGCACGCACAGGCCGTCGATCGGGATCGAGCCCGGGCTGCGGAAGGCCGGGTTGCCGAGGATCTTGTTGCACTCGGCACCGCCCTTCCACTCTTCCTTGCTCTGGCCATTCTCGACCGGCACGTCGATCCACGGGATCAGGCTGCCGGCAAGCGGGGTGTTGCGGAAGTTCTTCTTCGGGAAGCTCTCGGAGCGCATGGTCTCGGCGACCTTGCGGTCGATCTCGAGGATGGCCGAGGCGGGGTCGGCGAGCAGGTCCTTCACCGAATCGTGGATGGTGCCCATCTGGCTGATGAGTTCGCGCATGTTCTGCGCGCCGGCGCCCGAGGCCGCCTGGTAGGTCATCGCCGAGATCCACTCCACCAGG
>JAREIX010000350.1 GCA_029286945.1 Thauera sp. | reverse complement strand
CGCCACCCCCATGCCGGCGATCGCGCACTGCATGGTGATGTGGTTGCGGTTGAACATGTAGCCGCGCCGCACCGCCACGTGGGGGGCGTCGATTGCGCGCAGGTAGCGCTCCCATTCGGCGTAGGGCGGACTGCCGCGCCAGGCGGTCATGTCGTGCAGCAGCGGGTAATGGACGAGGTCGTCGGCGCTCTGCAGCGGCGGGCGGCCATCGAGCAGGCGCGGCGAGCACACCGGGAAGATCTCCTCCTCGAGCAGCACCGTGCTCTGGAAGCCGGGGTAGCTGCCGTCGTTGAGGTCGATCGCGAGGTCGAACTCGCCGTCGCGCAGCGAATAGGTGCTGTCCTCGGCCTCGACCTGCAGTTCGATCTGCGGAAAGCGCGCCATCAGCCGCGGCAGCCGCGGCACCAGCCAGGTGGCGAGGAAGGAGGGCAGGGTGCGCACGCGCACCACGCCGCTGAGGGCGCCGCCGCGCAGGCGGCCGATGGCGAGTTCCACCGCCGAGTACGCGGGATCGACCGCGGCGAGCAGGCGATTGCCGGCGTCGGTGAGCTCCAGCCGGCGCGGCAGGCGGCGGAACAGGCGCTGGCCGAGCCAGTCCTCGAGCAGCTTGATCTGCTGGCTCACCGCGCCGGTGGTGATGTGCAGTTCCTCGCCGGCGCGGGTGAACGACAGATGGCGGGCGGCGGCCAGGAAGACGCGCAGGCGGGTATGGACCTGGGAGGGTGCGGCGGGGTTCATGGTTTAGATTTCCTGAAGCCAGTGTGAAAAACAATCGATTGAGTCGGCTCCACTGCCAATGGAAAATGCCTTGATGCAGCGATAAGCATTTTCTAGATTAGATTCATTAAATCAACAACCGATTTCACCAGGAGCCGTCCATGTCCATCAGCGTCCTCGATCTGTTCAAGATCGGCATCGGCCCATCCAGCTCGCACACCGTCGGTCCGATGCGCGCCGCGCACGAGTTCGCCACCGCGCTGGCGCAGCAGGGCGTGCTCGAGAGCGTGCGCCGCATCGAGGTGAAGCTGTACGGGTCGCTGTCGGCGACCGGTATCGGCCACAGTACCGATCGCGCCATCATCGCCGGCCTCATGGGCGCGCGTCCGGATGAAGTCGATCCCGATTTCGTCGTCGAGGCCGTCGATCTGGTCCGCCTCGACGGCGAGCTGAAGCTCGCCGGCACGCACACGCTGCCCTTCGACTGGGCGCGCGACATGCGCCTGCTGCCGGTGAGCCTGCCCTACCACCCCAACGCGATGCGCCTGATCGCCCATGGCGACGCGGGCGTGTTGTACGAGAACACCTATTACTCGGTCGGTGGCGGCTTCGTCGTCGATGAGGCGCAGGCCCAGTCCGGGACTTCTGCCGAGGCCGAGGTCGCCCTGCCGTATCCCTTCGACACCGGCGCCGAGCTGCTCGAACAGTGCCGCCGCCATGGCCTGCGCATCAGCGAACTGATGCTCGCCAACGAGTCCGCCTGGCGCAGCGAAGCCGAGACGCGCGCCGCGCTGCAGCGCATCTGGGACGTGATGCGGGCCTGCGTCGCGCGCGGCATCACCCAGGATGGCGTGCTGCCCGGCGGGCTCAACGTGCGCCGCCGTGCCGCCGCGCTGCACCACAAGCTCAGCGAGCGCGCCGCCGGCCGCAACCTGATCAGCGACACCATGGCCGCGCTCGACTGGGTCAATCTCTACGCGCTCGCGGTCAACGAAGAAAACGCCGGCGGCGGTCGCGTCGTCACCGCGCCCACCAACGGCGCGGCCGGCATCATCCCCGCCGTGCTGCACTACTACATGGACTTCATGCCCGGCAGCAGCGACGCCGACGTCGAGAACTTCCTCCTCGCCGCGGCTGCAGTCGGCGTGCTGTGCAAGAAGAACGCCTCGATCTCCGGCGCCGAGGTCGGCTGCCAGGGCGAGGTCGGTTCGGCGTGCGCAATGGCGGCGGCGGGCCTCGCCGAGGTGCTCGGCGGCACGCCCGAGCAGGTCGAGAACGCCGCCGAGATCGGCCTCGAGCACAACCTCGGCCTCACCTGCGATCCGGTCGGCGGCCTCGTGCAGGTGCCCTGCATCGAGCGCAACGC
>JAREIX010000349.1 GCA_029286945.1 Thauera sp. | reverse complement strand
GCGCCGATGATAGTGAGGTCCGCCCTCGTGAAAGTAGGTCATCGTCAGACTAAACCACAAAAAAACGCCCCGAATACACCATCGTGTTCGGGGCGTTTTAACGTCCACCTCTCGCTAATGCCAACCGCTACGCCCAGCCAAGCGGCAAAACGGCTTCGCCGGCGTAGGTATCCGGCAAACGAGGAACCCTAAGTTCTCCGCCGCCCAGCCGGCTGCCCTCATCCTGTCATCTCTTGCGGAACCTGCCGCCGCCCAAGTCGCGCCTCGTCCGCAGCGCGGCTATCGCTCACTGACCCTCCTGCTTCTTGAGCCGATAGGTCAATTGCGGTCGGGTGATGCCGAGCAGGCGGGCTGCTGCTGCGAGGTTGCCCCCTGCGCGCTCGACGGCGCGCTTGAGCAGTGCCTGTTCGAAGGACTCGAGGTCGGTCCCGCTGTCGAGTACGGCGCCGGGCAGATCGATGGCGGCCGCTTGTCGCCGGCCGTCTCGGGTCTCAAGGCTGCCGGTCGCGTTGAGTTGATGCTGGGGGCCGGCTTGGGGGGCGCCGCCGAGGAACAGGTGCTCCACCTCGATCAGCCCGTTGGACGGTGCCAGAATCACCCCGCGCTCAAGCACATTCTCGAGTTCGCGCACGTTGCCGGGCCAGCTGTGGGCCTTGAGTGCGAGCATCGCCTTGTCGCTGATCCCGCTCAGGCGTTTGTCGTGCAGCGTCTCGAAGCGCTGCATCATGGCCTCGACCAGTGGCGGAATATCGCAGATGCGCTCCCGCAGCGGAGGAATGGTCACCGGGAAGACGTTCAGGCGGTAATACAGGTCGCGGCGGAAGGTGCCGGCTGCCACCGCCTTCTGCAGATCGACGTTGGTCGCTGCGACCAGGCGCACGTTCACCTTGCGCGTCCGCTCGTCGCCCAGACGCTCAATTTCTCCCTCCTGCAGCACGCGCAGCAGCTTGGCCTGAGCGGCGAGCGGGAGTTCCCCGACTTCGTCGAGGAACAGCGTCCCGCCATCGGCGCGTTCGAACTTCCCTGCGCGTGACGCCTGGGCACCGGTGAAGGCGCCACGCTCGACCCCGAACAGCTCCGATTCGATCAGCTCGCCGGGTAGCGCCGCACAATTCACCGCGACGAAGGGCGCCGCCTTGCGCGGGCTCATCTCATGGAGGGTGCGCGCGAAGCGTTCCTTGCCGACGCCCGTCTCGCCAAGCAGCAGCACCGAGACGGTCGTGGATGCTGCGCGTGCGACGAGATCGTATGCATGGCGAAATCCTGCCGAGTTGCCGATCAGATCCGGCGTTCGCCGGGGTTGGGTGATCGTGCGGCGCATCGCCTCCATCTCTTCGCGCAGTTCGAGCAGGCGGCCGACGATGTGGTCCGCTTCGAAGTATGGGCGCAAGGCATCCGCGTCGGGCCACTCGTCCACCGGCTTGCCGACGATGCGGCAGTGGTCGAGCCCCATGGCGGCGCATTCCGTCTCGCGGAACAGGATGAAGCGGCCCATGAATGCACTGGTGTAACCCGAGGCATAGCCGATCATCATCCAGCACACCGGGTGATCGACCGCGCCGAAGGCCTGGACGTGCGCTTCGGCTTCCCAGGCGTGATGCCAGAGGAACTCGCCGTAGAAGCGGCTGGTGTCGGGGTCGATCTCGAGGCGGACCGGTTCGACACGCGCACAGCCTTCGAGCATGTGAAGCTGCGGACCCATCACGAAGGCGTCGGAGAGCTCATCGAGGCTGCGGGTACGCCGCGCAAGCTCGGCGTCGCGCATGCCCGAGGCAAAACGCATGCGGGTGAGGATCCGCCGTGCCTGCTCCTGGCCCACCGAGCAGATCAGTTCCTTACGCAGTTCGGACAGCGCGCCCGCGTGGATCAGCAACATCCGATGTTCGCCGAGCCAGATCAATCCGTCCTCGGCGGCGAACCTCAGCAAGCCGCGCAGATCGTCGCTCTGCGGATAGTGGATTGCCTTCACGCGCGTCTCCTCGTTCCCGTGTGTTGCCGGCTCCCTGATTCCGCACAAATCTGGCGTCGTTAAACGGCGTCGTCGAGTGGGCGCCGGCGGCGCCGTAAACGGCACGAGGGCCGCGCGC
>JAREIX010000140.1 GCA_029286945.1 Thauera sp. | reverse complement strand
GATGGCCGCGGGCTTCATCGGCATCTGGCTGTTCTCGATCCTCGACAACAGCGCGCGTGCCAAGGCCGACCGTGCCGGCTACATGGCGCAGAAGGTGCGCTCCGAAACCGGCATCGGCGCCGCTGCGGCTTCGGCGCACTAAGCAGCAGGCCGCGCCGGTCGCGCCCGCCAGGGGGCGGCCGGCCGGCGCTGACGACCGCGGGGCGGTGGGCGCAGGCTCACCGCCCCGCGGTTTTCTTACGCCTTGAGCTGCGGCCTGCGCGCGGGTGGCGTGAGCGGCAGGTGCACGCGCACACAGGTGCCACGACCGCCGCCCGGGTTGGGTTCGCCATCCTCGATCGTGATGCGGCCGCCGTGGCTGCGCACGATCTCGCGCGCGATCGACAGCCCCAGGCCGCTGCCATTGGCCTGGCTGCCGGCGTGGCGGTAGAAGCGCTCGAAGACCTGCTCGCGTAACGGCTGCGGGATGCCCGGGCCGTCGTCGCAGACCTCGATCAGCACCTCCCCGTCCTGGCGCACGCAGCGCAGGCCGACCACGCCGCCGTTGCGCCCGTACTTGAGGGCGTTGTCCATCAGGTTGGCGATCAGCTCCTGCAGCAGGGTCGGGTCGCCATGCACGGTCACCGCCTCGCGCTCGATGCCGAGGTCGATGCCGCGCGCGTCGGCGCGCTCCACCCAGTCCTCGACCATGGCGTCGATCAGCGCGGCGAGGTCCACCGCGCTGGCGTCGGCGAGCAGGCGCTCGCCGGCCTCGGCGCGGGCGAGTGCGAGCAGCTGGTTGGCGAGCCGGGTGACGCGGGCGACCGACTGGCGCAGTCGCGTGCGCGTGGTGGCGTCGTCCGGCCGCGCCTCGAGCAACTCGAGCTGCATCTGCAGGCCGGCGAGCGGCGTGCGCAGCTGGTGGGCGGCGTCCTGCAGGAACGCGCGCTGCTGGGCGTTGGCGGCGCGCAGGCGGTCGAGCAGGCCGTTGAGGGCGCGAACGACCTCGCGCACCTCGCGCGGGACGGTGGCCGGATCGATCGGCGACAGGTCGGTGCCGGAGCGCGCGCGCAGCGAGTCCTCCAGCCGTTCGAGCGGCGCCAGCCCGCTCGGGATGCCGAAGCGCGCCGCCACCCCGGCGGCGATCAGCAGCAGCGCGCCCGCCCAGGCAAAGCCGAGCACCAGCCGGTCCATCGCCTCGTCGCGCTTGTGCAGGGTCTCGGCGACCGTGATGTAGAAGCCGGTGCTGCCGTGCTCGCGGTACAGGCGGACGGCGCGGATCGGCGCGCCGGCATGGACGAGGTCGCGGAACAGGGGGCGGGCCGAGGCCGTCGGCGCGCGCGGCGGCGGGGCCTCCTTGCCGACCGGCGTGTAGGGCACCGGCAGGCTCGACAGCGCGTCGCCGTCGTCCAGCGTGGGCAGTTCCGCGTCGCCGCCGAGCAGCCGGCCCTGGGCGTCGCGCACGCGGAAGTAGATGTGATCGACCGCGTCGATGCGCAGCACCGCCTCGACCTCGGGCGACAGCGCCAGGGTCAGCCCGTTCGGCGCCGGATGCACATGGGTGGCGATCGCCTGCGCGAGGTTGAGCAGGTTGCCGTCGTAGGCGTTGCCGACCACCCATTTCGCGCTGCTGTAGGCGACCGCGCCGGCCGTGATCAGCAGCACGGCCGACGGCGCCGCCAGCGCGTTGAGCAGCTTGCGGCGAAGGCTAATCTGCACCGTCGCCGCGCTCCTTGACGCGCTCGAGCCGGTACCCGAAGCCGCGCACGGTGCGGATCACCAGCCCGGCCGCCTCCAGGCGCGGGCGCAGGCGCGAGATGTAGACCTCGAGCGCGTTGCTGCTGCCTTCGCCCTGCAGGCGCTCGCGGGCGACGGTGCGGCCGTCAGCGCGCACCAGGGCCTCGAGCACGTCCCACTCGCGCCCGCTCAGCGCCAGCGGCGTGCCGGCGAGCTCGGCCAGCCGGCCCTCGAGGTCGAGCACCAGCGGACCGAAGCCGAGCGCGGGCTCGGCGCTGGTGCCGCCGCGGCGCAGCACCGCGCGCATGCGCGCGCTGAGTTCGGCGAGCTCGAAGGGCTTGACCAGGTAGTCGTCGGCGCCGAGGTCGAGTCCGTAGATGCGGTCGTCAAGCGCGTCGCGCGCGGTGATCAGGATCACCGGCATGCGCTGGCCGCGCTTGCGGATGCGGCGCACCACCTCGTAGCCGCCCAGGCCCGGCAGGCCGAGGTCGAGCAGCACGAAGTCGAAGGCCTGCTCCTGCAGCAGGCGGTCGGCGCGCATGCCGTCCCCCTCGACCGCCACCTCGTCGCCCTGGCCGCGCAGGAACGTCGCGATCCCGTCGGCGAGCGCGGGATCGTCTTCAACCAGCAGTAGCTTCATGTCGTCCTTCCGATGAGCGCCCGGTGCGGCGGGCGATGCGCCCCCGGGGATGCGCGGCCGGCGGCCGTCCGCGCGCAATGCTATCGCGTCGGCGCCGGCGGCGCACCGGCCGTGGCGCGGGCGTATCATGGCCGCATCGATGTTCCGCCGTCCGGGGCTTCGCGCCCGGCCCGCCCCCCATGCCCGAGAGCCTGCCGCTCGATGCCGACCAGATCGAGGCCTTCCTGATCGCGACCGGAATCGGTCTGCTGATCGGCCTCGAGCGCGAGCGCGTGCCTTCGGCGCGCGCCGGGCTGCGCACCTTCGCCCTGGTCGGCATGTTCGGTGCGCTGGTGGCGATGCTGGGCGAGCAGTTCGCCAGCGTTGCGCCCTTCGTCGCCGGCCTGGTGATCGTGGCACTGACCATCATCGCCGCCTACCTGCGCCACCCCGACCCCTCCGACCCCGGCACCACCTCGGTGGCGGCGCTCGTCGTGTGCTATTGCCTGGGCGCGGCGACCTGGCTCGGCCACGCGCAGCTCGCGGTGATGCTGGCGGTGGCGACCACCGTTCTGCTGTACTTCAAGGCCCAGTTGCGCGGCATGGCGACGCGGCTGGATGCGCGCGACTGGATCTCGATCCTGCAGTTCGGCGTGCTGTCGCTGGTGATCCTGCCCATCCTGCCGAACGAGGAGATGGGCCCCTACGGCGCGCTCAACCCGCACCAGATCTGGTGGATGGTGGTGCTGATCGCCGGCGTCGGGCTGGCCGGCTACGCGGCGCTGCAGATCGCCGGCGTGCGCTATGGCGCGGCCTTCGTCGGCGTTTTCGGCGGCCTGGCGTCGAGCACCGCGACCACGCTGCTCTATGCCCGCCATGCGCGCGCATTCCCGGCGCTGACCGCGATGGCCGCGCTGGTCATCGTGCTCGCCAACCTGGTGATGGTGCTGCGGGTGGCGGTGATCGCCACGTTGGTGGCGCCCGCGGTCGCCGGCACGCTGGTGCAGGTGGTCGCCCCGGCGCTGGCGCTTGGCGCGCTCGCCGCGATCTGGCACTGGCGGCAGCTGCTCGAGCGCGGCGAGGCGGTGCTGCCGACGACCTCCAACCCGACCGAGCTGAAGACCGCGCTCGGCTTCGGCGCGGCCTACGCGGTGGTGCTGCTGGCCGCCGCCTGGCTGTCGGACTTCGCCGGCAGCCGCGGGCTGTACATGCTCGCCTTGGTGTCCGGCCTTACCGATGTCGATGCGATCACGCTGTCCAGCCTGCGCCTGTTCACCCTCGAGCGCCTGTCGCTCGCCGTCACCGTCACCGCGATCGGCATCGCCATGCTTGCCAACCTCGGTTTCAAGCTCGGCATGGCGGCGGTGATCGGCGGCCGCACGCTGGCCTTGCGGGCGGCGGTGGGCATGGGCGCGGTCGGCCTGGGCCTGGCCGCCGGCATGCTGTGGATCGCCAGCCGCGGCGGCTGAGGGCGCCTGCGCTCAACGCCCCGAGCAGTGCCCGCCGGAGGCCGCCTGGCCGCTGCCGAAGGCGATCGGCGGTGGCTCGACGCGCACGCTGCTGCTGCGCGCGGTGTCGAGCACCAGCAGGCCGAGCGCGACCAGCCAGAACAGCGCGAAGACGGCGCGGAAGATCTTCTTGTTGTCCATGTCGTCCTCCTCAGGCGCCGATGCGGCGACGGATGCGCACGCCCACGATCGAACCGGCGAAGGCGAGCGCGAACCACACCCAGCCGTGCAGGCTGGCCGAGGCGATGCCGCCGAGATAGGCGCCGACGTTGCAGCCGAAGGCCATGCGCGCGCTGTAGCCCATCACCAGGCCGGCGACCGCCGCGGCCGCCAGGCGCTTGCCCGCGGGCAGGCTGAAGTCGGCCGGGCCGTTCCAGCGCGAGGCAGCGATGGCGCCGTAGATGAGGCCGATGTTGGTCACCGAGGTGACGTCGGCGAGGATCGGGTCGGCCAGGCGCTGCGCATGCGGCGCCACGCCCCAGAAGGCGTCGCCCGACAGGTCCCAGCCGAGCGCGCTCACCGCCTTCGCACCCCACACCCCCATGCCGTAGACGATGCCCCAGGGCTGGCCGGCGACGACGAGGTGGAGCAGGTAGAGCACGGCCAGCAGCAGCGCGCCCAGCCACCAGCGCCGCGCCCAGCGCGTGCCGGGGGCCGGCGCCGGTGCCGCGGCGAAGCTCGCGGTGCCCGCGCGCACGAGCTGCTGCGCGACCGCCTGCGGGGTGGGTGCGGCCGCGCCCTGGGCAGTGCGCGCGGCACGGCCGGCCAGCCAGGCCACCAGGCCGCAGCCGGCGACGGTGAGGGCGAGCGCGGTCGGCCAGCCGAAGGCGAGCAGATCCACCGCCGGCAGGCCGCCGGCGGCGATCCACGCCGGCTGATGCGAGGCGCCGAGGAAACTGCCGAAGGCGAAGGTCGGCAGCACCACGAAGGACAGCGGCGAGCCGGCGCCGGCCTTGTACAGCGTGCCCGAGCCGCAGCCGTCGGCGAGCTGCATCGCGGCGCCGAACAGGAAGGCGCCGAGCACCAGGCTGATCGTCAGCGGCGCCACCGCGCCCACCAGCTCGCCGCCGCTGCCGGCGATCAGCGGCAGCGTGAACGCCGCGGCGAGCACCATCAGCAGCATCTGCGCCCACAGCCCCTGCGGGTCGCGGCGCTCGATGAGGTCGCGCCAGCCGGTGGTGAAGCCGAAGCGGGCGCCCTGCAGCACCGCGCCGAAGCCGATGCCGAGCAGGGCGAGCAGGCCCTGGCGCAGCCCGGCGGCGAGCGTCACCGCGAGTACGCCGGCGAGGCCGCCGGTAATCAGGAAGGTTCGGTTGAGCCAGCGCATCGAAGAGCCTCCGCCTTACTTGTCGAAGGCGCGCTTGACGTCCTGCACCAGCGCGCTGACGCGCGAGGGCTGGTTCTGCATCGGGCGTTCGGACTGGCTCCATTCGACCACCGAGGCGGGATACAGCTTGACCGCCTTGTTGCCGGCGATCTCGGACATCACGAACCAGTTGGTCGCCGCCCAGTGCCCGGTGTTGCAGAACGAGACCGCGGGTGCGCTCGCGGCGCCCGCCTGCGCCACCAGCGCCTTCAGCTCGCTCGCCGGCTTCAGGGTGGTGCCTTCCTTGGGGAAGAACTGCGCGTTGTCGAAGGACTGGGCGCCCGGCAGCGTGCCGTAGCGCGCGGCGGCGTCGACGCGCGCTTCGCCGCTGAAGAAGCGCGGCGGGCGGGCGTCGACCAGCAGCGGCGCGTTGCCGGCCGTGAGCGCGGCGGCGAGCTCCTCGCTGGTGACGATCTGTTCCTGGTCGTAGCGGTAGCTGAACTGGCTGGGCGTGACCTGCGGCGCCGCGGTCTCGAGCGCACCGCCGGCCGCCTTCCAGGCCCGGGTGCCGCCGTCGAGGATGGACAAGCGGGTCAGGCCGCCGACCTTGAGCGTCCAGTACACCCGTGCAGCGGCGCCGAAATCGGTGTGGTCGCTGCCGGCGTGGACGACCACCACATGGGTGTCGCGGTCGACGCCGGCGGCCTGCAGCAGCTGGGTCAGCGCGGCCTCGGAGGGCAGCTGGCCGGCGTTCTCCTTCGGGCCGCGGTACTTGCCGTAGGGCGTGTTCACCGCGCCGGGAACGTGGCCGGCGGCATAGTCCTTGTCGGCGCGGATGTCGAGCACGCGCACGCCGGGCTGGCCGAGCAGGGGCTTGAGTTCGGCCGCGCTCAGCAGCGGGGCCGGCGCCGCGAGGGCTGCGCTCGCGGCCGGCTGCGTGGTGGTGTTGGCGTGGGCCGGCGCGGCCAGTGCCAGAGCCCCGGTGGCGAGGGCGAGCGCAAGGGAGAGCGGGGCGAGGGCGCGCAGCGGCGAGCGCTTCATCGGCTGGATCATGGTGTGTTCATCCTCGGAGAGCATGTCGGGGCGGTGCCACCGCGTTCGTCGAGACGGCGGTCACGCGAGCGGGGAGGGAGAATACGCGAAAGTTATTATTCTCTGAATAACTGTGAGAGAAGTTGCATATAACGATTTGTGCTTTGGTCCGGGCTGGCGATGTCCAGGCTTGAAGCCGGCGGCGGGCGGCGAATGAACTCGGTCGGCGCGCGCTGTTCTCACCACGGTCGATCATCTTCCGGCGCCGCCGCGCCCCGCTCGTGTGAAGCCTGCCTCCCTCGCAGCGCTCGGTGTGAGCGCCCTGCTCCTGTTGTCCGTCGGGCTCAGCCTCGCCAAGGATCCGCGTCCGCGCGAGCCGGGTGAGACGCGCAGCTGGCGCACGGCGGCGCGCCACTCCGCGGGACTCGCCCCCGATCCGCTCCGGTTGGTCGACTCCGCCGTGGTCCAGGTCTATGCCGCCGCGACCTATGGCTGGCGCGGCTACTTCGCGGTGCACCCGTGGATCATCTACAAGCGCGCCGGCGACACCGCCTACACGCGCTACGACGTGATCGGCTGGGGGCGCGGCAGCGTCGTGCGCCGCGACTACGCGCTGCCCGACGGCTTGTGGTTCGGCGCCACGCCGGACGTGCTGGTCGATCATCGCGGTCAGCGTGGCGGGGACGTGGAGGCGATGATCGACGACATCGAGGCCGCGATCGCGCGCTACCCCCACGCCGAGGAATACCGCAGCTATCCCGGCCCCAACAGCAACACCTTCCTCGCCCACATCGGCCGCGAGGTGCCGGCGCTGCGCCTCGATCTGCCGGCGAACGCGATCGGCAAGGATTACCGGCCGGTAACCCGCCCGCTCGGCGTGTCGTCCTCGGGGTCGGGCCTGCAGTTCTCGCTGCTCGGCCTGCTCGGGCTCAGCGTCGGGGTGGAGGAGGGCGTGGAGCTGAACCTGCTCGGGCTCAACTTCGGCGTGGATTTCAACCGCCCGGCGCTGCGCCTGCCGGCGATCGGACGGGTCGGGCTGGGCGACAGCGTGCGCCCGGACGGCAATGCAGGCGGGCCGCCCTGATCGGCCGCCATCGGCTGCTGCCTAGCCGCGTTCGCCCTTCGCCGCCAGATAGATCCCCGCCAGCAGCAGGCTGAAGCCGACGAACTGCAGCGGCGCGAAGCCCTCGCCGAAGATGATGAAGGCGAGCAGGGCGCTGCCCACCGGCTCGCCCAGCGTGATCACCGCGACCAGGGTCGCCGACACGTAGCGCAGCGACCAGTTGTAGGCGGTGTGGCCGAGCAGCTGGGGGCCGAGCGCCATCGCCAGCAGCACCAGCCAGGCGGTGTTGGACAGCGAGAACAGCGCCACGCCGCCCACGCCGCTGGCCGCGAACAGGAACAGCGCCGCCGCGCCGTAGGCCAGCCAGACGTAGGCCGGCAGCCCGAGGCCGGCGCGTAGCCGACGGCCGATCAGCAGGTAGGCCGAGAAGCACCAGCTGCCGACGAGCGCGAGCAGGTTGCCCAGCAGCGGATCGCTGCCGGCGCCGGCGGCCTGGCTGTCGCTCCAGAAGATGAACAGGCTGCCGGCGCAGGACAGCGCGATGCCGCCGATCATCATCTTGGTCGGCGTCTCGCGGAAGATCAGGAAGGATGCCAGGCCGATCCACAGCGGGTTGGTGGTCACCAGCGCAGTGCTGGAGGCGACCGAGGTGTACTCGAGCGAGCTGATCCAGGTGGCGAAGTGCAGCGCGAGGAAGAAGCCGGCGGCGAGCGCCATGCCGAGCTGCCTGCGGCTGAGGCGGGCGAGCTCGTGGCGCGCCTGCAGCAGCGCCAGCGGGGTGACGATCAGCGCCGCGAGGCCGAGCCGCCAGGTCGCCACCGCGAGCGAACTCACGCCCTCGGCCTGGGCGAGGCGGGCGAAGATGGCGCTCAGGGAGATCGCGACGAGGCCGATGCCGAGGACGACGAAGGGGAGCCAGCGGGCGGGTTGGGAGGACTGGGACATCTGAAGAAGGGAGCGTGGTGGGCGGAGCGGGCCAGATGCGCTCCGGGGGCGTCGGGCGGCTGTGATGCGTGTTCGGGCTTTGTGCGGCTACGACTCGGTGCGGGCTGGCCGGGCGGGGCGCGGCGCGGCTTCGATCCGGCCGGGCGGTGGGGCGGAGGACGCCGCCGGCATGCGCGGCCTGCGGCTGACCTCGGTGAAAGACGGCGCGGGGGCGGCGACGCAAACTCGGCGCTGCGCGCCTCGGACATGCGTCGCCTTCTTTCCCCCGCGCCGCCTTTCGCCTCGGCGCTCATGAAGTTGGCGCCCTCCGCCCCGCCGCCCGGCCTTGGGCAGGGGGTGTTTCGACGGCTGTGTCTTGTCGGTGCTCAGGCGTGGCCGCCCTCCAGGTAGGCGGCGCGTACCTCGGGACTCGCCAGAAGTTCGGCGCCGGTGCCGGCGAGCGTGATCTCGCCGTGCTGCAGCACGTAGCCGCGGTCGGCCACGCGCAGGGCCTGGTTGGCGTTCTGCTCGACGAGCAGGATGGTCATGCCGTGGTCGCGGTTGAGCTCCTTGACGATCTGGAAGATCTTGCGGATGTAGATCGGCGCC
>JAREIX010000139.1 GCA_029286945.1 Thauera sp. | reverse complement strand
GATGACGCCGCGCTTCCTCGACCAGCTCGACCACCTGCGCGACACCGGCCGGCTGGCGCTGTTCGCGATCGACGAGGCGCACTGCGTGTCGCAGTGGGGCCACGACTTCCGCCCCGAGTACCTGCAGCTCTCGATCCTGCCCGAGCGCTACCCGGCCACCCCGCGCATCGCGCTCACCGCCACCGCCGACCGTCAGACCCGCGAGGAGATCGCCGAGCGCCTCAACCTGCAGCACGCGCGCCGCTTCGTCTCCAGCTTCGACCGCCCGAACATCCGCTACACCATCGTCGACAAGGACGACGCCCGCCGCCAGCTGCTCGCCTTCATCCGCGAGGAATGCCCGGGTCAGGCCGGCATCGTGTATTGCCTGTCACGACGCAAGGTCGAGGAGACCGCCGCCTGGCTGCAGGAACAGGGCTTGAACGCCCTGCCCTACCACGCCGGCATGACGCAGGAAATGCGCGCCGAGCACCAGACCCGTTTTTTGCGCGAGGACGGGCTGATCATGGTGGCGACGATCGCCTTCGGCATGGGCATCGACAAGCCCGACGTGCGCTTCGTCGCGCACCTCGACCTGCCGCGCTCGATCGAGGGCTACTACCAGGAGACCGGCCGCGCCGGCCGCGACGGCCTGCCGGCGCAGGCCTGGATGGCCTGGGGCGCGCAGGACGTGGTGCAGCAGCGGCGCATGATCGACGAGTCCGAGGCGAGCGAGGAGTTCAAGCGCCTGGCGCGCAACCGGCTCGACGTGCTGGTGGGCCTGGTCGAGGCCACCACCTGCCGCCGCCAGCATCTGCTCGCCTACTTCGGCGAGGACTCGGCCCCCTGCGGCAACTGCGACAACTGCCTGCACCCGCCGCAGACCTGGGACGCCACCGAGGCCGCGAGGAAGGCCTTGAGCTGCGTGTACCGCACCGGCCAGCGCTATGGCGCCGGCCACCTGATCGACGTGCTGCGCGGCGAGCTCACCGATAAGGTGATCGAGCGCGGCCACCAGGACATCACCACCTTCCGCCGTCGACCACGAGCGCTACAACGCGCTGCGCCTCACCGACGCCGCCCGCCCGCTGCTGCGCGGCGAGGCCGAGTTCCACCTGCGCCTCGAGCGCGAACGCAGCCGCAGCCGCGCCAGGCGGCGCAGCGGCGCGGCGCTCGAGATCCCGGACGGCATCCCCACCACCTTGTTCGACCGCCTGCGCGCCTGGCGCTTCGCCACCGCCAAGGAGCGCAACGTGCCCGCCTACGTGGTGTTCCAGGACGCCACCCTGCGCGAGATCGCCATCGCCCGCCCGCAGAGCCTGGCCGAGCTCGGCCGCATCAGCGGCGTCGGCGATCGCAAGCTGGAGCACTACGGCGCGGCCATCCTCGAGCTGGTCGCCGAAGCGGGCTGATCCTCGATCACAGGTAGTGATCCACCAGCAGCACGAGGAACAGCAGCATGAGGTGGGTGATCGAGAAGCGGAAGGCGCGGATCGCGGTGTCGGCGCGCGGGGCGAACCTGAGCCGCCAGGCGTGGCGCAGGAACTGCAGGTTCAGCACGAGGCTTCCGGCGAGGTAGAACAGCCCGCTCATCCCCACCAGATAGGGCAGCAGGCACACCGCGAGCAGCAGCACGGTGTACAGCAGCACCAGGGTGCGGGTGAACGCGATGCCATGGGTGACCGGCAGCATCGGCAGGCCGGCGCGACGGTAGTCCTCGACGCGGTGGATGGCGAGCGCCCAGAAGTGCGGCGGCGTCCACGTGAAGATGATCATCATCAGCAGCCAGGCCTCGGCGCCGACGCTGCCGGTGATCGCCGTCCACCCGAGCACCGGCGGCAGCGCGCCGGCCACCCCGCCGATGACGATGTTCTGGGGCGTGGCGCGTTTGAGGAACACCGTGTAGATCACCGCATAGCCGAACAGCCCGGCCAGGGTGAGCCACGCAGTCAGCGCATTGACCGCCACCAGCAGCAGCACGAAGCCGCCGGCGGCGAGCGCGAAGGCGAAGCTCACCGCCTGCGCGTTGCTCAGCCGGCCGGTGGGCAGCGGACGCATCCGGGTGCGCGCCATGCGGGCGTCGATCTTCTGGTCGAGCACATGGTTGAAGGCCGCCGCCGCGCCCGAGACCATCGCAATGCCCAGGCTCGCCACCGCCATCAGCGCCAGGTCGGGCAGGCCCTCGCTGGCGAGCATCATGCCGACCCAGGCGGTGAGCACCAGCAGCGCCACCACCCGCGGCTTGGTGAGCTGCCAGAAGGCGCGACCGAGCGCCATCGCTTCGCCCAGGCTGGCCGCCACCGTCGGAATCCGCTTGTAGCCGTCCATGTCCGTCTCCCTGTGTTGTCATGCGGGCGCGTGCGCCGGTGACGTTGGCCGCGGCACACCACGGCGCTGCCCGGCCGACGCATGCAGCTGCCGGATCAGCAGCACCAGCGTGGCGAGCAGGCAGGCGGCGGTCAGGTTGTGGGCGACCGCGTTCAGCAGCGGCACCTGGCCGACGACGTTGATCAGGCCGAGCGTCACCTGCAGCGCCAGCAGCACGCCGACGCCCGCCGCCAGCCGCCGCAGGCGCCCGCCGGCCGCCCATCGCCAGCACAGCAGCGCCAGGCTGCCGACCACGCCGGTGGCGATGAGCGCGCCGATGCGGTGCAGCACGTGGATGCTCATGCGCGCCTCATAGGGCAGCACGCCGAACTCGTAGGTCTCGTGGCCGAGCGGCAGGCTGAAGGCGGCGCGCAGCGAGAACTGCGCGCTCCAGCCGCTCTCGCACAAGGGCAGCTGATAGCACACTGCGGCCGCGTAGTTGGCCGAGGTCCAGCCGCCAAGTGCGATCTGCGCCAGCAGCACGACGAAGGCAAGCCAGGCCAGGGGCAGCAGACGGGCAATCCGGGGTTCGGCGGGCAGCGGTTCGGGGCGCTCCCTGCCGAGCTCGAAGCGCAGCAGCCCCAGCATCGACAGCAGCGCGAAACCGCCGAACAGATGCGCCACCACCACCACCGGCATCAGGTTCATCGTCACCGTCCACATGCCGAGCGCGGCCTGGAACAGCACCAGCGCGAGCAGCGCCGCGGCCAGCCCGCGTCCGCGCGGCAGGCGGCGCGAGATGACGAAGATCGCCAGCACGCACAGCCCGAGCAGGCCGGCGAGGTAGCGGTGCACCATCTCGTTGCGCGCCTTGAAGGGATCGACCTGGGCGTCTGGGAAGCGCGCCTGCGCCGCGGCGATGTGGGTGTCGTGCACCGGCGGCGTGAGCCGGCCGTAGCAGCCCGGCCAGTCCGGACAGCCGAGCCCGGCGTCGGTGAGCCGGGTGTAGGCGCCAAGCGCGATCACCGCCAGCGCCAGCACCAGGGTCGCAGTCACCAGCCAGCGTGTGCGCGTCATGTTCACGTCCTCATACCCCGCTGCGGTCATAGTTCATCAGCCGCAGCAGATCGCTACGGATGTCGCCGGCCACGCGCTGTGCCTGCTGCGGGTCGGGCTCGACCGCATAGCGCAGCAGCGCCAGGCCACGCGGATCGACCAGCACGATGCGGCCCTGGAGCGCAGGCTCCCCGATCGGCACGGCCTGCCATTCGACGTGCGGAAAGCGGGCGCGCGCGGCCGGATTCTCCGCCGCCAGCACCAGCGCCTGCACCCGCGCCTGCTTGCGGCCGAGGCCGGCGTGAAGCTGCTGCAGGATCCGCAGCGCCTGCTCGCAGCGCGTGGCCGCAGCGCTGTCGGCGTCCCGGTCGCCCGCCTCGGTGCAGCCCGCCTCGCCCTCCGCTGCCGGCACATAGACGAGATGCCACTGCCCACCGCCGTGCGCCGGCGCGGGCAACAGGCGCAGCTCCTGCGTGAGCCACTCGCCGTGGTTGACCGTCGGCGCCGCGGCAAACCAGCCCAAGCGCAGGCTCGCCCACGCCGCCGCCAGCGGCACCAGGGCGCAGAGCAGGAACAGGCTGAAGAACTTACGGCTGCTCATGGATGATCTTCCCTGTTGTGGCCGGCAGCCGGCGCGCGCTGGCGGCGAGCGCGACGCCGACCACCGCGAGCGCAATCAAGCCCCACTGCAGCGCGTAGCCGCGGTGACGCTCGGGCGGCAGCACGACCGGTCGGTAATGGATGTGGAAGGGCGAGGCCTGCCGCTGGTAGATCAGCCCGGGCGCCAGCGGCACCGCCAGCCAGGCCGCGAGCTGCGCGGGGTCGGCCTGCTGGATGCGCATCGGCCAGCGGCCTTGGTCCTCGACGTTGGCGCCGAGCAGCAGACCGGTGACCTCGGTGCGGAAAACGCCCTGCACGCGCAGACGCGGCGGAATCGCCGGCAGCGGCAGCGCGTCGCGCCCGCCCTCCGCGGCGATCCAGCCGAGGTTGACCAGCGCCGCGCGCGGCGCCGCCCCGCTGCTGCCGGCCGCGCGCAGCTCGGCGAGGTCTTCCACCGCGATCACCACGTCGTAGCCGGGCTGGCGGTCGACGATGCGGTTGTCCACCAGCCATATCATCGGCGCGATCCAGCGCGCCTCGAAGTCGAGCTGCACGCCGTCGACAATCGCCAGCCTGCCCGGTGCAGCCAGCTCCGCCAGCCGGGCCAGTCCCACCGCGCCCTCGCGTTCCCAGGCCGCGATGCGCGCGAGCGTCGCCGCCTTGTCCTCGCCGCGCTGCCACTGCCACACCGACAGGCCCGCCGGCACCGCCGCGACCGCGAGCACCGCGAGGACCCACGGCCAGCGCAGCACCCAGCAATGGCCGAACGCGCTAATCTTCACCGCCACCCCTCGCTACCCGTTGCCTCGCCACAAACCCGCCGGAGACCGTTCATGGCCGTCAAGCTCGTCATCGTCGTGCTGCTCGCGCTGGTCGTCGTCAGCCTGTTCCAAGCCCTGTTCGTGATGCTCAAGGGCGGCGACGGCACGACCCGCATGTCGAAGTTCCTCGGTCGCCGGCTGGCGTTCTCGGTGGCGGTGATGGCGCTGCTGCTGGTGCTGCTCGCCACCGGGGTGATCACGCCCCATCCCCGTCCATACTGAGCCCGTCCGTACTGAGCCCACCCGTAGCGAGCCTGCAGCCGCATCACGCCGGCCTCACAGCACGTAGACGAAGATGAAGAGGTTGAGCCACACCACGTCCACGAAGTGCCAGTACCAGGCCGCGGCCTGGAAGCCGAAGTGGCGCTCGGCGGTGAAGTGGTCCTTGATCACGATGCGCAGCAGCACCACCAGCAGAATCAGCGCGCCGATGGTCACGTGCAGGCCGTGGAAGCCGGTGAGCAGGTAGAAAGTGTTGCCATACACGCCCGAGTCCAGGCGCAGCCCGAGGTCCCGGTAAGCGTGCATGTATTCATAGCCCTGCAGGAACAGGAAGGTCGCGCCGAGCAGCACGGTGATCGCCAGGAAGAGCTTGAGCCGGGCGCGATTGCCGCGCTCGATCGCGACGTGCGCCACCTGCAGCGTCACCGACGAGGCAAGCAGGATCAGCGTGTTCCACAGCGGCAGGCCCGACCACGGCATGGCCTGGGTCTCGGTGCCGCCGGGGGTCTTGAGCAACGGCCAGGCGGCCTCGAACTGCGGCCACAGGATCTCGGCGGTCATCTCGTTGTTGCCGGCGCCGTCCAGCCACGGCACCGCCACCACGCGCGCATAGAACAGCGCACCGAAGAAGGCGAGGAAGAACATGACCTCGGAGAAGATGAACCAGCTCATGCACTGGCGGAAGGAGCGGTCGAGCTGGTCGGAATACAGCCCGCGCTGGGATTCGTCGATGACCTTGCCGAACCAGCCGAACAGCGTCACCACCAGCAGCAGGGCACCGGCGGCGAGTATCACGGGCCCGCGGCGGGCCTCGGGCTGGTCGAGCTGGCTGATCCAGGTCGCGGCGCCGTAGCCGATCAGCAGCAGCGCGAGTGCGCCGACGATCGGCCAGGCGCTGTCGTGCGGCACGTAGTACTTCTGATGCGTGGTCGTCGTCATGATCCCCTCCCTTGCTGCGGACCGTGGCGCGCGCCCGGACCGGATGGTTTCAGCGACTGGCGCTCTGGCCGACGCTGCGATACAGGCGGTAGGACAGCGTCAGGTTCTTGAAGCGCGCGGGCAGCTCCGGATCGACGTAGAACTGCACCGGCATCGCCTTGCGCTCGCCCGGCGCCAGCGGCTGCTCCTGGAAGCAGAAGCACTCGATCTTCATGAAGTGGCGCGCGGCCTCGCCGGGGGACACCGAGGGCACGGCGGTGGTGACGATCGGCTCGCCGGTGCGGTTCTCGACCACGAAGGAGACGGTCTGCAGGTCGCCCGGATTGAGGCGCAGGCGCGCGGTCTCGGGGGCGAAGTTCACCGCCACCGCCGGGTCGTGGGTGGCGAGGAACTCGACCGTGACCTCGCGCCCGCGGTCGATGCGATCGGGCGCCGCGGCCGCGACCTTGTCGGTCTTGCCGTTGATGCCGGTGATGTCGCAGAACACGTCGTACAGCGGCACCAGCGCGAAGCCGAAGGCGAACATCGCCACGCAGGCGAGCAGCAGCTTGTTGATCAGGCTACGGTGGGCAGACATCGCGCGTCCTCCCTGCGCCGCCGTGGTCCTACTTGACCACCGGCGGGGTGTCGAAGGTGTGGTAGGGCGCGGGCGAGGGCACTTCCCACTCCAGCCCCTGTGCGCCCTCCCACACCCGGTCGGTGGCCTTGTCGCCGATGCCGCGCATGCAGCGCACCACGCCCCACAGGAACAGCAGTTGCGACAGACCGAAGAGGAAGCCGCCGATGCTCATGAAGGCGTTGAGGTCGGCGAACTGCAGCGCGTAATCGGGGATGCGGCGCGGCATGCCGGCCAGGCCGACGAAGTGCTGCGGGAAGAACGTCAGGTTGACGGAGATCGCCGACAGCCAGAAGTGGATCTTGCCCAGCCGCTCGTCGTACATGTGGCCGGTCCACTTGGGCAGCCAGTAATACACGCCGGCGATCGCAGCGAACATGGCGCCGGGCACCAGCACGTAGTGGAAATGGGCGACGATGAAGTAGGAGTCGTGGTACTGGATGTCGGCTGGCGTCAGCGCCATCATCACGCCGGAAAAGCCGCCGAAGGTGAACAGGAAGAGGAAGGCGATGGCGAACAGCATCGGTGTCTCGAAGCTCAGCGAGCCGCGCCACATCGTCGCCGTCCAGTTGAAGATCTTCACTCCGGTCGGTATCGCGATGAGCATCGTCGACAGCATGAAGTAGAGCTGGCCGGCCAGCGGCATACCGACGGTGAACATGTGGTGCGCCCAGACGATGCACGACAGGAAGGCGATGCTGGCCGTGGCATAGACCATGGAGTCGTGGCCGAACAGCGGCTTGCGCGAGAAGGTCGGGATGATCTGCGAGATGATGCCGAAGGACGGCAGAATGATGATGTAGACCTCGGGGTGGCCGAAGAACCAGAAGATGTGCTGGAAGAGCACCGGGTCGCCGCCGCCGGCTGCCTGGAAGAAGCTGGTGCCGAAGAACTGGTCGGTGAAGAGCATGGTCACGGCACCGGCCAGCACCGGCATGACGAGGATCAGCAGGTAGGCGGTGATCAGCCACGTCCAGACGAACAGCGGCATCTTCAGAAGCGGCATGTCGGGCGTGCGCATGTTCATGATCGTGACGATGATGTTGATCGCCGCGAGGATCGACGAGATGCCCAGCAGGTGTACCGAGAAGATCACGAAGGGGAAGGCATCCCCGGTCTGCAGGACGAGCGGCGGGTAGAGCGTCCAGCCCGAGGCCGGGCCGCCGCCGGGCATGAACAGCGTCGAGACCAGCATCAGTGCCGCGAACGGCAGGATCCAGAACGAGAAATTGTTGAGCCGTGGCAGCGCCATATCGGGTGCGCCGATCATCAGCGGCACCATCCAGTTGGCGAAGCCGGCGAAGGCCGGCATGATCATGCCGAAGACCATGACCAGCGCGTGCAGCGTGGTCATCTGGTTGAAGAACTCGGGGTTGACGAACTGCAGCCCCGGCTGGAACAGCTCGAGGCGGATGATCATCGCCATCGCACCGCCGACGAAGAGCATGACCAGCGAGAACACCAGGTAGAGCGTGCCGATGTCCTTGTGGTTGGTGGTGAAGAGCCAGCGGCGAATGCCGGTGGGCGGGCCGTGATGGGTGGTGTCGCTCATTCCGTCTGCTCCGTCAGGTGATCACGGCATCGGGGGTGGTGCGGTCCGCGGCTCAGGGTTGGCTGGACGCCAGTGCCGCCTGGGCTGCCGGGCGGCGTGCGGCGAGCCATGCAGCGAATTCTTCGGGCGGCAGGGCCTCGACGACGATCGGCATGAAGCCGTGGTCCTTGCCGCACAGTTCGGCGCACTGGCCGCGGTAGGTGCCCGGCTGGTCGATGCGGAACCAGCCCTCGTTGATGAAGCCCGGGATCGCGTCGCGCTTGATGCCGAGCTCGGGGACCCACCATGCGTGGATGACGTCGTTGGCGCTGATCAGGTAGCGGATCTTGGCACCGACCGGCAGGACCAGTACCTCATCGACCTCAAGGAGGTAATGGTCGACCTCCGCCGGGCGCAGCGCGGCGTTGCGCTGGCGAGCGGTGTTGCTGCGCTCGCCGAGGGCGCTGTAGAAGCTGACGCCTTCGCCCATGTATTCGTAGTGCCACTTCCACTGGTAGCCGGTGATGCGAATCGTCATGTCCGAATCGCGTGTGTCCTCGATGTGGATCAGCGCCGGCACCGTCTGCCAGGCGAGGAAGATGAGGATGAAGGCCGGAATCGCCGTCCAGATGACCTCGGCTTTCGTGCTGTGCGTGAGCGTGCGGTCGGCCACCGCGCCCTTGCTTTTCCTGAAGTTGATCATGGCGTAGATCATCGCGCCGAACACCGCGATGCCAATCAAGATACAGACGTAGATCGCCAGCATGTGCAGGTCGTAGGCGTCGCGGCTGATGGAGGTGACGCCGACCGGCAGGTTGAGCTGGCGCCAGCCGCTCGGTGCGGCGCCGGCCGGCAGGCTGATGACGGGAAGCAGCGAGAGGGCAATGGCCCGGGCATGGCGAGGGATCATGGGCAGCGGCACCTTCCCAGAATGATGGTGTGGACGCAGGTCGCGCAGGCCATCCAATGGTACTTGGTCTAATTCTAATCGTGCAATCGGCCAGCCGGCGCGTGCCATGGGTCGGACAGTATCAGCGCCGCCCGAGCTGGTGCAACGGGATGCTGGCCTCGCCGCCGCCGCGCCGGCGCGGTGCATCGGGGTCAGGTGCCCAGGCCTGGCCGCAGAGGATTTCAAGGGTGGCCGGCAGGGAGCCCTCGCCGTCACGCTGGTTCTCGTAAGCGGCACGCATGCGTGCCCATGCGCCCCGCCCGGTGAGGCCCCGCCGACGCGCCATGCTGGCGTTGGCGGTGCCGGTGGCGCGAAGGTCGGCGAGGAGCTGCGACAGTTCGCGGTAGCGGATCGTCAACCGGTCGGTGTCGACCACCGGTTCGGCCAGTCCGGCCTGGACCAGCGCATCGACCAGCGCGGGGGGCTCGGGGAAGGGCATCACGTGCGGTGTATCGTCGCCCTGCGCCCAGGCCTCGCGCAGTTCGCCGAAGGAAGCCGGGCCCAAGGTGCTGAAGCTGAGCACCCCCGGGAAGCGCAACACGCGGCGGATCTCGCTGAAGACGGCCAGTGGCGAGGCACACCAGTGGACCATCAGGCTGGAGAACACCATGTCGATGCTGTGGTCGGCGAAGGGCAGGCGCGTCGCGTCGGCGCAGATCACCGCGTGGGGCGGGCCATCGTCGCGCCGGCGCGCGGTGTCGAGCATCGCTGGCACGAGGTCGACGGCGATGACCCGGGCCTCGGGGAAACGGGCCTGCAGCACCACCCCTGCCTTGCCGGTGCCGGCGCCGAGGTCGATCACGTGGCGGG
>JAREIX010000138.1 GCA_029286945.1 Thauera sp. | reverse complement strand
CAACTCGCGCTTTCTCGCCTGCATGGCGCGCAACGCGCTGCTGCGCACGCCGCCGCTCGGCTTCTTCAAGGACTTCGTGGTCGAGTCCGACGGCCGCCATACGCGCGCGATCAACATCAAGCGCCGCGGCACCGCGCCGCTCGCCGACCTGGTGCGGGTGCACGCGCTGGCGATCGGCTCGACGGCGCTGAACTCCTTCGAGCGCCTGAAGGACATCATCGACGCCGCCATCCTGCCGCTCGGCCGCGGCCAGGATCTGTTCGACGCGCTCGAGTTCATCTCCGGGGTGCGCGCCCGCCACCAGGCCGAATCGCTCGCCGCCGGCGAGGAGCCGGACAACAGCATCGAACCCGAGAAGCTGTCCGAATTCGAGCGCAAGAGCCTGCGCGACGCCTTCCTGATCCTCGGCAACGCGCAGAAATTCCTCCGCTACCGCTACCAGCCCGGGCGGGCGAACTGAGGCCGCGGCGATGCTGCACCGGGGCGACCTGAGAAGGGAGGCGTCCGTGTCGACCGCGCCCAGCCGCCGTGCCCGCGCGCAGGCGGTGCCGGACTGGCCGGCGCGCTTCGCCGCGCTCGCCGCCGCGGCGCGCGAGCCGCGCCTGCAGGCCTTCTACGCCGCCGGCGCGGTGGCGGGCGATACGTCGATCGAGGACGTGCCGCAGGTTGCGCTCGACGTCGAGACCACCGGGCTCGACCCGGCGCGCGACGAGATCGTCAGCATCGGCGTGGTGCCGATCGAGGGCGCCTGCATCCGCGCGAGCGCCGCGCGCTACTGGGTGGTGCGTCCGCGCGCGGCGCTGCAGCCCGAGTCGGTGACGATCCACGCCATCACCCACGCGCAGATCGCGGCCGCGCCCGATCTGGGCGACATCGTCGGCGAGCTGCTGGCCGCGCTGGCCGGTCGCGTCGTGGTGGTGCATTGCCGCGGGATCGAGCGCAGCTTCCTCGACGTGGCCTTGAAGGCGCGCCTCGGCGAGGGCCTCGAGTTCCCGGTCATCGACACCATGGAACTGGAAGCGCGCCTGCACCGCGCGCCGCCGGCGGGCCTGCTCGCCCGCCTCTTCGGGCGCAGGCCGGCGCCGCGGTCGATCCGACTCGCCGACAGCCGCGCACGCTACGGCCTGCCGCGCTACCGCGCCCACCATGCGCTGACCGACGCGCTCGCCACCGCCGAGCTGCTGCAGGCGCAGCTGGCGCACCGCTTCTCGCCGCAGACGCCGGTGCGCGCGCTGTGGTGCTAGCGCGCGTCCTGCGCGCCGCGCGCCGGAGCGCTTGCCAAGCCCGGTCCGACTTGCTAAAAACCGTCCGGGCATCCATCGATGCCGTTTCATACCGACGCGGGGACGACCCCGCCCGCCAGGCGGCACCGCCTGGCGCCCGTCGGCTTCCCAGCGGGACGACCCGCGCGACACTGGCGCAGGGCCTTGCCGTCCGCGCCGCTGGCCGAGGATCTTCCCGTGTCTGCTCACCCCAAACTGCGTTCCTTTCCCGACCGTCTGCGCCAGATCGCGCTGTTCGAGATCGGCGGCCTGTTGCTGATCACGCCGCCCTTTGCCTGGATCAGCGGCGTGCCGCTCACCGAGTCGCTCGGCCTGCTCGCGCTGCTGGCGCTGATCGCGGCGATCTGGAACGGCTGCTACAACACCTGCTTCGACTGGATCGAGGGCCGGCTCACCGGCCGCAGCGCCGACCGCCGCCCCTTCCGCCTGCGCTGCCTGCACGCGCTCGGCTTCGAGAGCGGCCTGCTGCTGCTGACCCTGCCGGTGATCGTGTGGTGGACCACCATGGGCTGGGTCGAGGCGCTGATCGCCGACATCGGCCTGGCGATTACCTACACCGTGTATGCGCTGCTCTTCAACATGGGCTACGACCGCGTGTTCCCGATCCCGCAGGCGGCGCCGACCGCGGCGGCCGGCCGCGTGGCCGAGCGCATCGACGCGGCCGTGCCGGCCGAGCGCTGCTGACATGCGGCACGCGACGGACCTGCGCGGCGCCGAGCTCGGCCGCTTCAACACCTTCGGCCTGCCCGCGCGCGCCGCGCGCCTGCTGCATGTGCAGGAGGCCGCGCAGCTGCGCGCAGTCATCGCCGAGCCGGACTGGGCGCGCACGCCGCGGCTGGTGCTGGGCGGCGGCAGCAACCTGGTGCTGACCGGCGACTTCGCCGGCACCGTGCTCAAGGTCGAACTCCCCGGGCGCAGGCTGCTGCGCACCGAGCCCGGCGCCTGGATCGTCGAGGCCGGCGCCGGCGAGCACTGGCACGACTTCGTGCGCTGGACCCTGGCGCAGGGCTGGCCGGGGCTGGAGAACCTGTCGCTGATCCCGGGCACGGTGGGCGCGGCGCCGATCCAGAACATCGGCGCCTACGGCCTGGAGCTCGCAGAGCGCTTCGACTCGCTCGACGCCATCGACCTCGACAGCGGCGCCGTCCGCAGCTTCGACCTGGCGGACTGCGGCTTCGGCTACCGCGACAGCGTGTTCAAGCGCAACCCGGGGCGCTGGCTGATCAGCGCGGTGCGCTTGCGCCTGCCGCGGCCGTGGCAGCCGGTCACGCGCTATGCCGACGTGGCGCGCGAGCTCGAGGCGCGCGGCATCGAGGCGCCCAGCGCGCTCGACATCTCCGACGCGGTGATCGCAATCCGCCGCCGCAAGCTGCCCGACCCGGCCGAGATCGGCAACGCCGGCAGCTTCTTCAAGAACCCGGTGGTCGAGGCCGCGGCCTGCGCCCGCCTGCTCGCCGCGCACCCGGCGCTGCCGCACTACCCGCAGCCCGATGGCCGCGAGAAGCTCGCCGCCGGCTGGCTGATCGAACAGGCCGGCTGGAAGGGGCGCGACCTCGGCCCGGTCGGCTGCTTCGAGCGCCAGGCGCTGGTGCTGGTCAATCGCGGCGGCGCCACCGGCGCCGACGTGCAGCGCATCGCTGCGGCGATCATGGCCGAGGTCGAGGCGCGCTTCGGCGTGCGTCTGGAACCCGAGCCGGTTTTCGTCTGAGCCTGCGCTCGCCGCGCGCCGCATCCCTGTCCGAAGGATCCGCACCATGTCCCGCACCCCCGACTCCAGCGCCGTCCTCGCCGCGCTGCGCACCGCCTTTGGCGCCGACGAGGTCCTCGCCGGCGATTCCAGCCCGCGCCACCTCAGGGACTGGAGCACCGCGAGCGGCGGCGTCCCGCTCGCCATCCTGCGCCCGCGCAGCACCGAGGAACTGTCGCGCAGCGCGGCCGAGACCGCGCTGATGCGCACGCTCAAGCAGTCGCTCGACCCGCGCGGCATCCTCAACCCGGGCAAGATGCTGTGATCAGCTGACCTGGTCGGGCGGTCGCCTGCCGTCGAAGAAGGCGATGAGGTTGTCCACCACGCGCATGCCCATCGCCTCGCGCGTCTCGCGCGTGGCGCTGCCGAGGTGGGGCAGCAGCACGACGTTCTCGAGCGCGAGCAGGCCGGGGTGCACCTGCGGCTCGGCCTCGAACACGTCCAGGCCGGCGCCCGCCAGGCGCCCGTGCTGCAGGGCCTCGGCGAGCGCCGCCTCGTCGACCACGTCGCCGCGCGCGGTGTTGATCAGGAAGGCGCCCGGCTTCATCGCCGCCAGGCGCGCGGCGTTCATCAGGTGGCGGTTGGTGCCGCCGCCCGGGCAGTGCAGGGAGACGAAATCGGCCTGCGCCAGCACGTCCTCGACGCGCTCGAGCTGCGTCGCCTGCAGCCCGGCGAGGGCCTCCGCGGCGACCGGGCTGCGGTTGAAGAACACGAGCTTCATGCCGAAGCCGTGCTGCGCACGGCGCGCCACCGCGATGCCGATGCGGCCCATGCCGATGATGCCGAGCGTCTTGCCGGACAGCCGGGTGCCGACGAGGTGGGTCGGGCGCCAGCCGGTCCACTGGCCTGCGCGCACTTCGCGCTCGCCCTCGCCGGCGCGGCGCGCCACCATCAGCATCAGGGTCAGCGCCAGGTCGGCGGTGCAGTCGGTGAGCACGCCCGGGGTGTTGGTGACCACCAGGCCGCGCGCGCGAGCCGCGTCCACGTCGATGTGGCTGTAGCCGACGCCGTAGTTGGCGAGGATGCGCGCGCGCGGTGCGTCGACCGCGAGCACGCCGGCGTCGACGCGGTCGGAGACGGTCGGCAGCACGGCGTCGTGCGTGCCCAGCGCGGCGCGCAGCTCGTCCGCGGACAGGCGGTGGTCGTCGGTGTTGAGGGTGGTGTCGAACAGCTCGCACAGCCGGCGCTCGACCGCTTCGGGCCAGCGGCGGGTGACGAGGATGCGGGGACGGGGCATGGCGGATCTTCCAGGGGGCGGAGCGCGAAGCTTAGCGTGCTGCGGTGGCCGGCGCAGCGCCCGCCCGGCCCGGCTCAGATCACCTGCCGCGGGTGCTCGATGATGGTCTGGTAGACGAAGCCCTTCACCAGCATGCGATCGTTCGGCTGCAGGTCGAGGAAATCCACGCCGTACTGGTATTCGATGCCTTCCTCGTCGGCCTCCTCGCGCACGTTGCGGATGCTGGCGTCGAGCGCCAGCGGGGCGTCGATCTCGTGCAGCGGCAGCTCGAACTGCAGGCGGATGTGGGTGTCGCGGTCGCCGAGCGCGGCGCGCGTGCGCAGCAGCAGGCCGGTGGCGCTGATGTTGAGGATGGTGGCCGGCTGCGCCTCCGCGCCGCCCTCGGCGCCGACCATGGCCGGCAGCTCGGTGCGCACCCGCGTGGCCTTGCGGATCACGCTGCCCTGGATCACCGCGGGGAAGCTCAGGTGCACGTAGTGGAAGGGCAGGCGGCAGCTGCGCAGCACCGAGGCGCGGAAGGCGAAGGCGTTCTTGCGCGAGAACACGCGCACCACCACGAGGTCGTTCTCGACCAGCTCGATGCGCCGGTTGCCCACCATCGGCGCGGTCACGAGGACGCTGAGGTGTTCCATGTAGCCGACCACGCGCACGAAGGCGCGGCTCGTGCCGGTGGCCGTGGGGCACTCGATCTGCAGGCGGTCGCCGACCGCGAGGTGCATGTCCTCGAAGCTGAAGCCGCGGTGCTCTTCGGTGGGGGCCGTGCTGGCGACGTCCTCATGGGGCGGCGGGGTCATCGGTTCGGTCATGGTCTGCGTTCGGCGTCTGGCGGGAGCGCGTGGGGGTTCAAGCCTGCCTGGCAGGATGGCGGCACTTGGAGCTGTCGGACGCATTAGACGCGGGCGCTCGTGCCCCGGACAAGGTCATTTGCCACGGAAAGGCGTGGCGAACGGGGCCGCTACCACCCGAGCTGGGCATAGTGTGCGGAGGATCCTGGCGGGGGAAGCTTGAATCCGCTGCAGTGCAATAACGGACTCGCCAACGCGACGATGGCCTGCCGCCCGGTTTTCCTACCGGCCGCCCGTGAGCTCGGCGTAGCTGCGCGTCAGCGTGGCGGCGAGTCGTGCCGGTTCGTCGACGATGCGGTAACCGCCGTGGCCGAAGATGCGGCGTACGTCCGCTTCGGATGCGTGCTCCAGGCTGAGGCAGAAGCAGCGCACGTTCCGGCGCCGCGCCTCCAGTACCGCGTGCGCGGCATCCTCCACCAGATGGCGCGCGTCGAACACGTCGATGTCCGACGGTGCGCCGTCGGACATCACCAGCAGCGTGCGCTGCGCGCTGGCCTCCTGCGCCAGCCGCGCCGTCGCGTGGCGTACCGCGGCACCCAGGCGGGTGGACAGGCCCGGCCGCGCGGCGCCCAGCAGCGCCGCCGGGTCGGCCGGCACGGGCTGGCCGAAGTCGAGCAGGCGGAGGTAGTTCACCGCCTGCCGGCCGTCCGAATCGAAGCCGGCGACCTCCAGCCGGTCCTCGCCGTCGCGCAGCGCATCCATCAGCAGCGTGACGGCCTCGCATTCAAGGTCCAGCACGCTGCGCCCGCAGGGCTGCAGGTCGGCGGTGGAGGCTGACAGGTCGAGCAACAGCAGCAGGCTGGTACGCGGCACGGCGCGGCCGTTGCGGCGGAACAGGCGCGGATCGGGCGCCAGCCCCAGCCGGCGGTCGATGAAGACTTCGGTGGCAGCGTCCAGATCGAGCTCGTCGCCTTCCCACTGGCGGCGGATGCGCTGGCTGCGGTCGAGACGGTGGCTGCGCGCGAGCCGCAGCGGCGCGCGGGCGGGCGGTGGCGGTGCGCTGGCGAGGGCGGGCGGCACGGCGCGTTCGATCACGGTGCACCAGTTGTCGCGGGCGCGCTCCAGGCGGTAGTGCCATTCCGGGTAGTCGTGGCGGGCGAGCTCGGGCAGGGGCGTCGGGTCCGTGGCTTCTTCCGGCGCTTGCGGCGGCGCGGGCTGGCGTGCGCCCTGCGGTGGCGGGCGGCGCAGCGTGGTTTCGGCCTGCTCGGCGTCGGCGCCGTGCGCCCACAGGTGGCTGTTGTCGTCGTGCCAGGGCAGGGGCGGGGCGTAGGTCTGCAGGTTCATGCGCACGCGTAGCTGGCCGAGGTCGTTGGCCAGCACCGACACCACCGCGCGAAAGGCCTCGGCATCGTCCAGCCGCGCGGCCTGCGCCTCGAACAGCGCGCGGCCCTTGCGCACCCAGGCGTTGTCGTCGTCGGCCTGGGGGTCGAGCAGCACGCGCTGCAGGCGCGCGATCAGCGCCTCGAAGCCGACTTGCGGCAGTCCGGGCTGGCCGCGCAGCAGGTGGCGGAACAGGCGTGTGAGCCCGGGGTGGCGGCGCATCAGCAGGCGGTCGACGCGCACGTCCTCGATGGCGCCGGCCAGCGCCAGGCTCATCGGCTTGCGCTTCCCGGGCGGCTGGCGGCGTGGCGAATGGCGCAGGTGGCCGATGGCGTGCAGCGTGGCGGCGAGGTGGAGGTCGTGCAGCAGCGTGTCACCGGGTGCTGCCCCAGCCGTGGCCCCACTCGCGGCCCCACTCGCCGCCCACGCCGACGGCGCCGCGGGCAGCAGCAGGGTGGCGCCGTGCAGCACCGGGCGCGGCGCCGGGCCGTCCTGCGGCGGGCGGTCCAGCGCCTGCACGTCGCCGTCGTCGATGCCGAAGGCGTGCATCACGTGGCCGAGCGCGGCCAGGCGCGGAGCGAGGCTATCGACGCACGTCATCGGCCACCACGCCGCAGGCAGGTCAGAAGGCCGATTCAAGGATGGCCCCCAGCGCACGCTGCATGTCGGGGTCGTCAGTGATCGGGGCGGTCATCGCCATGCGGCAGCTATCGACTGGCGGCAGGCCGTCGCGGATCAGCACGCCGGCGTAGATCAGCATGCGAGTGGAGATGCCCTCGTCCAGCCCGCGCTCGCGCAGGCGGCGCGACTGGTGGGCGATGTCGACCAGGCGCGCGGCGAGCGCGCGGTCGATGCCGGCCTCGTGGGCGACGATGTCCGCCTCGGCCTCCGCCGCCGGGTAGTCGAACTCGAGCGCGGCAAAGCGCTGGCGGGTGGATTGCTTGAGGCTCTTGCTGTGGCTCTGGTAGCCGGGGTTGTAGGACACGACGAGCTGGAAGTCGGGATGCGCGGCGACGATCTCGCCCTTCTTGTCCAGCGGCAGGATGCGGCGGCTGTCGGTGAGCGGGTGGATCACCACCGTGGTGTCCTGGCGCGCTTCGACCACTTCGTCCAGGTAGCAGATGGCGCCATGGCGCACCGCGGTGGTGAGCGGGCCGTCGTGCCAGCGCGTGCCGTCGGCGTCGAGCAGGTAGCGGCCGACGAGGTCGGCGGCGGTCATGTCCTCGTTGCAGGCCAGGGTGATCAGCGGCTTGCCGAGGCGCCAGGCCATGTATTCGACGAAGCGCGTCTTGCCGCAGCCGGTCGGGCCCTTGAGCACCAGCGGCAGACGGTGCGCGTAGGCGTGTTCGTAGAGGGCGATCTCGTGGCCGGTGGGGTGGTAGTAGGGCTCGGCGGTGAGGCGGTAGGGGGTAAGGTCCATGTGCGTGTGCTCTGGCCGATGGTGCTTGGGGGCTGGGGCCGTGGCGCTCGGGCCTCGGCGCACGTCGGGGCGGGGCGCGCTGGGGCTCATGCAGGCCCGCCCTTCGGGTTCCCGGCTCGGGCGACGCCATCCCGGCCGGGCCGGAAACTCGCTGCGCTCGGACAGCCGGCCCGGACTGCCCCGGGATGGCGCCGCCCGAGCCGGCGGGCCTGAAATCGCCCCATCGCGCCCGCCCCCTCCGGTGGAACGTGGGTGCTTGTTCGGGGCGGGTGTTTTGGGCGCGCCTCCGACGGGCGTTGGAGGGGCGGGTGGGGCTGCTTCAGCGATGGGCTGGTGGCTGGTTGGGGATGCCCTCGATCGGGCATTCCGGCGTGCCCACGGTGGACCGGGTGATCGCCTCCACCTTCTTGCGCGTGCCTTCCGGGTCGTTGATCCACTCGCCGTAGAAGCTGTAGGGGCAGGCGGCGACGCCGGTGGGCGCTTCGCCGGAGTTGATCTTGCCGGTGTAGCCGCGGTGCAGCAGCTTGAAGAGGTGGTTCTGCGACTGCGCGTTCTTGCGGAAGTCGCGGATCAGGCTGGTGGAGAGTTCGGCGTACTGGATGCCCATCTCCTCTTCGCCGCATTCGCCCAGCGTGCGGCCGTCGAAGCCGACGATGGCCGAGTGGCCGAAGTAGGAATACACGCCGTCGAAGCCGGTGGCGTTGGCCACCGCCACGTAGCAGTTGTTCATCCACGCCATCGCCTTGGCCACCATCACCTGCTGGTCCTTGGCCGGGTACATGTAGCCCTGGCAGCGCACGATCAGCTCGGCGCCCTTCATCGCGCAGTCGCGCCAGATCTCGGGGTAGTTGCCGTCGTCGCAGATGATGAGGCTGATCTTCATGCCCTTCGGGCCGTCGGACACATAGGTGCAGTCGCCCGGATACCAGCCCTCGATCGGCACCCAGGGCATGATCTTGCGGTACTTCTGCACGA
>JAREIX010000137.1 GCA_029286945.1 Thauera sp. | reverse complement strand
CGCCGCCGCGTCACCGTGTCCACCTCGGGCATCGTGCCGGCGATGGATCGCCTGCGCGAGGAGTGCCCGGTGGCGCTGGCGGTGTCGCTGCATGCCTCCAACGACACCTTGCGCGACCGCCTGGTGCCGATCAACCAGAAATATCCGCTGCGCGAGCTGATGGCCGCCTGCCAGCGCTACCTCGAGCGCGCGCCGCGCGATTTCGTCACCTTCGAGTACGTGATGCTCGACGGGGTGAACGACAGCGACGCGCACGCCCGCGAGCTCGTCGTGCTGGTGCGCGACACGCCGTGCAAGTTCAACCTGATCCCCTTCAATCCCTTTCCGAATTCGGGCTTCCTGCGTTCCCCGGCGGAACGCATCCGCCGTTTTGCCGGTATCCTCATTGACGCCGGCATCGTCACCACCACGCGCAAGACGCGCGGCGACGATGTCGATGCGGCCTGCGGCCAGCTCGCGGGCCAGGTCCAGGACAAGACCCGGCGCACGGTCCGCCTGAAGAAGGTCACGGAGGAATGAGGATGAAGCGCCGCCCGCTACTGTTGTCGATGACGCTTGCAGCCGCCCTGCTGGCCGGCTGCGCGACCGTGCCCGGTGGCGACCCGGGCGCCGCATCGACCGTCAGCCGCCCGATGTCCGACATCACCCCGGCGACCCCGGCAGAAGGGCGCGCGCGCGTGCATGTGGACCTGGGCATGGCCTACTTCGAGGTCGGGCGCTACGACGTGGCGCTCGACGAGGCCCGGATCGCGCTCAACGACAGCCCGAACTACGCGCCCGCCTATCATCTGCTCGGCCTCGCCTACATGCTGATCGAGGAGAACGCCGCCGCGCGCGAGAACTTCGAGCGTGCGCTGCGCGAGGCGCCCGGCGATCCCGACTTCAACAACAGCTATGGCTGGTTCCTGTGCACCCAGGGCCAGGCGCAGCAGGGGCTGGACAGGCTGGCGCTGGCCGCCCGCAACCCCTACTACCGCCATCCGGGGCGGCCGCTGACCAACGCCGGGCTGTGCTACCTGCGACTCAAGGACGACGCCGCGGCCGAGGTGCAGTTCATGCGTGCGGTGCAGGCGGATCCCGCCAACGGGCAGGCGCTCTACCAGCTCGCCGACATCGCCTACCGCAACGGCCGTTACGACCAGGCGCGCGGCCATCTCGTGCGCCTGCACCAGCAGCTCAATCCGAGCGCTGCTTCGGTGTGGCTCGGGCTGCGCACCGAGCGCCGCCTCGGCAACCAGGACGCGGCGGCGAGCTATGCCTCGCAGCTGCAGTCGCGGTTCGCGGATTCGGAGGAATTCAAATTGTTCAATGAAGGGAAGTTCGAGTGAGCAGCACGCCGTCCGAGAACCTTGCCGCCGCGGCCGCCGTGCCGTCCTCGCCGGGTGCGCAGCTGCGCCGCGCGCGCGAGGTGCGGGGCGAGTCGGTGCATGAAGTCGCCTTCGCACTCAAGCTGAGCCCGCGCCAGGTCGAGGCGCTCGAGCACGACGATTTCGATGCCCTGCCGGGCATGGCCTTCGTGCGCGGGTTCATGCGCAACTATGCGCGCTACCTCGGCCTCGATGCGGCGCCGCTGCTCGATGCCGTGCAGCGCCTGGCCGGGCAGGGGACGCCCGACCTGTCGCCGATCCGCAATGCCGACGGCGACCTGCCCTCCGGCGGCGGCCGGCGCAGTGGCAGCTTCCCGGCCGGCCTGGTCGTGCTGGTGCTGCTCGCCCTGCTCGCCGTGGGCTGGTATTTCGACTGGTTCCGCACCGGGTCCGCGCCCTCCGTCGGCGCCGTGGCGGAGCCGGCTCCTGCCTTCGCGCCCGCGCCCACACAGCCCCTGGAGTCCGAGACTACCGTCCAGCTTGCGCCGCCGCAGCCTTCTGTCGTCGAGTCGGTCGCGGATGCTGCGCCGGTCGCGAACGCAGGCGCAGCTGCTACGGGCGCGCCCGCCGCGGCGAGCGCGGCAGTGCCCGGCGCCAGCCTCGCCGGCACGATGCCCGCGGCGGCGGCCGAGCCTGCACCGGCGCCCGTGAGTGCGCCTGCTGCCGCTGCGGCCGAGCCGATGCCCGCCGCAACGCCCGCGGCCGGGCAGCTGAGCTTCCGCTTCGGTGCCGACGCCTGGATCGAGGTGCGCGATGCGAACGGCGCCATCCTGCACTCCGGCACCAACCGCGCCGGCAGCACGCGCACCGTGCAGGGCAGGGCGCCGTTCACGCTGGTGGTCGGCAACGCGGCCAGCGTCAAGCTCGAGCACGACGGCAAGCCGGTCGAGCTCGCTCCCCACATTCGCGGCACCGTTGCCCGCCTGACGCTTCGCTGATGACTCAAACCATGACCTCGCAACACGATTCCTCCCCGATCGCTGCCTGCCCGCTTGCCCGCCACCGCACCCGCGGGGTGCGCGTCGGCAAGGTCAGGATCGGAGGCGACGCGCCGGTCGTCGTGCAGTCGATGACCAACACCGACACCGCCGACGTGCTCGGCACCGCGATGCAGGTGGCCGAGCTGGCGCGCGCCGGTTCCGAGATCGTGCGCATCACGGTAAACAACGAGGCCGCCGCCGCCGCGGTGCCGAAGATCCGCGACCGCCTGCTGGCGCTCAACCTGGACGTGCCGCTGGTCGGCGACTTCCACTACAACGGCCACAAGCTGCTGACCGACTTCCCGGCCTGCGCGGAGGCGCTCGCCAAGTTCCGCATTAACCCGGGCAACGTCGGCGCCGGCGCCAAGCGCGATCCGCAGTTCGCCGCCATCGTCGAGCTCGCCTGCCGCTACGACAAGCCGGTGCGCATCGGCGTCAACTGGGGCAGCCTCGACCAGTCCGTGCTGGCGCGCATCATGGACGAGAACGCGAAGCGCGCCGAGCCGCGCGACGCCGGCGCGGTGATGCGCGAGGCGCTGGTGGTGTCGGCGCTCGAATCCGCGGCCAAGGCCGAGGAATACGGCCTCGGCCGCGAGCGCATCATCCTGTCGGCCAAGGTCTCGAGCGTGCAGGACCTGATCGCGGTGTACCGCGACCTCGCCCGGCGCAGCGACTATGCGCTGCACCTGGGGCTCACCGAGGCCGGCATGGGCAGCAAGGGCATCGTCGCCTCCACCGCGGCGCTGTCGGTGCTGCTGCAGGAAGGCATCGGCGACACCATCCGCATCTCGCTCACCCCGGAGCCGGGCGGCAGCCGCACCCAGGAGGTGGTGGTCGCGCAGGAGATCCTGCAGACCATGGGCCTGCGCGCCTTCACCCCGATGGTCACCGCCTGCCCGGGCTGCGGACGCACCACCAGCACCTTCTTCCAGGAGCTCGCCTCCGGCATCCAGGACTACGTGCGCGCACAGATGCCGGTGTGGCGCGAACAGTACGACGGCGTCGAGAACATGACGCTGGCGGTGATGGGCTGCGTGGTCAACGGGCCGGGCGAGAGCAAGCACGCCAGCATCGGCATCTCGCTGCCCGGCACCGGCGAGACGCCGGCCGCGCCGGTGTATGTCGATGGCGAGAAGGTCGTCACCCTGCGCGGCGACAACATCGCCGCCGAGTTCAAGGCCATCGTGGACAACTACGTGGCCACCAAGTACGTGAAGAAGGGCGGCTGAGCGCCGCAACGAACAACGACCACCGCGCGTGAGCGCGACACAGAAGAACACAACCCCATGAGCCAGACCTTGCAGGCCGTGCGCGGGATGAACGATATCCTGCCGGCCGACGCCGAAACCTGGGAATACTTCGAGGACATCGTCCGCGACTGGCTGCAGAGCTACGGCTACCGCCCGATCCGCATGCCGCTGGTCGAGCCGACGCCGCTGTTCAAGCGCGCGATCGGCGAGGTCACCGACATCGTCGAGAAGGAGATGTACTCCTTCGAGGACGCCTTGAACGGCGAGCACCTCACGCTGCGCCCCGAGGGCACGGCGTCCTGCGTGCGCGCCGCGATCCAGCACAACCTGATCCCCTCCGGCGGTCCGCAGCGCCTGTACTACTACGGGCCGATGTTCCGCCACGAGCGCCCGCAGAAAGGGCGCTACCGCCAGTTCCACCAGATCGGCGTCGAGGCGCTCGGTTTCGCCGGCGCCGACACCGACGCCGAGCTGATCCTGATGTGCGCGCGGCTGTGGGAAGACCTCGGCCTCGAGGACGTGGCGCTCGAGATCAACTCGCTCGGCGCCCCCGAGGAGCGCGCCCGTCATCGCGCAGCCCTGATCGCCTATCTCGAGCAGCACCAGGACAAGCTCGACGAGGACGGCAAGCGCCGCCTGCACACGAACCCGCTGCGCATTCTCGACACCAAGAACCCCGAGCTGCATGCGATCGTCGAGGCCGCGCCCCGGCTCGCCGACTACCTCGGCGAGGAGTCGAAGGCGCACTTCGTGGCGGTGCAGGTCTTCCTCAAGGACGCCGGCATCCCCTACCGGATCAACCACCGCCTGGTGCGCGGCCTGGACTACTACAACCGCACCGTGTTCGAGTGGGTCACCACGCGCCTGGGCGCGCAGGGCACGATCTGCGCCGGCGGACGCTACGACGGCCTGTTCGAGCAGCTCGGCGGCAAACCGCAGCCGGCGGCGGGTTTCGCGATCGGCATCGAACGCCTGCTGCTGCTATGGAAGGAGTGCGGTGGCGAGGCCGAGCGTTCGGTGCCCGACGCCTACGTGGTGAGCGTCGGCGACACCGCCCAGCGCCTGGGCATGCGTGCCGCCGAGGCGCTGCGCGAGCACGGCTTCGCGGTGCTGATGCACTGCGGCGGCGGCAGCTTCAAGTCGCAGATGAAGAAGGCCGACGCCAGCGAGGCGCCGGTGGCGATCGTGATCGGCGAGGACGAGGCAGCGGCTGGCGAGGTCGGTGTCAAGCCGCTGCGCGGCGGCGGTGCGCAGCAGCGCGTCACGCTCGAGGCGCTGCCCGAGGCGGTGGCTGCGCTGTTGTATTCCGAAGAATCCGAACAAGAGGCTTGATGATGGCGGTCTACGATCTCGAAGAGCAGGAACAGATATCCGAACTCAAGGCCTGGTGGGCGCAGTACGGCAACTTCGTCGTCACCCTGGCGGTGGTCGCGGCGCTCGCCTCGGTGGGCTGGCAGGGCTGGAACTGGTACCAGAACCGCAACGCCGGCGAGGCCGGCGTGTTGTACTACGCGGTGCAGCAGGCCGCCGAGCAGCAGGACGCGCAGAAGGCGCGCGAGGCCGCCGGGCGGCTGATCGGCGAGCACGGCGGCACGGTCAGCGCCCAGCTCGGCGCGCTGCTGTCGGCGGCGCTGCAGTTCGAGAGCGGCGACCTCGCCAACGCCCGCGCCCAGCTCGAGTGGGCAGCCGACAAGGGCAAGGACGCCGCGCTGCGCGATCTCGCGCGCCTGCGTCTGGCGGCCGTGCTGCTGCAGCAGGGGGAGCACGACGCCGCGCTCGCCCGCCTGCAGGCCGCGCCCACGCCCGCGTACAAGTCGCGCTTCGACGACCTGCGCGGTGATGTGCTCGCCGCGCAGGGCAAGAAGGCCGAAGCGCGCGCGGCCTGGCAGGCGGCGATCGACGGCCTGGCCACCGAAGGCGAGGAAGCCGTCACCCTGCGTGAAGTCGTGCGCGTGAAACTCGAATCCCTCGGAGTCTGATCGATGAAGCCGCTGTCGTTGCGCCTGGTTCCGCTGTTTGCCGCCGTCCTGCTCACCACCGCTTGCTCGTCGCTCAATCCCTTCGCCAGCTCCGCCGCCAAGCCGGCCGAGCTGGTCGATTTCACGCCCTCGGCCCAGCTCGCCAGCGCCTGGAGCGCCAACATCGGCGAGGCGGGGCCGTATCGCTTCCAGCCCGCGGTGTGGAGCGACGCGGTGTACGCGGCCGGTCATGACGGCGAGGTCGCGCGCTTCGAGGGCGGGCGCGCGGTGTGGCGTGTCGACACCGACACGACGCTGTCCGCGGGGGTGGGCGCCGATGGCCGCCTGGCCGTGGTCGCCGCCACCGATGGCGCGGTGATCGCGCTCGACGCGGCGACCGGCAGCGAGCGCTGGCGGGCGAACGTCGGCGCCGAGGTGCTCGCGCCGCCGGCGGTCAGCCTCGATTTCGTCATCGTGCGCGCCTCGGACAACCGCCTGATCGCACTCGATGCGCGCGACGGCAGCCGGCGCTGGGTGTACCAGCGCAACAACCCGCCGCTGGCGCTGCGCAGCTTCGCCAGCGTGGTCATCGAGGGGCCGGTCGTCCTCGCCGGCTTCCCGGGCGGCAAGCTGGCGGTGATCAACCTCGCCAACGGCGGCGCGATCACCGAACTCAACGTCGCCGTGCCGCGCGGCTCGACCGAGCTCGAGCGCGTGGCCGACATCGCCGGCACGCCGGTCGTCGGCCGGCGCGAGGTGTGCGCGGTCAGCTTCCAGGGGCGCGCCGCCTGCTTCGACACCTCGAACGGCAACGCCATCTGGGCGCGCGATTTCTCCAGTAGCGTCGGCATGGATCGCGATGCGCGCTTCGCCATGATCACCGACGACCGCGACGCGGTGCAGGCGCTCGACGCCTACAGCGGCGCCAGCGTGTGGAAGCAGGATGCGCTCGCGCGCCGCCACGTGTCGCGGCCGCTCATCGTCGGCGACCATGTCGTGGTCGGCGACGTCGAAGGCTACGTCCATCTGCTGAACCGCGAGACCGGCGCCTTCGCTGCCCGTGACCGCGCGGGCAGCGAGGCGATCACCGCCGATCCCGTCCCGCTCGGGCGGGGCTTCGTCGTCCAGGACCTGGACGGCGACATAACCGCGTACGAAGTGCGCTGAGGCACCGCAGCAAGTGAAACCCACCATCGTTCTGGTTGGCCGGCCCAACGTCGGCAAGTCGACCCTGTTCAACCGTCTTACCCGCACGCGCGACGCGCTGGTCGCCGACCAGCCCGGCCTCACGCGCGACCGTCACTACGGCGTCGGCCGCGTCGGCGAGCGCGACTACCTGGTCGTCGACACCGCCGGCTTCGACCCCGTGGCCAAGGACGGCATCATGCACGAGATGGCGCGCCAGGCCGAGCAGGCGATCGCCGAGGCCGACGTGCTGCTGTTCCTGGTCGATGGCCGCGCCGGGCGCACGCCGCACGACGAGAACATCGCCGCGCGCCTGCGGCGCGCCGGGCGCCCGGTCCATCTGGTGGTGAACAAGGCCGAGGGCCTCGACCGCGCGATCGTCGCCGCCGACTTCCACGCGCTCGGCCTGGGCGACCCGCTGCCCGTGTCGGCCGCCCATGGCGACGGCGTGAAGCAGCTCATCGACATCGTGCTGGCGCCGTTCCCGCTCGACGAGGAGAAGGAGGCGCGCGAGGACGAGGGGCCGCGCGTGGCGATCGTCGGTCGCCCCAACGTCGGCAAGTCCACCCTGGTCAATACCCTGCTCGGCGAGGAGCGCGTGATCGCCTTCGACATGCCGGGCACCACCCGCGACGCGATCGCGATCCCCTTCGAGCGCGCCGGGCGGCGCTACACGCTGATCGACACCGCCGGCCTGCGCCGCCGCGGCAAGGTCTTCGAGGCGGTCGAGAAGTTCTCCGTCATCAAGACCCTGCAGGCGATCCAGGAGTCGAACGTGGTCGTGCTGGTGCTCGATGCGGCGCAGGACATCTCCGACCAGGATGCTCACATCGCCGGCTTCGCCCTCGAGGCCGGCCGCGCGCTGGTGGTGGCGATCAACAAGTGGGATGCGGTCGACGACTACCGCCGCGAGCGCCTGAAGGCGGACATCGCGCGCAAGCTCGCCTTCCTGGCCTTCGCCCGCTTCCACCAGATCTCGGCGCTCAAGGCTGAGGGCATCAACGGGCTGCTGAAGTCGGTCGATGCGGCCTACGGCGCGGCCACCGCCGACCTGTCCACGCCGCGCCTGACGCGCGCCCTGCAGCAGGCGGTCGCGCGCCAGGCGCCGCCGCGCCACGGGCTGGCTCGTCCGAAGATGCGATATGCCCACCAGGGCGGCATGAACCCTCCCGTGATCGTCATCCACGGCAACGCCCTGGACGACATCCCGCAGTCCTACGTGCGCTACCTCGAGCGTTGCTTCATGGAGGCGTTCAAGCTCCAGGGCACGCCCTTGCGCATCCAGTTCCGCACCACGCACAATCCGTACGCGACACGGAGTTGAAAACTTTTACCGTCGAGAACCCGTTTCCACACCCGGATTTCGTTGCATACTGCCATTGCGCAGTGCAACATCAAGATCCACAACATTCTTATAAACACAAAATAAAGAGGTTCAGCAATGAGCAACAAAGGGCAACTTCTACAAGACCCCTTTCTCAACACCCTGCGTCGCGAACACATTCCGGTGTCGATCTACCTGGTGAACGGCATCAAGCTTCAGGGCCAGGTCGAGTCCTTCGACCAGTACGTCGTGCTGCTCAAGAACACCGTCACGCAGATGGTCTACAAGCACGCCATCTCCACCGTCGTTCCCGCTCGTCCGGTCGTCATCCAGCAGGAAGAGGGCGGCAACTGAGGCCGCGCGCGACGCGGCGCGGCCGGCGCGACCCGGCCGCGGGAGGCGCGCATGTTTGAGCGCCCCGCCTCCGGTGAGCGTGCCGTGCTCGTGCAACTCGACCTCGGTCAGGGCGCGATCGACGAGCGCCTGTCCGAGCTCAAGCTGCTGACGATCAGCGCCGGCGCGCGCGTCGAAGCCGTGGTGCAGGGCAAGCGCGCCGCGCCAGATTCCAAGCTCTTTGCCGGCAGCGGCAAGGTGCAGGAGATCGGCGAGGCGCTGCGTGCCAATGGCGCCGACATCGTGATCTTCAATCACGCCCTGTCGCCTGCCCAGCAGCGCAACCTCGAGCGCGAACTGCAGTGCATGGTCATCGACCGCACCGCGCTGATCCTCGACATCTTCGCGCAGCGCGCGCGCAGCCACGAAGGC
>JAREIX010000136.1 GCA_029286945.1 Thauera sp. | reverse complement strand
CGCCGCGGCCGTGCTGGCGCAGCCAGCGCAGGCACCAGTAGCGCTCCATGCCGCGCTGGAACTCGGCGTACTCGGCGTAGGTGAGCTCGAAGTCGCGCAGCGCCGCCATCAGGTCGGCCGACTTGGGCGCGAACGCCGGCGGCGTGCCCTGCAGCACCGAGACGATCTGCCACTGGTTGACCAGGTCGACATAGCGCCGCAGCGGCGAGCTCGACCACGCGTAGCAGTCCACGCCGAGACCCTCGTGCGGCGCGGCGACCGTGGTCATGCGCACCTTGCCGCCGCCCTGGGCGCGGTACAGGCCCGGCACGCCGGCCTTGTCGAGCAGCTTGCCCCAGGTCATGTTGGCGTAGATCATCAGCTCGGCGACCAGCTTGTCCATCGGCGAACCGCGCAGCCGGCGGCTGATGCTGACCAGGCCGGGGCCGTCGGCGGTGTCGTGCGTCCAGTCCACGCTGAAACCGAAGTCGATGCGATCCTCGTTGCCAGCGGCCTTGCCGCGACCGGCCTCCATCACGGTGGCGAGGTCCCACAGCAGCGTGAGTTCACGCTTCCACTGGAAGTCGGGCCCTTCGCCATGCACGGTCTCGTCGTTGAACACCGGCTCGATGTCATGGTGGCGCAGGTTGGCGACGATCGGCACGATCTCGACCCGGCTCTCCTCGCCGACGATGGCCAGCCCGGGCGTGACGTCGAGGTACAGCGACACCGCAGGGCAGTCGCGCCCTTCAGCCAGGGTGAAGGCCTGCACCACCTCGTCGGGGAGCATGGTGATCTTGTTGCCCGGCATATAGACGGTCGACAGCCGCCGGCGGGCGATCGCGTCCAGGCCCGAGCCGCGCGCGAAGCCGAGCGCCGGCGCGGCGATGTGGATGCCGATGCGCCAGCCGCCCTCGGCGCGCGGCGTCACCGAGAAGGCGTCGTCGATCTCGGTGGTCGAGGCGTCGTCGATCGAGAACGCGGCGACCTCGGCGCGCGGCAGGTCGGCGGCCATCGCCGCCGGCTCGACGCCGGGGAAGGCCGTCCCTTCGGGGAAGTGCTCGAACAGGAAGCGGTTGTAGTGGAAGTCGTAGCTCGAGGCGAGCGCGCCGCACTTGAGCAGCAGGCGCGCGGCCGACAGCCCGGTGTCCACGCAGGCGGCTTCCAGGGCCTTGATCTCGGGGCGATTGCGGTCGGGGCGGTAGAGCGCCTGCGGCAGCAGCGCGGCGAGCTCGGCCGGCAGTCGGCCGTCGACCAGTTCGGCGCGCATGTGCTCGATCGCCGCCGCCTGCTGGCGCTTCTTCTCCAGGCCGGCGAGCGCGGCCTGCAGGATGTCGGTCGGGGCCTTGCGGAAGCGCCCCTTGCCCTTGCGGTGGAACCAGATCGGCGCCGAGTGCAGGCGCAGCAGGAGGGCAGCGGACTCGACCGCGGTCGGCGGGTGGCCCTGGTATTCGGCGGCGAAGTCGGCGAAGGCGAACTCGTCGTCCCCGCACACTTCCCACAGGAACTCGATGTCGAGCTCCTCGGCCCCCGCCTCGGCGCGGGCGAGCAGGTCGGACGGCCCGGGTTCGCGGAACTCCAGCAGCACGTTGGCGCGCTTGAGCTTCACCCGCTTGCCGTGGGTGTTCTCGACCTGCAGGGTGGCTTCGTTATCGGCGAGGATCGTGCCGGCCTTGAAGGCCCCGTCCTCTTCATACAGCACGAACATCGGCATCCGCCTGGTAAGAGCAAGCCTGACAGTTTACTGGATTACGCCGCGCCGGGTCTCAGCGTGCCGCACGGGCGGCGCGCAGCATGTCCGCGGAGTAGAGCGCGAGCGCCACCCAGATCAGCGCGAAGCCGATGAGCTGGGTGGTGTCGAAGGGCTCGCGGAACAGCAGCACCGCGACCAGGAAGTTGAGGCTGGGCGCGATGTACTGCAGGAAACCGACGGTGGCCAGCGGCAGGCGGCGCGCGCCGACCGCGAACATCATCAGCGGCACCGCGGTGATCACACCGGTGAGCGGCAGCAGCCAGTCGGCGAGGCCGCCGCCGCCGAAGGCGAGGCTGCCCTGCAGCTGCAGCGAGCCGAGCCAGGCGAGCGCGAGCGGGGCGACGAGCACGGTCTCGACGAACAGGCCGCTGACCGCATCGACCGGGGCGCGCTTGCGCAGCAGGCCGTAGAGGCCGAAGGTGCCGGCGAGGAAGAGCGGGATCCACGGCAGGCTGCCGACCTGCCATACCCGCCAGCCGACCCCGGCGCAGGCGATCGCCACCGCCAGCGCCTGCAGCGGCCGCAGGCGTTCGCCGAGGAAGAGCGCGCCGAGCGCGACGCTCACCAGCGGGTTGATGAAGTAGCCGAGGCTGGCCTCGAGCAGCCGGCCGGCGTCGATCGCCCAGATGAACACCAGCCAGTTGCTGCTGGTGAGCAGCGAGGTCAGCGCGAGCAGCGCGAGCAGGCGGGGCTGCTGCCACACGGCGCGCACGCGCGCGAAGCCGCCGGTGAAGGGCAGCGCGGCGAGCAGCACGGCGAGGAACAGGGCCGACCACAGCACGCGGTGGGCGACGATCTCGAACGGCGGCACTGCGCCCAGGGCGCGGAAGTAGATCGGCGCCAGCCCCCAGATGATGAAGGCGGTGAGGGCGGCGAGCATGCCGTTGCGCGCCAGGCGCGGGTCGCCCGACGGCGGCTGCGCGGCGGCGGTGAAGGTCTGGTTCTGGGAGTGGGTGGCGGGCACGGGGTCAGGCGGGGTCGTCAGCGAGGGTGCGTGGGGCGAGCATGCCCGGGGCAAGCGTGTGGGCGGCAGAACGGCGCGGCGCGCAGGGCGTCGGCCGCGGGGTGGGGCGGCATACGCTCATCCGCGGCGGCGCGCCGAGGCGACCAGGGTGAGCGCCGGCAGCAGGTAGCCGCCGCGGCCGTCCTTGCAGCGATGGGGTTCGAGCTCGTCCGCCACCGCGGCCTGCAGCGCGTCCCGGGTGGTCTGCGGCAGCCGGCCGAGCGCTTCGGCGGCGCCGCCGGCCAGGTCGAGGAAGGCCTGCCAGCAGGCTTCGGCGGTGTCGAAGTGGCAGCTGAACGCGCACGGGCGGATGTCGATGTCGTCGAAGCCGGCGGCGGCGAGCGCAGCGGCGAGTACCGCGGGCTCGCCGAAGCGGAACACCGAGGGACGGACGACCTTGGGCGGGGGCAGCAGGCGGGCGATGGTGTCCTGCGCGCAGTGGATCAGCGGTACGGCCTCGCGCACGCCCCACACCGACAGCGCGAGCCGGCCGCCGGGGGCCAGCACGCGATGCATCTCGGCCAGCGCCTGCTCCGGGTGCGGGAAGATGAACAACGCCAGGCCGGCCAGCACGCGGTCCACGCAGGCGTCGGCCAGGCACAGCCGCTCGGCGTCGGCCGCGGCGAAGCAGGGCGCGTCCGCCCGTGCGCCGCAGCGCCGCGCGCCTTCGGCGAGCATGGCCTCCGCGATGTCGGTGGCGAGCACGCTGCCGCCGGGCGCGACGCGCCGCGCCGCCTCGCCGGCGAGCAGGCCGGGGCCGCTGGCGAGGTCGAGCACGCGCTGGCCGGGGGCGAGCGCGGCGGCGTCGAGCAGCGCCGTGGCGAGCTCGGCGCGCAGGTGGGCGCCGTCGGCATAGCGGGCGGCGATGCGGTTGAAGCCGGCGCGCTCCATGGCCTTGAAGCGGCGCGCGTCGAAGCCGGGTAGCGCTGCCTGCGCCGCGACCGAGGCGGCGGGCGCGTCGCGGCCGGCCGGGCTCATCGCCGCGCGCCCGCGCCGGATGCGGCGGTGTCGAGGCCGGCGAAGGCGATCACCGCGTCGAGGTAGTCGTCCCAGCGCGAGAAGCCGTGATCGCCGCCTTCCAGCACGGTCTGCCGGGCGCCGGCGTACTTGTCCACCGCGTGGCGGTAGTCGAGCACCTCGTCGCCGGTCTCGACCAGCAGCCAGTAGCGCTGCGGTCGGGTGATGGCGGGCACCTCGAGCGCGCGCAGCTCGTCGATGTGGTCGTGGGTGAACTCGAAGCGCTCGCCGGTGTACATGTTGTCCTGGGTGCCGACGTAGGCGCCCAGCTCGAGCGGGGCGACCACCGCCGGGTTGACCAGCACGGCGCGCAGGTCGTGGCGCTCGGCCAGCCAGGTGGCGTAGTAGCCGCCGAGCGAGCTGCCGACCACGGTCGGCGCGAGTCCGGCGGCGCGCGCGCGGGCGATTTCGCGCTCGGCGAGCGCGATCGCGGCGCGCGGCGACACCGGCAGCTGTTCGCACCAGAAGCGCTCGGCGAGGCCGCGCTCGCGCATGCGGGTCTGCAGCGCCCGGGCCTTGATCGAGGCCGGGGCGGAGCGGAAGCCGTGCAGGTAGATGATCATCGTGTGCGCTCGCTCAGGGATGCGTTCAGGGTTCGGACCATTCCACCCAGCCGAAGTACCAGGTCGCCAGCACGAAGATGCCGAACACGATGCGGTACCAGGCGAAGACGACGAAGGTGTGGTTGGAGATGAACTTGATGAAGCTCTTCACCGCCCACATCGCGGCGACGAAGGAGGCGACGAAGCCGACCGCGAACACCGGCAGGTCTTCCAGCCGCAGCAGCGCCCAGTTCTTGTACAGGTCGTAGGCGGTGGCGGCGAACATGGTCGGGATCGCCAGGAAGAAGGAGAACTCGGCCGCCGTCTTGCGCGACAGGCCGAAGATCACGCCGCCCATGATGGTCGCGCCCGAGCGCGAGGTGCCCGGGATCATCGCCAGCGCCTGGGCAAAGCCGACCTTGAGTGCGTCGGTCCAGCGCAGTGCGTCCACGTCGTGGATGCGCGGGTGGTAGGCGCGCCTTTCCACGTAGAGGATGACGAGGCCGCCGACCACCAGCGCGGTCGCCACCGTGATCGGGTTGAACAGCAGGCCCTTGATCGTGGAGTGGAACATCAGCCCAAGCACGGCCGCGGGCAGGAAGCCGATGAACAGCAGCCACACGAAACGCCGCGCGCTCGGCTGGGTGGGCAGGCCGGTGGCGACCCTGATCAGGCGCTCGCGGTAGTCCCAGCACACGGCGAGGATGGCGGCGAGCTGGATGACGATCTTGAACACCTTGCTGGCGTCGTCGTTGTAGCCGAGCAGGTCGCCGACGATGATCAGGTGGCCGGTCGAGGAGACGGGCAGGAATTCGGTCAGGCCCTCGACGATGCCGAGGACGAGTGCGACGAGGAGGAGGGAGAGGTCCATGCGGCCGGGGTCAGGATAGGTAGGGAGGAACGGGCAGGGCGCGCCGGTGGGCGAGGCCGGGGATTATAGCGGCGCGAATGTTGCGCCGCGGAGTGATGGGCGCGGTCGATGCGCCTGACGTGGGGGTGAGCCCCTGCATCCCGCCTGCGCCCAGGGGCGGGATCAGTGCGGGCTCAGCGCGGGTTCAGGGTCAGCGCCTCGAGTTCGGCCAGGTAATGCATCGCCTGCGTGCGTCCGCTGCCGCACATGTCGGCCGCGGGCCGCAGGCTGCCGCACACCGCCGGGCGGCGCGGGTCGCTGAACAGGCGGCAGCGGTCGTCGGCGTCGAGCTGCACGCAGCGCACGCCGGCGGGCTTGCCCTGCGGCATGCCGGGAATCGGCGACGAGATCGAGGGCGCGATGCAGCAGGCGGCGCAGCCCGGGCGGCACTCCACCGCTCACGCCCCCCGGGTCGCCGACCACCAGGCGAGGATGGCCTCGAGCGTGGGCTCGAGCAGCGCGCCCTCGCCGCCGGTGAATGCCCGCCACTCGCCGAGGAAGCGCTCGCCCACGGCGGTGAGCAGCGGCACCCCGGCCAGCACCGTCTCGCCCATCTCGTCGCGCAGGCCGGCGCCGGCGACTTCCTGGGCGCCGAACTTGTTGATGATGACCAGATCGACCCCGCGCCCGATCGCGCCGCGCACCGCCACCGAGCCGCGCGCGAGCGCATCCGGATCGACCCGGCACGACACCGAGCCGCGGCCGAGATCCTGCGACAGCGGGATGCTCTCGCCGGTCTCCAGGTTCTCGAGCTGCATCGCGCAGGGGTCCTCGATCAGGGTCGGGATGTCGTGCTGCAGCACGCCGCCGAGCCTCACGCCGCGGGCGGCCAGCTCGCGCGCGGCGCGGGCGAGCAGGGCCTCGATGTTGTCGGTGGGCTTGTAGACGACGGCAGCGATGGCGTGGGCGGGCATGATCGGGCTCGGGGTGGCGGGAACGCCGCGTATTGTCGCACCGCAGGCGGCTTGCGGGAGGCATGCCGGGACAACCCGGCCCGCGGGCTCGCCGTGCAGCCGGACGATGGGTGCGGGTGTTCTGCGGCGCGGCCTGCGATAATGCGCGGTTCCACGAAGCCGATGACGGACCATGAGGGCTGACCATCGCGGCGCACGCCGCCCATCCGACCTGCCGAACCTGGACGATTGCCTCAGCGTCGATCGTCCGCGCCTGCGCCGCATGGCCCGCGATCTCGCGCGTGGCGGGGGGGCGTCGCCCGCTACGCACAAGGGGGCGGACGTCGCCGCGCAGGCGGGCGCGCGCCTGGCCAGGCTGCAGGCGGATTTCGACGCCTTGAGCGCGCGTTCGCGCGCCGCTTTCGCGAGCCGCCGTGCGGCGCTGCCGGTGCCGGACTTTCCGCCCGAGCTGCCGGTGTCCGCCCGCCGCGACGAGATCGCGCAGGCCCTTTCGGCGCATCAGGTCATCATCGTGTGTGGCGAGACCGGCTCGGGCAAGACCACCCAGCTGCCCAAGATCGCGCTCACGCTCGGCCGCGGCGTCGCCGGCCTGATCGGCCACACCCAGCCGCGCCGGCTGGCGGCGCGCGCCACCGCGAGCCGTATCGCACAGGAATTGAAGAGCCCGCTCGGCGAAGTCGTCGGCTACAAGATCCGCTTCACCGACAAGACCAGCGAGCGCAGCTACGTCAAGCTGATGACCGACGGCATCCTGCTCGCCGAGACCCAGACCGACCCGCTGCTCGCCGCCTACGACACCCTGATCATCGACGAGGCCCACGAGCGCAGCCTCAACATCGACTTCCTGCTCGGTTACCTCAGGACCCTGCTGCCGCGCCGGCCGGACCTGAAGGTGATCGTCACCTCGGCGACGCTGGACGCGGAGCGCTTCGCGAAGCATTTCGCCGATGCGGCCGGCCGGCCGGCGCCGGTGATCGAGGTGTCCGGCCGGCTGTATCCGATCGAGATGCGCTACCGGCCGGTGGAGAGCGAGGCGCTCGACCCCGCCGCGGCCGCGCGCAGCGCCGCGAGGGGGAGCAAGGACGCGGGCAAGGACAAGGGGCGCGACCTGATGGACGCGCTGGTCGATGCGGTGGACGAGGCACAGCGCTGCGGCCCCGGCGACGTGCTCGTCTTCCTGCCCGGCGAGCGCGAGATCCGCGAGGCCGCCGAGGCGCTGAGGAAGGCCCACCACCTGCCCGGCACCGAGATCCTGCCGCTGTTCGCGCGCCAGTCGGCACAGGAGCAGGCGCGCGTGTTCTCGCCCTCCAACGGGCGCAGGGTGGTGCTGTCGACCAACGTCGCCGAGACCTCGCTGACCGTGCCCGGCATCCGCTACGTGGTCGACACCGGGCTGGCGCGCATCAAGCGCTACTCGCCGCGCAACAAGGTCGAGCAGCTGCAGGTCGAGAAGATCGCCCAGTCGGCGGCGAAGCAGCGCGCCGGCCGCTGCGGCCGCGTCATGGACGGCATCTGCTTCCGCCTCTACGACGAGGACGACTTCGACCGCCGCCCGGCGCACACCGACCCGGAGATCCTGCGCTCCTCGCTCGCCGGCGTGATCCTGCGCATGAAGGCCCTGAAGCTGGGCGCGGTGGAGGACTTCCCCTTCATCGACGCGCCCGGCTCGCGCCTGATCGGCGACGGCTATGCGTTGCTCGCCGAGCTCGGCGCGGTCACCGACGACGAGGCGCGCCAGCTCACCCCGATCGGCATCGAACTGGCGAAGCTGCCGCTCGATCCGCGCATCGGCCGCATGATCCTCGCCGCGCGTGAGCGTGGCGCGCTCGCCGAGCTGCTGGTGATCGCCGCTGCGCTGTCGGTGCAGGATCCGCGCGAGCGGCCGCAGGACAGCCCCGGTGCCGCCGACCAGGCGCATGCGAAGTTCCGCGGCGGCGAACAGGACCAGAAGTCCGAGTTCCTGTGGTACTGGCATCTGTGGAAGGCCTGGGACGAGGTGCAGCGCCATGAGACCTCCAGCAAGCAGAAGGCTTGGTGCAAGAAGCACTTCCTCAACTACCTGCGCATGCGCGAGTGGCGCGACGTGTTCACCCAGCTGCATTCGCTGTGCGCGGAGCACGGCTGGAAGGAGAACACCCAGCCGGCCAACTACGAGGCGATCCACAAGGCGCTGCTCGCCGGCCTGCTCGGCAACATTGGCTGCAAGGTGGAGGACGCTTCGGGGCCGCAGGCGGGTTCTTATCTGGGCGCGCGCGGCATCAAGTTCTGGCCGCACCCCGGCTCGGCGCTGGCGAAGAAGGCCGGCAAGTGGATCATGGCCGCGGAGCAGGTCGAGACCAGTCGCCTGTTCGGGCGCTGCATCGCGCGCATCGAGCCGGAGTGGGTGGAGGAGGTCGGCGGCCACCTGATCAAGCGCCAGGTGTTCGAGCCGCATTGGTCGAAGTCCTCCGGTGCGGTGCGCGCCTGGGAGCGCGGCACGCTCTACGGCCTGGTGATCTACCCGCGCCGCGGCGTGGCCTACCGCGACATCGACCCGGCGCTGTGCCGCGAGCTCTTCATCCGCGAGGGCCTGGTGGAGGGCGAGATCGCCGAGGGGCCGGCGCGCGCGATGGCCTTCCTCGCCCACAACCAGCGCCTGGTGGCGGAGATCGAGCGCCTCGAGCACAAGTCGCGCCGCCCGGACGTGCTGGTGGACGAAGCGCTGATCGAAGCCTTCTACGACAGCAAGCTGCCCGCGGAGGTCTGC
>JAREIX010000348.1 GCA_029286945.1 Thauera sp. | reverse complement strand
CTTGCCGAGGAAGCGCGACTTGTCGCCGTCACGCAGCTCGATCGCCTCGCGCGAGCCGGTGGAGGCGCCCGAGGGCACCGCGGCGCGGCCCATCACGCCAGATTCCAGCAGCACGTCGGCTTCGACAGTGGGGTTGCCACGCGAGTCGAGAATCTCGCGGGCGATCACATCAACGATTGCACTCATGTCTTGTCCTGTAGCAGTTACGGGGGATTCGATTCGATCGGCGGAAGACGCGGACCAGCGGACTGCCCATGCTGCCGCACGCGCGCCGCCTCGTGAGCGACGCCCGGCAATAGCATCTATCAGCGCACGCGATACCGGTCGTCCCCCAAGTCTGTTCTCAAAGCGTGGTTTCGAGGAAACCCTGGCGCTTGACCAGGGCATCGATGTCCTTGAGCGTGGTCAGCAGCGCCTTCATCTTCGGCAGCGGCCAGGCGTTGGGCCCGTCGGAGAGCGCCTTGGCCGGGTCCGGGTGCGTTTCCATGAACAGACCCGCCACGCCCACCGCGACCGCCGCGCGCGCCAGCACCGGCACGAACTCGCGCTGGCCGCCCGAGGCCGTGCCCTGCCCGCCCGGCAGCTGCACCGAGTGGGTGGCGTCGAACACCACCGGGCAGCCGGTGTCGCGCATGATCGCCAGCGAACGCATGTCGGAGACGAGGTTGTTGTAGCCGAAGGAGGCGCCGCGCTCGCACACCATGATGGTGTCGGCGCCGCCGTTGGCCTCGCGCGCCTTGTCGGCGACGTTCTTCATGTCGCCGGGGGCGAGGAACTGGCCCTTCTTGATGTTCACCGGCTTGCCACTGGCCGCCACCGCATGGATGAAGTCGGTCTGGCGGCACAGGAAGGCGGGCGTCTGCAGCACGTCGACCACCGAGGCCACGGTCGGGATCTCCTCGATCGTGTGCACATCGGTCAGCACCGGCAGGCCGAGCTGCTTCTTCACCGCCTCGAGCATCTTCAGGCCGGCATCCATGCCATGGCCGCGGAAGCTCTTGCCCGAGCTGCGGTTGGCCTTGTCGTAGGAGGCCTTGAAGATGTAGGGAATGCCCAGCTCGGCGCAGATTTCCTTCATCTGGCCGGCGATGTCCAGGCACATCTGTTCGGACTCGGCCACGCACGGGCCGGAGATCAGGAAGACCGGCTTGTCGAGGCCGACTTCGAATCCGCAGAGGTTCATGCTTCGCTCCTTGAGGCCGCGGCCTGACTGCGTGCGATCGCCGCCTTCACGTAGGCGGTGAACAGCGGGTGGCCCTTGCGCGGGTTGGAGGTGAATTCGGGATGGAACTGGCAGCCGACGAACCAGGGATGGACGTCGGCGGGCAGCTCGACCATCTCGCACAGGTCGGTGACCGGCGCGCGGCCCGCAACGACGAGCCCCTTCTCTTCCAGCTTGGCGAGCAGGGTGTTGTTGACCTCGTAGCGGTGGCGGTGGCGCTCCATGATTTCGGCCGAACCGTAGACCTCACGCGCCAGCGTACCTTCCTTCAGCTGGCAGAGCTGGCCGCCGAGGCGCATGGTGCCGCCGAGGTCGGACTCTTCGGTGCGCTTCTCGATCTTGCCGGTGCGGTCCTTCCACTCGGTGATGAGGCCGATCACCGGGTACCTGGTGTCGCGCTCGAACTCGGTCGAATGCGCGCCTTCCATGCCGGCGACGTCGCGGGCGAACTCCACCACCGCGAGCTGCATGCCGAGGCAGATGCCGAGGTAGGGCACCTTGTTCTCGCGCGCATGGCGGATGGCGGCGATCTTGCCCTCGGTGCCGCGCTTGCCGAAACCGCCCGGCACCAGGATCGCGTCCATCGGCTCCAGCACCGCGCAGCCGTCGCGCTCGATGTCCTCGGAGTCGATGTAGTGGATCTTCACCTTCGACTCGGTGTGCATGCCGGCGTGGTTGAGCGCCTCGATCAGCGACTTGTAGGACTCGGTGAGATCCACGTACTTGCCGACGAAGCCGATATTGACCGTCTGCTTCGGGTGCTCGAGCGCGTGGATCAGCTTCTCCCACACCGACAGGTCGGCCGCGCGGGCGAGGATGTCGAGCTTGTGGCAGACGATCTGGTCGAGCATCTGGTCGTGCAGCTGGCCGGGGATCTTGTAG
>JAREIX010000347.1 GCA_029286945.1 Thauera sp. | reverse complement strand
GGTCAGGATAGACGGCCCACACCAGCACCAACAATCCCACGATCGAGGCGATCTTGAGGAACTCGCCTGCGACGAAGGCAGTCACACTCGCCGTACCGGTCCTGCGCGTGATCGCCGCGAGGCGCAATGCGAAGAGACCGCTGGGCAATACGCATGCCAGACCTGCCCCTGCGGCGGAGATCGCACCGCTCACTCCGAAGAGCGCCCCCGAGAGGGCTGCTGCGACGAGTGTCGCGATCAACTGCAGTATGACAGCTTTAAGCATTCGGTGTTATCGCGTACGCGTCCGGGACGCTCGCGACCGCCTGAAATCCCGCGGATGGTAGGGGTTAACCGCAGCAAAGTCAAACCTTGGATGCGCTGCAGCAAGCGTAAACGCATTGCTGATGTGTCTTATAGAAGACATAACATAGCGGGCCTGCCCGGCGGCAGCGACGGCGCTCGACAGGAAGCCCTCGCGAGCGCCCGGTGCGCGTGCGTTTCCCGCGGTCGAAGCGGCGAAAAGACGGGCCTCGCCCTCCTGCGTCGAGCTCACGCCGGGACGGATCATCGCAGCCTGCCGAGGACGCCGTCGAGCTGATCTAGGCTGCCGAAACGGATCGTCAGCTCGCCCGCGCCCTTCTTGTTGGCCTTGATCTTCACCGTGGCGCCGATCGCGTCGGCGATCTCTTCCTCCAGCCGCAGCAGGTCGCGGTCGGGCGGCGGCGCGGGCTTCTTCTGGCGCGGGTTGAGGATCTGCTGCACCAGGCGCTCGGTGTCACGCACGGAGAGCTGGCGCGCGGCCACCTGGTTGCCGAGCTGGATCTGGCTCGCCCCGTCGAGCGGCAACAGCGCACGCGCATGGCCCATGTCGATGTCGCCCGCCATCAGCAGCTCCTGCACCGGCTTGGCCAGGTTGAGCAGGCGCAGCAGGTTCGACGCCGCCGGACGCGAGCGGCCGACCGCGTCGGCGGCCTGCTGGTGGGTCATGTCGAACTCGTCGATCAGGCGCTGGATGCCGCCGGCTTCTTCCAGCGGGTTGAGGTCCTCGCGCTGGATGTTCTCGATCAGCGACATCGCCAGCGCGGCCTCGTCGGGGATCTCGCGCACCAGGCAGGGCACCTCGACGAGCCCGGCGATCTGCGCCGCGCGCCAGCGCCGTTCGCCGGCGATGATCTCGTACGCGTCCTCGGCCACCGGCCGCACCATGATCGGCTGCATCACGCCCTGGGCCTTGATCGAGGCAGCGAGCTCCTCCAGCGAGCCCGGGTCCATGCGCGTGCGCGGCTGGTACTTGCCGGGCTGCAGCGCGATCGTGGGCAGGGCCTGCAGCTCGCCCTTCTCGATTTCCTCTTCCTGGTTCGCGGCCAGCAGCGCGTCGAGTCCGCGGCCGAGGCCCTTGAGTCTGGGTTTGTTCATGTCGGCTCCGGAATTCAGAAGGTCTTCGCGCGCTCGATCATCTCGTGCGCGAAGGCCATGTAGGCCTGGGCACCCTTGGCCGCCTTGTCGAACACCACGCCCGGCATGCCGTGGCTGGGCGCCTCGGCCAGGCGCACGTTGCGCGGCACGATGGCGCGGAAGACCTTGTCGCCGAAGTGGCCCTCGAGCTGGTTCGACACCTGCTGCTGCAGGGTCACGCGCGGGTCGAACATCACCCGCAGCAGGCCGATGATCTTGAGGTCGCGGTTGAGGTTGGCGTGCACCTTCTTGATCGTGTTGACCAGGTCGGACAGCCCCTCCAGCGCGTAGTACTCGCACTGCATCGGGATGATCACCCCGGTGGCGCAGCACAAGCCGTTGAGGGTGAGCATCGACAGCGAGGGCGGGCAGTCGATGAGGACGAAGTCGTAGTCGTCGCCAAAGGCGGCGAGCGCGTTGCGCAGGCGCTTCTCGCGCTGGTCGAGGTTGACCAGCTCGACCTCGGCGCCGGCGAGATCGCGGTTGGCCGGCAGCACGTCGTAGCCGCCGGTGGGCGAGACCACCCGCACCCCGGCGAGGTCGACCATGCCGACGAGCAGGTGATACACCGAGCTCTTGAGCTCGCGCTTGTCGACCCCGCTGCCCATGGTGGCGTTGCCCTGCGGATCGAGGTCGATCAGCAGCACGCGCTGCCCGGCCTGGTGCAGTGCGGCGGCGAGA
>JAREIX010000135.1 GCA_029286945.1 Thauera sp. | reverse complement strand
GTCGATGGCGACCGGCACCAACACCGCCGACCTCGACTTCGCCTCGGTGCAGCGCGGCAACCCCGAGATCCAGCGCCGCTGCCAGGAGGTCATCGACGCCTGCTGGCAGCAAGGCGACAAGAACCCGATCATTGCCATCCACGACGTCGGCGCCGGCGGCCTGTCGAACGCGATGCCGGAACTCGCCGACCACGCCGGCCTCGGCGCGCACTTCGAGCTGCGCGAGGTGCACATCGAGGAGCCGGGCATGAGCCCGCGCGAGATCTGGTCGAACGAATCGCAGGAGCGCTACGTGCTCGCGATCGCGCCGGAGAGCCTGCCGCTGTTCCAAGCCTTCTGCGAGCGCGAGCGCTGCCCGTTCGCGGTGCTCGGCACCGCCACCGCCGACGGCCACCTCACCGTGTCGGACCGCCACTTCGGCAACAAGCCGGTGGACATGGACATGAAGGTGCTGCTCGGCAAGCCGCCGAAGATGACGCGCAACGTGTCGCGGCGCGCGGTACACCTGCCGCCTATCGACACCACTGACTTCGACCTGCAGGAGGCCGGGCTGCGCGTGCTGCGCATGCCGGCGGTGGCGAGCAAGAGCTTCCTGATCACCATCGGCGACCGCTCGGTGGGCGGGCTGACCGCACGCGACCAGTTCGTCGGCCCCTGGCAGGTGCCGGTGGCCGACGTCGCGGTCACCGCGATGAGCTTCCAGGGTTATCGCGGCGAGGCCTTCGCCATGGGCGAGCGCACGCCGCTGGCCTGCGTCGACGCCGCGGCCTCGGGCCGCATGGCGATCGGCGAGGCGATCACCAACATCGCCGCGGCCGACATCGCCAAGCTCGGCGACGTCAAGCTCTCCGCCAACTGGATGGCCGCCGCCGGCCATCGCGGCGAGGACGCCAGGCTCTTCGATACGGTGCGGGCGGTGTCCGAGTTCTGCATCAGCGCCGGGCTGTCGATCCCGGTGGGCAAGGATTCGCTGTCGATGCGCACCGCCTGGCAGGACGGCGGCGAGGACAAGCAGGTGGTCGCGCCGCTGTCGCTGATCGCCACCGCGTTCGCCCCGGTGCAGGACATCCGCAACACGCTCACCCCGCAGCTGCAGCTGCCCGAAGGCGTCGAGACCGAGCTGCTGCTGATCGACCTCGGCAACGGCAGGAACCGCCTCGGCGGCTCGGTGTTCGCCCAGGCCTACGATTCGGTCGGCGAGCACGCGCCCGATGTCGACCCCGTCCAGCTCAAGGCCTTCTTCGACACCGTGCAGCAGCTGCGCCGCGAGGGCCTGCTGCTGGCCTACCACGACCGCTCCGACGGCGGCCTCTTCGCCGCCGTGTGCGAGATGGCCTTCGCGGCGAAGTGCGGCCTGTCGCTGATCCTCGATACCGTGTGCTACGACCCCTACATGATGGATGTCGATGGCCTCGAGAAGAAGCCCGACACCCTCAAGGGTCGCTTCGCCGACCGCCTCTTCGCCGGCCTGTTCGCCGAGGAGCTCGGCGCCGTCGTGCAGATCCGCCGCGAGGAGCGCGCACGCGTCACCGAGCAATTGCGCGCCGCCGGCCTCGCCTACCACTTCATCGGCGAGCCCAACGACAAGGACGAGATCCGCCTGCGCCGCAACGCCAAGCTGGTGTTCTCCGCCAGCCGGGTCGAGCTGCTGCAGGCCTGGTCCGAGACGAGCTACCGCATCGCCAAGCTGCGCGACGACCCCGAGTGCGTGCAGCAGGAGTTCGACGCGCTCGCCGATGCCGGTAACCCCGGCCTGTCGGTGGCGCCGTCCTTCGACGTCCGTGAAGACGTGGCTGCGCCCTTCATCGCCAGCGGCGCGCGCCCCAAGGTGGTGGTGCTGCGCGAGCAGGGGGTGAACTCCCAGTTCGAGATGGCGGCCGCCTTCGAGCGCGCCGGCTTCACGCCGGTCGATGTGCATATGTCCGACCTCCAGGCCGGCCGCATCGACCTCGCCGACTTCCACGGTCTCGCCGCCTGCGGCGGCTTCTCCTACGGCGACGTGCTCGGCGCGGGGCAGGGCTGGGCCAAGTCCATCCTCTTCAACGCCCGCCTGCGCGACGAGTTCGAGGCCTTCTTCCGCCGCAGCGACACCTTCGCGCTCGGCGTGTGCAACGGCTGCCAGATGATGGCGCACCTCGCGCCGATCATCCCCGGTGCCGAGGCCTGGCCGACCTTCCATCGCAACCGCAGCGAGCAGTTCGAGGCCCGTTTCGTGATGGTCGAGGTCACCGACAGTCCGTCGATCCTGTTGCAGGGCATGGCCGGCAGCCGCATGCCGATCGTCGTCAGCCACGGCGAGGGGCAGGCGGTGTTCCGCACCGAGGCCGACCGCGAGCGCGCCTTGCTCGCGCTGCGCTACATCGACAACCACGGCAAGCCGGCGCAGGCCTACCCGGCCAACCCCAACGGATCGCCGGCGGGTGTGACGGGTTTCACCACTGCAGATGGGCGGTTCACGATTATGATGCCGCATCCGGAGCGCACTGCCCGGACCTTGCAGATGTCATGGGCGCCGCAGTCGCTGGTGCGGGAAAGCCCGGACGCTTCGCCCTGGATGCGGATGTTCCGCAATGCGCGGGTGTGGCTGGGCTGAGCTTCGAGCTGCCAGGATTGGGCAGTGCCAGTGCGGAAATGGCTCAAGCCCATGGGATATGCGCCGTTACCATCGAATCACCGGGCGTGTCGCCCACCGCAGTCATCACTGGAGTCGCTAATTGAAGCAGACGATATCGACGCGCGAGCTGAAACTCGGCATGTTCGTCGTCGAGATCGACCGGCCATGGACGGAAACCCCGTTCATGATGCAGGGCTTCCTGCTCCAGAACCTCGACCAGCTCAGGGCCTTGCAGCAGTGCTGCCGCGAGGTCGTGATCGACCGCGCGCGCTCGGTCGGGGACCAGCACAGCGCCAAGGTGATCGAAAAGGATGGCCCCCTGCTCGGCCTCGATGGCCGGCCGCGCCAGCATCCCGACGTGACCGAGTCACGGATCGAGGCCCAGCGCTTCATCAAGGTGGCGCGCAGCTTCCGCGGCAAGATCCACACCAAGCGCCAGCCTCATGTGCCGCGCATCCGCAGCGAGGACGGCCGCAGCCGGCTCGAATCCGAGCTGCTGTACTCCGCACCGATCGTCGATGACGTCTATCGCGTGCTGCGCGAGACGCAGCTGGCGATCGACAGCAACGGCACCATCGACGTCGGCCGCATCGACGGCCTGGTCGGCGAGATGGCCTCCGGGGTGCAGCGCAACCCGGATGCGATGCTGTGGCTCAGCCGCCTCAAGCGCACCGACCAGTACGCCTACGACCACGCGGTCAATGTCTCGGTGCACGCGATGGTGTTCGCGCGCTTCGTCGGCCTGAGCGGTGCCGAGGTCCGCCAGCTCGGCCTCGCCGGACTGCTCCAGGACATCGGCAAGGTCAAGATCGACTACGAGGTGCTGAGCAAGCCCGGGCCGCTCGACGAGACGGAGTTCGAGCACGTCAAGTCGCACGTCAGGAACACGGTCAACCTGCTCCGGGTGCACAAGGACTTCGACTCCTCGGTGCTCGCCATCATCGCGGCGCATCACGAGCGCTTCGACGGCACCGGCTACCCGCGCGGCCTGGAGGGCATGAGCATTCCGCTCGCGGCCGAGATGGCCGGCATCATCGACACCTACTGTGCGATGACGCGCGAGCGCGTGTATCGCGGTGCGGTCTCCAGCCAGCGCGCGATGGAAACCCTCAACCAGCTGCGCAACTCGCAGTTCCGCGACACTCTGGTCGACCAATTCCTGCAGTGCATCGGCCTGTATCCGATCGGGACGCTGGTGGAGCTCAACAGCGGCGAGGTCGCCGTGGTGATCCAGCAGAACCAGGTGCGGCGGCTGCAGCCGCGCGTGCTGGTGCTGCTCGCGCCCGACAAGAGCATCGAGCGCTTCCCGCGCACGCTCGACCTGCTGATGCAGCCGAAGTGCGCCGATGGCGAGCCGTATCGCATCGTGCAGGCCTTGCCGCCAAACGCCTACGGCATCGATCCGAACGACTTCTACCTGGCCTGACCATGGACGCACTGACCCCGATCGGCTTCTTCGGCGCACTCACCGATGTGTCCGCCCGGCTCGCCGATCTGCGCGAGGGCAGTGTCGGCGTCGGCGTGATCTCGCTGTACACCCAGTCCGACGCGGCGCTTTACCGGCTCCCGCTCGAGCACCTGCGGCGTTTCGAGCGCACCATGGAGCGCGAGATCCGCGCCCGGCTGCGGCCGCAGGATGCGCTGTTCGCGATCGATGGCAAGGAATGGCTGATCGTGCTGCCGAACCTGTCGAGCGCGGCGGTGCTGACTCTCGCCATGCTCCGCTTCGAACAGGCCTTCAACGAGGCACCGCAGGAGATCGACGGCATCGTGCTGCCGATGCGCGTGGTGTGCGGTGCCGCGCTGTCGCCCGACCATGGCAAGGACGCCTATCACCTGCTGCAGTCGGCGCGCATCGCCGGCCTGGTCGCCGGTCGCGCCGACATCGGGAGCCAGATCTACAACCCGTCGATGGAAGAGAGCTCGCCCTCGGTGGCCTCGCTCGAGCGCGACCTGCGCGCGGCCTTTTCCGGCGGCCCCGAGCTGGAGCTGCATCTGCAGCCCAAGGTGCATGTGCCGAGTGGCGAGTGCCGCAGCGCCGAGGCCCTGCTGCGCTGGCGCAACAGCGCGGGGCAGTGGGTGCCGCCGCCGGTGGTGGTCAGCCTGATCGACCGCCTGGGCATGCGCCACCGTTTCAATCGCTGGCTGTTCCAGCATGCGGCGCAGATCCTGCATCGCCTGCGCATGGAGGGGCTGGAGGTCGATGTCTCGATCAACCTGTCGGCGACCGACCTCTACGACACCGAGGTGCCCGACCTGATCAGCCAGGCCCTGTCGACCTGGAACGTATCGGCCGAGCGGCTGTGCATCGAGATCACCGAGACCAGCATGATTGACGACTCGGCGGGCGAGAGCGTGTCGGCCGTGCTGGGGCGCCTGCGCCAGCTCGGCCTCAGCCTGTCGATCGACGACTTCGGCACCGGCTTCTCGGGCATGAGCCGGCTCAAGCGCCTGGCGGTGCAGGAGGTCAAGATCGACCGCAGCTTCGTGATCGACCTGCTGAACTCGGCGCGGGACCGCGAGATCGCCGCGTCGATCATCGACCTGTCGCATCGGCTCGGCGTCGAGGTGACCGCCGAGGGCGTGGAGGACGAGCGCACGGCGGGCCTGCTCGCCGACATGGGCTGCGACCATATCCAGGGCTTCCTGTATTCCAAAGCGCTGGCACCGGCGGCCTTCGTCGACTGGGTGCGGGCCCGGGCTGGCATCGGTGTGGTGGCGGAGAATATCGGCGACGGCTGATGCGCATCAATTCTCGTGCCGGGCGTTCGGGTAGAATCGCGTTCGTCATCCACCGTCCGTGCCGCCGTCCCACTCCTCATGCACGCTTTTCGCCAACGTCTCTTTGCCTGGCTCGCACTGCTTGCGATGCTGGTGAGTGCGCTGGCGCCGACGGTCAGCCGTGCCATGGAGCCGGTTGCGCGTGACGGGCACTTCATCGAGCTCTGCTCCGCTGCCGGCACCCACCGCGTCGCACTGACCGCCGCGGAGGCCGCCTTCTATGGCGCGCAGGCCATCCCCGCAGGGGACGGCGAGGGGGGCGAGGTGCCGACGCTGGAGCACTGCCCCTACTGCGCCGCGTCCTTCAACCCGGCGCTGCCGCCAGCCGCCGACGCCACCCCGGTGTTCGCCGTCCTCGGCAGCGCTCTGGCGCCACGGCTGTTCTTCACCGCGCCGCGACCGCTCTTCGCCTGGTCGCCGGCCCATCCGCGCGCGCCACCCGTCGGCGCCTGAGCGTCGTCCGGAGCGGACGTGCGCCGCTGTGGCCGCGTCGCCCCCCCATCGTTCCACCCCTGCCAATTTCGCCTCGCCCGCGCGCCGGGCGATCGCCTGTCGCCGCCATTGCGTGCCGAGCCTGCTGCCAACCCGGCCCGGCCGGGCTGCGACATCGATGCGCCTGCGTTGCGACTGACCTGATCCGGAGAACACACCATGAAGAAGCTCATCCTCGCCACCCTCGTCGGACTGTGCAGCCTCTCGGCCCTGGCCGAGGTCACCGTCGCCGAACCCTGGGTACGCGCCACCGTCCCCGCCCAGAAGGCCACCGGCGCCTTCATGCAGCTCACCTCCGACGCCGATGCGCGGCTCGTCTCCGCGGCCTCGCCCGTGGCCGGCGTGGTCGAGATCCACGAGATGGTCATGGACAAGGACGTCATGAAGATGAACCCGGTCCCCGCCCTCGATCTCCCCGCCGGCAAGGCCGTCGAGCTCAAGCCCGGCGGCTATCACGTGATGCTGATGGACCTGAAGGGCCAGGTGAAGGAGGGCGACCAGGTGCCGCTGACGCTGACCATCGAGAACAAGGACGGTAGCCGCCGCACGCTCGAGCTCACCGCGCCGGCCCGCCCGCTCAATGCGCCGATGCCGATGCAGCACGGCAAGCACTGAGCGCCTGAGGGCGGCGACTGCTCGGCCTGAGTGCCCGGCCGCGTAGTCGCCGCACGCCGACCTTCCCCGTTTGAACAAGCGCTATCCGGTCGCCGCCGTGCGACCGGAGGGGGCGGTTCGTGCCCGCGACTCCCATGGACGGCAGGGCGCCCCCTCATTCATCGAGTACACACCCATGCAGAAGAAACTTCGTCGCCTGCCTCTCGTCCTGGCCGTCTCGCTTGCGCTGCCGGCGCTCGCCCTGGCCCAGGAAACGACCCTGGGCAGCGTGGTCGTGACCGCTCCGCTCACTGCGGCGCCGCTCACCGTCACCACCGACCCCAAGGCCCCGCGCCAGCCGCTGCCCGCCCACGACGGCGCCGACATGCTGAAGAGCATTCCCGGCTTCTCGGTGATCCGGAAGGGGGGCACCGACGGTGACCCCGTCTTCCGCGGCATGTCCGGTTCACGCCTCGGCATCCTGCTCGACGGGCAGGAGATCCACGGCGGCTGCGGCGGCCGCATGGACCCGCCGACCGCATACATCTACCCCGAGTCCTACGATCGGGTGACGGTGCTCAAGGGGCCGCAGCAGGTGCTCCATGTGCCGGGGAGCTCGGCGGGCGTCGTGCTCTTCGAGCGCGCCGCGAAGCGGATGACCGAGCCGGGCTGGAGCGCGCAGGGCAGCCTCACCTTTGGCAGTTTCGGGCGCAATGACCAGTACCTCGAAGCGCGCGGTGGCAACCCTGACGTCTACGTCCGCGCCAGCGCCACCCGCTCGGACAGCGACAACTACGAGGGTGGCGACGGCAAGGAGGTCCATTCCTTCTACACGCGCTGGAGCACCAGCGCCGCGCTTGGCTGGACGCCGGACGACGATACCCTGCTCGAGCTGAGTGCCGGGCGCTCCGATGGCGAGGCCGCCTATGCCGACCGTGCGATGGACGGCACCCGGTTCGAGCGCGAGAACGTCGCCCTCAAGTTCGAGAAGCGCAAGCTCTCGCCGCTGGTGAGCAGGGTCGAGGCGAACGTCTATCACAGCTACATCGACCACGTGATGGACAACTACAGCTTGCGCTCGAACACGGGCATGAAGATGCTCAACAACCCCGACCGCGAAACCCGGGGCGGGCGCCTTGCGGTCACGCTTGCACCCACCGAGCCGCTGCTGCTCGTGCTCGGTGCCGACATGAAGCGCGATGAGCATACCTTCCGCGACGGAACGAACTACTTCGCCAAGCCGCGGGCGGGTGACCTGAGCTTCGACCGCTACGGCGTGTTCGGCGAAGCGACCTACGCCCTCGACGAGGTACGCCGCGTCATCGGTGGCCTGCGTGTGGACGATCACGAGGTGACCAACGACAAGATGGGCGGCATCACGCAGGGCGATACGCTGCCGAGCGGCTTCCTGCGTTACGAGAGCGATTACGCGGGTGGCGCAGGCACCTGGTACGTCGGCCTCGGCCATGTCGAGCGTTTCCCGGATTACTGGGAGTACATGCGAACCGCCAACCTGCCGCGAAGCGGGGATGCGCGCAGCTTCGCGACGCTTGAGGCCGAGCGGACCACCCAACTCGACCTCGGCGCCAACTGGACCCAAGGCGCGTGGTCCGCCGCGGTCGCGGGCTTCTACGGCAAGGTGGATGACTACATCCTGCTGCGCTGGGTCACGCCGGTTACGGCCAACGTGCGCAACGTGGATGCGACCGTGTATGGGCTGGAGGGGGATGTGAGCTGGCGCTTCGCCCCCTACTGGCAGGCCTACGGCACCGTCGCCTGGGTGCGCGGCACGAACGACACCGACGACAAGCCGCTTGCCCAGCAGCCGCCGCTCGAGGCGAAGCTGGGGGTCGAGTACGACAACCGCGTCTTCTCGTACGGCGCGATGGTGCGCATGGTCGCCAGCCAGGACCGCTACGACATCGGCTCGGGCAGCATCGTTGCCAACGGCCAGGACCTGGGCGCCACCCCGGGCTTCGCGACGCTGGCGCTCAACGCGGGCTATCGTCCGAGCAAGACGACGCTGCTGACGGTCGGCGTCGACAACGTGTTCGATCGCACCTATCGGGAACATCTGGGCAAGGGGAGCTGGGACTTCGGTGCGGCACAGGTGACCGATCTGCGCATCAACGAGCCCGGCCGCGGCGTCTGGCTGAAGGCGCAGGTCGCGCTCGACTGAGATCCTTGGTCCGGTTCGCAGACGTTAAAAGCCCCCGGTGCCCTTCATGACGAAGGGGCCGGGGGCTTCTCGATCGAGCAGGTGCTGGCTCGCTTGGGAGCGGGCTCCTTACCTCTTGCGCATCGGCGGCAGGTCGGTGCAGCTGCCGTGCGCCACTTCGGCCGCCATGCCCACCGTCTCGCCCAGGGTCGGGTGCGGGTGGATGGTCTTGCCGATGTCGACCGCGTCGGCGCCCATCTCGATCGCCAGGCAGACCTCGCCG
>JAREIX010000134.1:6618-15600 GCA_029286945.1 Thauera sp. | reverse complement strand
CTCCCGCATAGATACACGGCCGTTTCCGGTGCCTCGCCGGACGCCTTGTGCTGCGCGCCTTGCGGCGGGACGTGTTACTTGGTGGTGTCAAAGTCAGGTTTGATTTCCGGCATCCCTCTCGAGTGGTCTGGATTCCCCGGCCTTCCAGGGTCTTGGCTCTCAACGGCGCCAGTTTAGGTGAGCCAGATCCGGACTCAAATGGCGGTCGATCAAGAAAGACGCCCTCGCCAGCAACATCGTCGTCCGCCCGCCGAATTGGGGCGTCTTCGCTGGCACGCTCCGCGTAACGGACAGGGGTCCATTACCAAGGCCCCCACTCAGACGACCAGGGCTTTCACACGACCGGCCACACGAGCATCCACGCCATGCCCTAGATTGGGGAAGATCTCGACCGTGACACCCGCGCCGAGCGCCTGCATCGTCTCGGCAGCCCTCAGGCTGTAGCGCGGGTCGATCACCGTATCCTGCTCGCCATGGAGCAGATGCACCTGCGTCGCCGTCGGCGCCACACGCGGGGGCGACGCAAAGCGGCCGGCGATCGAGATCACCCGCGCGGACAAGGTCTCGGGTAGTTGCGTGGACTCCAGCGCCATGATCGATCCCTGCGAGAAACCGATCAGCGTGGTGTCGGCGGCGTCCACTCCCGCCCTCGCCTGCCAGTCGCGAACGCTGCGCACGAACAGCGGCATGGCCTTGGCGATGCGCGCCGGCCGGCTGTCCTCGGTCACGCCGCGCACCGAGAACCATTGCCAGCCGCTGCCCAGATCGCAGGGGTCGGGCGAGCGGACGCTCACCACCCAGGCGGCGGGGTCCGCGTCGGCAAGGATGCGGCCGAGCGGCACGAGATCCTCCGGACGCGAACCCACGCCGTGGAACAGCAGGATCAGGCGCGCCGCCGGCGCGGACGCTTGTTGAACGATGATGTCGTGGTCGGACATGGTCGGGCCTCAGATGGGCAACAGGGTTTTCGCGCCAGCCGCCTGACTGGACGCGCCTTGGCTCAGCACCGCATCGATCGACGCCCGGCCGGCACCACTCAGCATCAGCGACACCGCAACCGCCAGCAGGGCGAGGCCGAATTCGTAGCCATTCTTGCTCATGAACAGGCCGTTGCCGATATGCACGCTGAAGATGGCCACCAGCATCGCAATCGCGAGCACCGCCGCTGCCGGGCGCACCAACAGGCCGATGATCAGTGCCAGGCCGCCGAAGAACTCCGCGCTGCCAGCGAGCAGCGCCACCAGATAACCGGGCGCCAGGCCGATCGAGGCCATCCACTGGCCAGTGCCTTCCAGGCCGTAACCGCCGAACCAGCCAAAAAGTTTCTGCGCGCCATGGGCGGCGAAGATGATGCCAATAGGGATACGCAGGGCAAGCGCGGCCCAGCCGGCGTTGGTGGACAACAGGCGCGTGATCAGGGGATGGGTCATGGTGTTTCTCCGTGGGGTCGTTATCGGTCTGTGGGTTCAGCGTCTTGGGGAGCGGCGCTGACCATGGACGGCACTTTAGGGGGCATCCATATTGAGATAAACGAGTATCCCAACAAGAAACTGTTCCACTGGAAGAGACAATGGACCGCTTTGTCGAAATGCAGACCTTCTGCGCAGTGGTGGATGCCGGCAGCTTCGTGGGCGCGGCCGAGGCGCTCGGGCTGTCCAAGGCGGCCACCTCGCGCTATGTGGGCGAGCTGGAAACGCGACTCGGCGTGCGCCTGCTGCACCGCACGACCCGACGCCTGTCGCTGACCGAGGATGGCGAGCGCTTCTACGCCCGCAGCCGGGAGTTGCTCGCCGGGCTCGAGGAAGCCGAAGCCGAGCTGCATTCGCGCAGCGGTGCGGCACGCGGGCTGTTGCGCATCAACGCCCCGGTCACCTTCGGCATTCGCCATCTGGCGCCACTCTGGGGCGCGTTCCGCGACCTGCACCCGCAGGTGCAACTCGAGGTGACGCTGTCCGACCGCACCGTCGACCTCGTCGAGGAAGGCTTCGATATGGCGATCCGGATCGCCGCGCTGCCAAACTCCACCCTGGTCTGCCGGCAGCTCGCGCGCACGCGCATCGTGCTGTGCGCCGCGCCCGGCTATCTGGCGGCCCATGGCACGCCCCAGGTGCCGGCGGACTTCGCCAAGCACACGGTCATCGCCTACAGCTACTGGTCGGGCGGCGACGAGTGGCAGTTCGACGGGCCGGACGGGCGCGTGAGCGTGCGCACCCGGCCGTCCGTGCATACCAACAGCGGCGACACCTGCCGCGCGATGGCGCTCGCCGACCAGGGGGTCATCCTGCAGCCCGGCTTCCTGGTCGCCGACGATCTGGCCGCCGGCACGCTGGTGGCGCTGTTGCCCAAGTATCGATCGGTCGAGCTCGGCATCTATGCGCTGTATCCGACGCGCAAGTTCGTCCCGCCGAAGGTGCGCGGGCTGGTCGACTTCCTCGCCGAACGCTTCGCCGCGCCGCCGCCGGGCTGGTGAGCCCACGCACGCGGTCGCTTTCGTTGCAGACGGCGGAACAGTCCATCCTCAGGACAGGGCTTTTTCCGGGTCGCCTGTAGCAATACCTTGTCGACCACACAAAGGCCAATCGAAAAAGAGGAGCAGCGACGCATGTTGATCAACGGGCAGTGGGTGGAAAAGTGGCAACCGGTGCAGGCGAGCGACGACGAGGGTCGATTCCTGCGCCAGGACTCCGGCTTCCGGCGTCGCATCGGCGCAGATAGCCCCGAAGGCTTCGCCCCGGACGCCGGGCGCTACGTGCTGTACGTGGCCTACATCTGCCCGTGGGCCTGCCGCACCCTGATCGCGCTGCGCCTCAAGGGGCTGGAGCACGTGATCGACATCCGCGTGGTCGATCCGCGTCTCACCGACCAGGGCTGGGCCTTCAGCGGCGAACTTGGCACCGACCGCGACGACATCAACGGCGCACACCACATGCACGCGCTGTACACCCGCGCCGACCCGACCTACACCGGACGGGCGACCGTGCCCGTGCTGTGGGACCGGTCGCGCCGCACCATCGTCAATAACGAATCGGCCGACATCCTGCAGATCCTGAACAGCGATTTCGGCGCCCTGGCGCAGAGCGACATCGACCTGCGTCCGGCCACCCTGGCCGATGCGATCGACACCACCAACGCGCGGCTCTACGCCGACTTCAACAACGGCGTGTATCAGGCCGGATTCGCCACCACCCAGACGGCCTACGACGAGGCGGTGCGGCGGGTGTTCGACTGCCCGGCCTGGCTGGACGCCCAGCTCGAGGGCGCCCAGTGGCTGGTGGGCGAGCGCCTCACCGAGACCGACATCCGCGCCTTCGTGACGCTGGTCCGGTTCGACCTGGCGTACTACGGGCTCTTCAAGTGCAACCTGCACCCGCTCTCCGCCTACCCGAACGTGATGGCCTATCTGCGCCGCCTGCTGGCAATGCCGGAATTTGCCGGCAGCGTCCGTGCCGACCACATCAAGGCCGGGTATTACTCGATCAGGGCGCTGAACCCGACGGGGATCGTGCCGGCGGGGCCGCTGCTCGACTACCTCTAACGAGCAGTCTTCGGGCTTCCCACGAGCGCGCGCAATCGAGCGCGCAACCGTTTACATGAGAGTCACTCTCATCTAAGATGCTAACCGTTCTCATTTGCAGTTTGAGAACCGGGATAGCCAGCCAGCCCTGCTGCCAAGACCTCGCAGGAGGTCGTTCGCCAGCCAGCCACCCCGATCCAGCGTTGGTGCGCCACGACAGGTGCAAGCGACCAACCCGGACCAAACGGGTGCGACTCGGGATCGTGCGCTTGGTGTTCGAGCGCATGACCTCGTGCGCTCCTCAGGCTGCTGACCGAAACCCCGTCCGCACGGGACCTGGCTGACTCTCCCTCAGATCATGATGACTTTGCCCTCTCGCCACGCGCACCTCGTCCGCACGAGCGTCGCGAACGCCCCCGGTTTCCCACTCGCCTCCTCCCTCATTGCACTAGCCTTTGGTCTTGGCACCAGCACGGCAATCGCGCAAGACACCGGCCGGACCACCACGCTCCCCGCCGTAACGGTCACCGACGGCGTCACCGAATCGGCGACCGGACCGGTGCTGGGCTACGTCGCCAAGCGCAGCGCGACCGCCACGAAGACCGACACCCCACTCTCGGAGACGCCCCAGGCGGTCTCGGTCATCACCGCCGACCGCATGCGAGACCAAGGCGCGCAAACAGTCCAGGACGCCTTGCGCTACACCGCAGGCGTGCGGGGCGAGACCTACGGCCTGGACAGCCGGGGCGACTGGTCGACCGTTCGCGGCACCGACCCGGTCGTGTTCCAGGACGGCATGCAGCAGACCTTCGGCTACTACGCCAGCGCCCGCCCCGATCCCTTCACGCTCGAGCGCATCGAAGTGCTCAAGGGACCGGCGTCGGTGCTCTACGGCCAGGGCTCGGTCGGCGGCATCATCAACCTGGTCACCAAGCGCCCGCTGGACACACGCCACGGCGAGATTCAGTTCCAGGCCGGCAACTACGACCGCGCACAGCTCGCGGCCGATCTCACCGGTCCGCTCAACGAAGACAAGACCCTGCTCTATCGACTCGTTGCGATCGGTCGCGACAGCGGAACCCAGGTCGACAAGGTCGATGACGACCGTTACGTGCTGATGCCTTCGCTCACCTGGCGCCCCAACTCCCAATTTGAGTGGACGCTGCTGGCGAACCTGCAGAAGGACGAGACCGGCTCGACCACCCAGTTCCTCCCCCATGCGGGCACGGTGCTGCCAGCACCGGCCGGTCTGCCGCGCATCCCGGTCGATGTGTTCATGAGCGAGCCCGGCTTCGACGAATACGACACCGAACAGCGCGCACTGACCTCGCTGCTCACCTATCGCCCCAACGATGTGTGGACTTTGCGCCAGAACCTGCGCTACGCCGATAGCGAGGTCAGCTATCAGACGATCTACCCGCGCTTCCGTCCGCAACTGCAGCCCAACGGCGACATCGATCGGGTCTTCTGGGTGGCGACGCCGGACCTGAAATACTGGACGGTGGATCATCAAGCCCAGGCCAATCTGGAGCAGGGCCGCCTCAAACAAACCTTGCTGGCCGGCATCGACTTCCTGCATGCGGTGACGAACCGCCGCTGGGCATACGGTGCGGCGGGCACGCTCAATCTCTACAACCCGGTGTATGGCAACTTCACCCCACCGGCGGCGAGCGCCTTCGTGGACGATCCGGAGAACACGATCCGCCAGACCGGCTTCTATGTTCAGGATCAACTGACCTGGGACGATCGCTGGATCGTCGTGCTCGGTCTGCGTCATGACCGTGCGGAGAACGAAACCGAGGGCAATCCGACGCAGAGGGACGACGCCAACACCAAGCGCCTCGCGTTGATGTACAAGGCCGACAACGGCCTGTCACCTTATCTCAGCTACGCCGAGTCCTTCGAGCCGACCATCGGCCTGAACGGGGACGGCAAGGCCTTCAAGCCGCTGCGTGGCGAACAGTACGAGCTTGGCCTGAAGTACGAGCCGGCCGGAGGCTTCGGGCTGATCAACGCGGCCATCTACGATCTGCGCGAGGAAAACCGCAAGGCGCCCGATCCCAACAACCCGCTCAATCAGCTCCAGACCGGCGAGGCGCGCACGCGCGGGCTCGAACTCGAGGCGGTGCTGCACGCAGCCCGCAACTGGGATCTGATCGCCACCTACTCGTACACCGACAGTGAGGTGCTCGAGGGCACCAACGCGGGCAAGAACCTGCCCAGCGTGCCCGAGCACATGGCCTCGTTGTGGTCGCAGCACCGCTTCTCGATTGGGGAGATGACGGGTTTCCGGGGCGGCTTCGGCGTGCGCTACATCGGCACCAGCTGGGACGGCACGGACACGCTCGCGACGCCGAGCCAGACCCTGGTCGATGCCATGGTGGGTTACGACGTGGGCGCCTGGAGCTTTGCGCTGAACGTCAACAACCTCACCGACAAAACCTACTACACGACCTGCCTCGCACGCGGCGACTGCTTCGTCGGCAACCGTCGCACGGTGGTCGGTACGGCCAGCTATCGGTTCTGACCCCATGGCGATCGCAAACCGAAAACGCTGGTTCCAGGTTCACGGCTGGCTGTCGCTGCCGGTGTGGGCGGTGTTCTGCTTCGTCTGCGTGACGGGCACGATCGCCGTGATCAGTCATGAGCTGACCTGGCTCACCAACCCGGCGGCCCGCGCAACGAACCCGGACGACCGGCCCGCGCAGCCGCTGCCCGTGCTGGTCGACGCGGTGCGTGATGCCGTGCCCGGGGCGCAGATCCGCCAGGTGATGGTGTTCGAGCCCTATCTCGTCACCGCCATCGGCTTCTCCGTGCCAGGCAAGCCGCCCGCGCTCGCCTATGTGAACCCGTACACCGCCGAGGTACAGGCGATCAACGAGGGGCTGACCTTCATCGGCTTCATGCGCTCGCTCCACGGCTGGCTGCTCTTTCCCTGGCATCACAGCTGGAGCCTCGGCTATTACCTGGTCGCTGCGATGTCGCTCGTGACCTTGGGCGCGATGACGACCGGCGTGGTCATCTACAAGCGTTTCTGGCGCGCCTACACCCGCCCCCAGCTCAGGGTCGGCGCGGGCGCGCGAGTTCTGCTCGGTGACTTCCATCGCCTGGCGGGCGCCTGGTCGCTGTGGTTCCTGCTCGTGATCGGGCTGACCGGGCTGTGGTACCTCGTGCAGGCCATGCTCTGGCACAACGAGGTGCACGTGTGGGACGAACCGGCGCTCGTGGCCGGGCAGGATCTCCCGCAGGCCGTCGGAACGCCGCCCGAGCCGATCGGGCTCGAGCGCGCACTGGGCGCCGCAAACGCGGCGCTCCCCGAGATGCGTCCGCGCTGGATCTCGTTCCCGGAACACAACCGGGCCCACTTCAGCATTGCCGGCACGAGTGACAACTTCCTGTACGACCAGTATTCGATGCGCGCCTTCGTGAACCCCTGGACAGGCGCAGTGGACGCGACGCGGACACCCGCCGACATGAACGCGCTCCAGACCATCGCGCACATTGCCGACCCGCTGCACTACGGGACCCTGGGGGGCATCTGGACCAAGCTGATCTGGTTCGTGTTCGGGCTGTTGCTCAGCACGATGTCGATCACGGGCTTCGTGATCTGGCGCAAGCGCACCTTCGGCGCGGCCACCCGTGACGGCCGTGTGAAGGAAGCCGGTGGCGAGGTGACAGCCCGTTCGGGCTCGACCCTGGAGAACGCATGAAAAAGCCCGAGCCCACACGCTGGCATCGCCGCAAATACTGGATCAATGCGCTGGTCCTGCTCGCACCGATCTGGTTCCTGTATGCCTCATTGAGACCGGTGTTTCCGCCCCCATGGGAAACGAAAACCGCCGGCCCGATCACGGTGACGCCGTCGCCGCACGATGAGGGCGCGCCCTACCAGCATGACGGAATCCGGGTGAAGGACTTCAGTTTCCGCTTCTGCGAGGGCTGCAGCCGAGGCATCAGGATCGCCTCGGCGAATGTCGGACTTGCGCCGGCCTCCCCGACCGACGTGGAGGACGGCCTCGTACACGGTCAGGGCACTCTGCAGGAGGCCCACGTCCCCTACCCGGCGCGCTTGAGCGGGAACGAGCGGCTGTGGCTCAGCGTTCAGACCTGGGACGGCGCGCTGCACCACATCGACTGGCCGCTGCGTTGAGCTCGCGCGATCCGCTCGGATCGGGGCCTCGCCCGCGCCAACCATGCAAGGCCAATACCCCACTAATTGCCGCTCCCAAGGCACTGCAGCCCGCCCTCCGGAGCCACACCTCTGAAACAGGAGATTCACGATGCGCTTTCGCCCCATTGCCGTAGCCCTGCTCACGGCAACGCTGACACTCCCCGCCATGGGGCAACAGGCCCCTGCCCCACGGGACGTGTTGACGCACTACGCTGAGCTCGTCCATGCGGGGTACGCGGACGCGGCGGCATCCGCCCGGACGCTGAAGCTGGCCGTCGATGCGTTCACCAGGGCACCCAGCGAGGAGGGGCTGCGCGAAGCGCGCGCACGCTGGCTCGCGGCGCGCGAATGGTACGGACAAACCGAAGCGTTCCGCTTCTACGGCGGCCCGATCGACGGCGAAGACGGACCGGAAGGCCGCATCAACGCGTGGCCGATGGACGAAGCCTATGTCGACGGCGTGGCCGGAAATCCGACCGCCGGCATCATCAATGATCGAACCCTCGAGCTTGACACCGAGACACTCGTTGGCATGAACGAGAAGGACGGCGAGGAGAACATCTCGACCGGCTGGCATGCGATCGAATTCCTCCTGTGGGGCCAGGACCTCAACGCCGACGGCCCGGGTCAGCGTGCGTGGACCGACTTTGTCGATGGCAAGGCGCCCAACGCCGATCGCCGCCGAGCCTACCTGAAGCTCGTCACCGATCTACTGGTCGCCGATCTCGAAAGCCTGGCCGAGGCCTGGGCGCGTGGCACCAAAAACTACCGCGCCGACTTCGTCGCCGACCCCGCCAGCCTGACCAAGGTCATTTCTGCGCTCGGCATCCTGAGTCGCGCAGAGCTGGCGGGCGAGCGCATCGAGGTCGCGCTCGACTCGCAGAGTCAGGAGGACGAGCACTCCTGCTTCTCCGACAACACCCACCGCGACATCGTTGCCAACGCCCTCGGTATCCGCAACGTATGGCGTGGGGAGTTCGTACGTTCCGACGGCTCAAGGCTGATAGGGCCGTCCTTGCATGAATTGGTCGCGAACAAGGACAAGGCCCTGGCCGATCGGGTCGACGCCGACATGAGCGCCAGCCTGAAAGCCGCCGAGGCGATCCCCGCGCCGTTCGATCAGTCCATTCTGGTCGGCAATCCAGGACGGGCCCGAATCGAAGCAACCGTTGCCAGCCTCAAGAGCCAAACCGAGACGCTAGTGCAGGCTGCCCAGGTGCTCGGTATCAAGCGACTGAACACCGCGTTGCCCGAGTAGATCTTGCCGGGCTCGGGGGGGGGGGGGGGGGGGGGGGGG
>JAREIX010000134.1:0-6607 GCA_029286945.1 Thauera sp. | reverse complement strand
CGATGCGGGCGCGACTTGCGCCCGCATCGCCGCCGCTTGACCGATTTGGCACGACCCGGCCGCATTCGGCTGCGCCCACCCCAGAGATCGATTCATGCCACTCATGCGAACACTGTGCAACGCCCTGGTCGCGAGCGCGGCCTTGTTCCTTCCCGCCCTCTCCATCGCCAACGGATTTGAGCCGGGCGAAGAACTGCCAGGTGGGGACACCACGATCGGCGACGATGGCCGAAACGCATTTTCTCATCCAGCGGCCAACCTTTCGGTCGACCGCCAGACGCCGTTTTTCATTGGCAACTCGTTCTTCAAGAAGAACTGGGTCGAAGCGCCCGCCTCCACCACCGGGCGGGACGGGCTTGGCCCGCATTTCATCACGCGCTCCTGTGCGGGGTGCCATGCGCTGGACGGACGTGGTGCGCCGCCGCTGACAAAGGATGGCCTGAGCACCGAGCAGCCAGTGGGCCTGCTGTTCCGGCTGTCGATTCCAGCAAAGCCGGGCGAAGCGATCGGCCGCGACGGCGTCGTGCCTGAACCCACGTATGGCACACAGTTCAACAATGCGGCCGTTTCAGGCGTCACCGCCGAAGGCAAGGTTACGATCGAGTACGTCGAGCAACCTGGCACCTTCGCCGACGGCACGCCCTATTCCTTGCGCAAGCCGGTGTATCGGCTGCACGACCTCGCCTACGGACCAATGAACCCAGGCGTGCTGGTGTCGCCGCGCATTGCACCGGTCGTCATCGGCCTCGGCTTGCTCGAGGCCATCCCCGCCGACGACCTGCGCACCATCGCGAAGCGTCAGGCCGATGACGGACGAGGCGTTTCCGGGCGACTCAATCATGTATGGGACGCCGGTCTCCAGGACTGGACGGTCGGGCGCTTCGGCTGGAAGGCAAACGTCGGCACCGTGCTGCATCAGACCGCAGGTGCCTTTCTGGGCGACATGGGCATCACCAGCCACCTCTTCCCGGCGGAGGAATGCACGCCGGCGCAAACCGACTGCCTCGCCCGCCAGCACCAGGAAGCCCGATGGCGTAAAGGGCGCGGCGAGCCGGCGGTCGACATTGACGACCGCGCGCTCGAACGCACCGTCTTCTACACCACCACGCTGGCGGTGCCGGCCCGCCCCGATGCGCGCGATCCACAGGTGCTCGTCGGCAAACGCATCTTCCATGAAGCGCAGTGTGCAAGCTGCCACGTCCCGCGTCACGTGACGGGCGAGGTGCCCGGCTACCCCGAGCTATCGAAGCAGACCATTTACCCCTACACCGACCTGCTGCTGCACGACATGGGCGAGGGCCTCGCCGACGACCGGCCCGACTTCGAGGCGGACGGTCGCGAATGGCGCACCCCGCCGCTCTGGGGCATTGGCCGCATCAAGACGGTCAACGGTCATACCTACTTCCTCCACGACGGCCGCGCACGCAACCTGATGGAAGCGATCCTTTGGCACGGCGGCGAGGCCGAGGCCGCCAGATCCAAGGTGATCGGACTGTCAAAGTCCGAGCGCGACGCGCTGGTCCGTTTCCTGGAATCGCTATGAGACGCCGACTTGCCGCGAGAGCTGTCCCCTGCGTCGCGCTTGCCGTTGCGCTGCTGTTCGCGAGGGTCGCACACCCGGCCGCACCGGCGCCCTTCGTGGCACCTTCGCAATGGCTGTCCGCGCTCGGACAGCAGGTCATCATGCCCGGTTATGACAGACTTGCTGGTAGCGCGGCGATGCTTGCCGACCGTGTCGGCGACCTCTGTAGCCACCCGGCCAAGGACGATCTGGATGCTGCACGCACGGCTTGGCGCCAGACAGCGGTCGAACTTCGTCGCCTGAGCCCCCTGCCCTTCGGGCCGGCGCTCGAGACACGCATCCTGCGCCGACTCGACTTCTGGCCCACCCGTCCGGCGCAGATCGAATCCTCGCTGCAGGCACGCCTTGCCGGCACCTTGCCGGACGCGCGCATCGGCGTGACCGCACGCGGGCTACCTGCTATCGAATACCTCTTGTTTGACCCCGGCCGTCGCCGTCTCGATGCTGACCCAGCAGCCTGCACCTATGCCGCCTGGTTAGCTGCGGACGCCGCGTACGAACTGGCTGCCATTCAGCCCGCATGGACTACCTGGATCGAGGGACTGAATGAAACCGAAGGGGAAGCCAACACCGTGCTGCTCGCAGACGGCGTGAACATCCTCATCGGCGGCATCGATACGCTCCGCCTCAAGTATCTGGAGAAGGCTGCCCGAAGCCCGGGTGACATGAAGCACTTCGACGCGTGGCGCAGCGGCGCCGAACGCGCGCATCTTCTTGCCTTCTTCGAGGGATGGCGTCTCGGACTTCAGGGTCGCGAAGGGCTTCCCGGACTCACCGCCCTGATGCGTGGGCGCGGCCTGCTTGTGCTTGCCGATCACCTGGACAATCACGTTGAGCGCGCTGCCATCGCCCTGCAGGCGCTGCCGGAGCGTCCGGGGACGGACGCCACGGCCTTGGCCCATGCCATTTCGGCGCTGGCAGCGCTGCAAGGGGTGCTCGCTTACGATGTCTCGGAACGCTTGAAGGTAACGGTCGGCTTCGGAGACAACGATGGCGACTAACCTGCTGCGCCGACGCCTTATCGCCACCCTGGCCGGCGCAGCGGGCGTCGCCGGCGTTCCGCTGCGTGCTCGCGCAGCCGCCCCCGTTGACGCCCGGATCGACTCCCGGTTGCTGACCTGCTGGAGCGACACTCCAGACCGCCCCAGCGCCTTTCAGGCCGGCCTGCTCGGCGCACCGGCGCGGGCGCTTGCGCTCCCTGCGCGCGGTCACGATATCGCCTGGCACCCCGCCCGCGACGGCAGTGCTCTGGTGGTGGCCCGGCGCCCGGGTACCTTTCTCGTGCGCTGGCACGTGGCTACGGGTCGCGAGATCGCACGGTTCGAGGCAGACGACGAATTCCGCTTCGAAGGTCACCTTGCCTTCCGTCCCGACGGCCGGGTGCTCTACGCCACCGAAACCGATCTGATTACCGGAGACGGCCGTATCGGCGTGTTCGATGCCCTCTCGCTGGAAAGACTCGCCACCTGGCCCTGCGGCGGAATCGGCCCCCACGCCGTCGAATGGCTGGCTGACGGAAGGCTGGCGGTTGCGGTCGGCGGCATCCTGACCCTGCCGGAAACGGGTCGCGTCAAGCGCAATCTGGGCGACATGGACCCCTCGCTGAGCTTTCTCGACGGCACCAGCGGCCGCCTGGTGTCCCAGCATCGCCCAGCAGATCCCTTCATGAGCGTGCGTCACATCGCCCAGACCGCCAGCGGCGATATTGCGGTGTCGATGCAGAACGAGGGCCAGGTGGCCCGCCCGTTGTTCGCGCTTCTGAGGGGAAAACAACTTGTCTATGGCGAGGCCGACCCTGGCCTGCTTGAGCGCTGTGGCCGTTACGCGGGCGACATCGTCTCGGTGGGTGAGTATTTCGCCGTGAGCTGCACGATGGCTGGTGTGACCGCGCTCTGGGTTGCGAATGGACGCGCGGGTGCGCTCTTCGAGACCAACCGGGTGTGCGCAACAACTAGTCATGGCGCGCGGCTGGTCGTTACGGGAGATGGAGGAGATGTCTGGGAGATCGACCCTGAAGTCGGCGCCAAAGGTGGCTCCGCAATCCGGCACTCGAGACTGCCGTTGGCCCTCGATAACCACGCCTCGCTCCTGATCTAGTCGCAACCTCGCTCGCCTGGAGCACTGCGGCCAACCGCCCCGCCACCGTGGTGAGGCTTGTACTCAAAGCACTATCTTTTTGAGTTTTTTGCGAATACAAATCATTCGCAATTATTTACAATACTGACTCCTGAAGAAGGGAAGCCCCCCGACTGACTGGTCACCTGAGCCTTGGCTGCAGCGACCGGACGGTCCTACCCAGCAGTCGCACACGGCGCAAGGCACGGCTTCAGGTCTTTCATGGGCCTCGTGGGGACTTACCCCAATGGCTTGTTTCGCACCTTCCTCCATGTAGAGACACGATGAACAGGACCATTCTGTTGGCGCAGCCGTGCGCATCGAAAACGACACGCCGCCTCCCCTACCAGATCCTCGCCGCAGCGGTCACGAGCACCTGCGCCTCGCTGAGCTACGCGCAGGATCCAGCACCGGAGACCTCCCTGTCTGCGGTGACGGTCACCGCCACCCGCTCCGAGGCCACGATCGATACCGTCCCGCAGTCGATCACCGTGGTCCGGCGTGAAGAGATCGAACAGCAGGTGAGCGCGGGCAGCGGCCTTGGCGACATCCTCGGCAAGCTGGTGCCCGGTTTCGGGCTGGGACGGGAGTCGCCGAGCACCTTCACGCAGACCATTCGCGGCCGCAACATCAACGTCCTCATCGACGGCGTGCCGCAAAGCACCAACCGCAACGGCGCGCGCATCCTCACGCTGATCGACCCGTCGGCGGTGGAGCGCATCGAGGTCATCCGTGGCGCCACGGCGATCTATGGCGACGGCGCCACCGGCGGCATGGTCAACATCATCACCCGCAAGGGCAGCGGCCCCGTCGCGCACGTCACCGAGGTCGGCGGCAACCTGTCGCTGTCTCATCCCTCGGAGAGTCTCGGGACGACGATTCGCCACACCAGTTCCGGGTCGAAGGACGATCTGGAGTTTCTTGCCAACGTCGCGGCCGAGCAGACCGGCGCGTTCTTCGACGCCGATGGCGACCGTATCCCGCCCTCGGGTGCCAACCAGGGCAGCCTGGCGGAGACGCGCAGCTACAGCGTGCTCGGAAAGCTCGGCTACAGGCTCGATGCGGACCAGCACATCCAGCTCACGGCGCAGGCGTACAAGGCCGACCAGGACACCAACTACACCACCGATCCAGGCGTTCCGTCGGTTCCCTTGCGCGGGCACAAGTCCCGTGCCATCTCCGGCCTGGAGCTGGACAAGAACGAAGGCACCGAGAACAGCCTCCTCTCGCTCGACTACCGCAACGAGGATGTCTGGGGCAGCAGGATGCACGCCCAGCTGTTCACGCGCGACTACAAGACGGTCTATGCCCCGTTCCGGCGCCATGACGGCACCAAGCCGGGCCCGGAACTGTTCCAGTCCTTCATCGACTCGTCGAAGAACGGCGGCCGCCTGGAGTTCGACACCCTGCTCTCAGAACGCCACGGCCTCACGATGAGCTGGGGTGCGGACCATATCCGCGAATCGACGTCCCAGTCCGGCTACGTCCACGACCCTGCGACCTACGCCGCCTCGGGCGGGCGCACGTTCCAGAGCACCGGGGAAGTGAAGACCTGGGTCCCGGAGTACGACATCGTCAGCACCGGCGTGTTTGGCCAATTGGAGTGGCAGGCCACGGACCGCCTGATCCTGCGCGGTGGTTTGCGTCACGAGAAGTTCGACGTCGAAGTCGCCGACTACTCGAACCTCAACGGCGGCGCCGTGGGGGGCGGGCAAAAGCGCTACAGCGACACGCTCTACAACCTCGGCGCCGTGTTCGACTTCAACGAGCACATCAACCTGTATGCCAGCTACAACCAGGGCTTCTCGCTGCCCGACATGGGGCTGACGCTGCGCAACGCTCCGGCCAGCAGTTCTTTCGCCACGCTGAACACGCAGCCGCAGGTGGTCGACAACTACGAGATCGGCGTACGCACCTTCTGGGGCGACACGGAAGCGAGCCTGGCCGTGTTCTGGAGCGAGAACGACCTCGGCGCGCGCTCGGGCGGCATGAACGCGCCGATCGTTCGCGCCCCGGAGAAGATCTACGGCTTCGAGGCGACGCTGGACCACAGCTTCTCCGAAACCTGGCGTAGCGGCGGAACCTTCTCGTGGGTGGAGGGCAAGAAGTACACCGCGACCGGCACCGAGATTGGCTACCTGGGCAACGATGCGATCGCCCCGCCCAAGCTGACCCTGTACCTGGAACACCAGACCACGCCCAAATGGTTCAACCGCCTGCAACTGGCCTACAGCGCGGAACGGGATCGCTTCCCCGCCACCAGCACGTCCCCGTACCAGAACCGGATCGATGATTACGCGATCCTGGACTGGGCAAGCCAATACAAAGTCAGCAAGCAGGGGACGCTCGCCTTCGGCATCAATAACCTGCTCAACAAGCAGTATCACAACACCTTCGCCCAGACTGTCGTGACGCCTGGGGTGTACGGCAACGTCGCCTATGCCGCCGCATCGGGCGCCACCCTGCACGCCATGTCACTGCCGGATGTAAGTTGATACGGGCTGCCGATTGAAAGTTGATACACCGAGTTGAGAAGATCGGGCCATTTGGAGCCCGGGTGATCACAGACGAGGTGTATGTGGAAATCGAACTGTTGAGGCGTCACGGGCTGAGCCTTCGGCGGATCGCCGCCGAGGTGGGGTGCGCGGTGAACACGGTGCGGGCGCACCTGGCGTCGCCGGGGCTGCCGCGCTACGAGCGCAAGGTCCAGCGGGTGACGAAGCTGGCGCCCTTCGAGGCGTACTTGCGCGAACGCCAGGCGGCGGCGCATCCGCACTGGATTCCGGCCTCGGTCCTGATGCGTGAGATCGTGGCGCAGGGCTATCAGGGTGGCGCCAGCCAGCTGCGCGCGTTCATGCACATGCTCAAGCCGGCGCAGCCATCGGAGCCGGTGGTGCGCTTCGAGACGGC
>JAREIX010000133.1 GCA_029286945.1 Thauera sp. | reverse complement strand
GCCGGCAACATCATCGTTCGCCAGCGCGGCACCGAATACCACCCGGGCGACAACGTCGGCATCGGCAAGGACCACACCCTGTTCGCGCTCAAGAACGGCACCGTGCAGTTCGCGGTCAAGGGCCCGTCGCGTCGCCGCACCGTGATCATCGTGCCGGAAGCGGCCTGATCGCGCGTTCGCTCGCATTGCAGAACAAAAGCCCTATCCGCGTGGTAGGGCTTTTTTGTTTCCAGGGCGCGCACTGCTGCGTGTTCCGCTAAGAGGTTGATCAGGCATGAAGTTTTTTGACGAAGCCCGCATCGAGGTGTACGCCGGCGACGGCGGCAACGGCGCGGCCACCTTCCGCCGCGAGAAGTTCATCCCCAAGGGCGGCCCGAGCGGCGGCGACGGCGGGCGCGGCGGCAGCGTGTACGCGGTCGCCGACCGCAACCTCAACACCCTGATCGACTACCGCTACACGCGCAGCTTCCGCGCCGAACGCGGCGAAAACGGCGGTAGCCGCGACTGCTACGGCAAGGGCGGCGACGACATCACGCTGCGCTTCCCGGTGGGCACGGTGATCAAGGACTTCGAGAGCGGCGAACTCATCGCCGACCTCGACGAGGACGGCAAGACGGTGCTGATCGCCCGTGGCGGTCGCGGCGGGCTGGGCAACATCCACTTCAAGTCCAGCGTCAACCGCGCCCCGCGCAAGAAGACCATGGGCCAGGAAGGCGAATTCCGCAACCTGCACCTGGAGCTGAAGGTGCTGGCCGACGTCGGCCTGCTCGGCATGCCCAACGCCGGCAAGTCCACCTTTATCCGCAGCGTCTCCGCCGCGAAGCCCAAGGTCGCCGACTACCCCTTCACCACGCTCGCGCCCAACCTCGGCGTGGTGCGTACCACCGAGGCGCGCAGCTTCGTGATCGCCGACATCCCCGGCCTCATCGAAGGTGCCGCCGAAGGTGCCGGCCTCGGCCACCAGTTCCTGCGCCACCTGCAGCGCACTCACGTACTGCTGCACCTGGTCGACCTCGCCCCCTTCGACCCCGAGGCCGATCCGGTCGCGGACGCCAAGGCGATCGTCGAAGAGCTGCGCAAGTACGACGAGGCGCTGTACAACAAGCCGCGCTGGCTGGCGCTGAACAAGCTCGACCTGATCCCGGAGGAAGAGCGCGCCGAACGCGTCGCCGCCTTCCTCGAGGCCTACGGGCCGGCCGAGCGCCACTTCGAGATCTCGGCGCTGAAGGGTGAAGGCACGCGGGAACTGATCTTCGCGATCCAGGACTTCCTCGACGCCGAACGCGAGCGCATCGAGGCCGAACGCCAGGCGCGCCTAGCCGCCGAAGCCGCCCGCCTGGCCGAGCTCGAAGCCGCGCGCGCCGCCGCCGAGGCCGCCTACGAGGAAGAGGCCTACGCCGAGGACGGCGAGGACGGCGAAGCGGAAGGCCTCGACGACGACATCGACGACGAAGACACCTTGCCCGAAGACCGCCAACGCTGAACTCCCCTTTGCCCCCCCAGCCCACTGCAAAGATGAGAACCAAGATCCGCAACGCCCGCCGCCTCGTCGTCAAGGTCGGCTCCGCCCTCGTCACCAACAACGGCGCCGGCCTCGACAAGGACGCGCTCGACGCCTGGGCGCGCCAGATCGCCGCGCTGCGCGCCGAAGGCCGCGAGGTGGCGCTGGTGTCCTCCGGCGCCATCGCCGCCGGCATCCAGCGCCTGGGCTGGACCCGGCGCCCGCACGAGATGAACAAGCTGCAGGCCGCCGCCGCGGTCGGCCAGATGGGCCTGGTCGAAGCCTACGAAAAGGCCTTCTCCCGCCACGGCCTGCAGACCGCGCAGATCCTGCTCACCCACGAGGATCTGGCCGACCGCACGCGCTACCTCAACGCCCGCAGCACGCTGACCACCTTGCTGCAGCTCGGCGTGGTGCCGATCATCAACGAGAACGACACCGTGGTCACCGACGAGATCAAGTTCGGCGACAACGACACCCTGGGCGCGCTGGTCGCCAATTTGATCGAGGCTGAGGCGCTCATCATCCTCACCGATCAGCAGGGGTTGTACACGGCCGACCCGCGCAAGGACCCGGCCGCCACGCTGATCGCCGAAGGCCGCGCCGAAGACCGCCAGTACGAGGCCATGGCCGGCGGCTCGGGCAGCGCGATCAGCAAGGGCGGCATGATCACCAAGATCCGCGCGGCGCAGCGGGCGGCGCGCAGCGGGGCGCACACGTGCATTGCGAGCGGGCGGGAGGCGGATCCGATCCTGCGTCTGACGGCGGGCGAGGCGCTCGGGACGCTGCTCTACGCCAGCAGCACGCCGCTGCAGGCGAGGAAGCAGTGGCTGGCGGATCACCTGCAGCTAGCGGGGGATCTGGTGATCGATGACGGCGCAGTCGCGGCCTTGAAGAGCGGCAAGAGCCTGCTGCCGGTGGGCGTGATCGAGGTGCGCGGGGATTTCGAGCGCGGCGCGGCGGTGGCCTGCAGGAGCGTCACCGGCGAGGAAGTGGCGCGCGGGCTGGTGAATTACTCGGCTTCGGAGTGCCGGCGGATTGCACGCAAACCGACGGCGGAGATCGAGAGGCTGCTCGGTTACATAGACGAGTCTGAGGTCGTGCATCGGGACAACATGATTTCGGCCTGAGGCGTAAGTCCGATGGTTCGGCATCGGCGTTTATTGCGCCGCAGCCAATGGCAACCGATCACCTCTTATTTCATCTGCAACCTCGGCCGTATGAACGCGAGCAGCAGCTTCTGAAGCAGATTTCCGTTACCGAAGGGTCGCCACGTGAAGCGCAACTTCTGGCGGTAGGCATCGAAATGCATGCCCCACGGTGCAGCACGTAGCCCCCCCCTGCCAAGCAACACCTTCAACACCGCGGTCCCCATCACGCCTGCGCATAGCTCACAGGCCATCGCCGTCGAGGGGCCACGCCGTTCGGCAAAATTCACCGCCTCGGGTACCGCAAGATAGGTGCGCTGCAGCATTGCTGGAGACAAACCGGCGATGAAGCGCGCGAACTGCTCGTTGCTCTCCTGTCCCTCGACGCGAAAGTACTCCTCGAAGCTCATACCACCCGGCCTGAAGTACAAGAAAGCCACCCCCATCCCCAGCGGCGCGGCCGTCAACGCCGGAATGCCACGATCCGCGCAGGCCTTGAACACCATGCGGCGTGCGTCCATCGCAAAGAAGTCGAGTGCATCGACGTAGACATCCACGCCGTCCAGGAAGGCATCCAGGTTTTCCGGCGTAACGCCCACTGGAAACCGGCCGACTTCGGCTTCCGGATTGACATCCAGCGCCATCCTCGCCATCACATCGAGCTTGTTCTCACCCACCGTCGACATGAAGGCGCCGGCCTGCCGATTAAAGTTATGCACGTCGAAGTGGTCAAAATCAGCAATGTGAAACTTGCCGATCCCGAGGCGCGCCAGGGTAAGCAGATGCGCACCGCCCACCCCACCGAGCCCGGCAATGGCGACGGATGCACCACGAAGACGCTCCTGCTCGTCCGCCGACACCCAGCCGAGGTTGCGGGAAAAGGCACGTTGGTACTCAAATACGTCAGTCATTAATGAAGGCCTCACCCACTCAGTTTCAGGCTTAATTATGTACCCATCCGATTCGACCAGCCGGCTTGCTTGGCCTGCGAGTACCGCTAGCCACAACCTAGACACTCACGGCATGACTTCGAAAACCGCCCCAACACCAAACCACCTAACGCCCAGCCAGAATGAAGTGTCGGTTTTTTTTACACCCCCCCCTCTCGGCAACAACAGACCGCCGTAAGGAATACAGAATGATTTTCTTTTATTGTTTTTTCTCATACACTTATGAAACAACCTCCAAAGCTGGAACGTGATTTGCTTAGGCATTTGCGGGGACGCACCCTAGGCGGCCTACGAAATTCAAGAACTCCACAAGGAGATGGTCATGAAAGTTAAGATTCTGAGCGGACTCGTTGCAGCGTCCCTGTCCTTGGGCATGAGCGCGGCACAGGCGGCACCGTTCTACTTCGACGTTGGGACCGACCGTGGTGCCCTCGATGGCAACAGTGTGACGGCAAATATCAATGAACTGGGCTTCACCGGCACGTTAGCGACGTCGATCTATCTACCGACGGCAGGAACGCTGCCCACCGCTCCGGGCACACAGGTCATCGATACAAATCGCGCGAGCGTCATGAACTCCTATGGATTCAGCGCAGGACCGAAAACGAACATCATCGGTGGGACAGCCGATACCGGCAACCTGACACCAGCGGGCACATTCTCTTATCCGGTTTCGCCCGGCCAAGTCAATATTGATTCGCTCAACGCGTCGGGCGGTTCGGCCGACACAGAAGGGTTCGTTAGTGGTATCGGCTTGCCGCCCTATGGGACGAACCTGTCGGTGTTCGGGCCGGGCTTCGGTGGAACTGCGTGGGGTCTGACATACGACTATGAGATCGGCGGCGTCCTCACTCCGACCGGAGTCAACTTCAACACCGGCGACTTCGCCCTTTACTATGAAGATGGAAGCGGACCTCTTCAGGTCTTGCGCGTCAATATCACTAGCTCCGCGATTTCGGGGGTCAGCCTTCTCCTGACCGGCTTTGTCTCCTTCGACTTCGACAATGCCGGTGCGGTGGACGACACTGGTGGGAATACCTTCATCCAGAATCTGTTCAACGACTCGGCAACCGGTCAGAGCTTCTACGACATCTGGCTGGCGGACCCGACGGCGAATTCGATCACGTTCCGTCTTGACACCGATGTGGATCCTCCTATCCCGACCAATAGTCAGCTTTGGTGCGCAGGATCCGGTGGCGGTGCGCTTCTGGCGGATTGCCAAGGTGCAAGCGACACTTACATGCGCCAGACGGCTCTGGACGGAAGCGCGACCTTCGCGACCGTACCCGAACCGAGCGTGCTCGCCCTCCTCGGGTTGGGGCTTCTGGGTATTGGGCTGGGCCGTCGGGCAAACCGCAAGGCTTGACGCGCTTCGTTCAAGCTCTATCGAAACCGCGGACCGAGTCGGTCCGCGGTTTTTTTGCTTTCCTTCCATTCATCGCAGAGTGACGAACGAACCATGTTGCGATGGTCGCTTGGGCTGCTAGACTCCATCCGTTCTGGATCAGTCAGCGCCCATGTCCCGCTCTAGCGTTCTCACGTCCGCTATACGCAACGTCCTTCGGCAGATCAACCGCAGCCGTGCGGCGCTCGTGGCAGTGGTCTTCGGCGTCGTGGCCATGATCCTCGCCGCCGGCTTCATCGACTGGAACCTGCGCTTCGGTCGCGACAACACCATCCAGTCCCAGCTTGGCCACCTGCAGTTGATGAGGCCCGGTTTTGTCGAGAACGGGCGAGCTGACCCCTACGCCTATCTGCTTGCGCCCCCCGACACCACCGAACAGGCCGCGCTCGCTGCCCTGCCCGGCTATCGGCTCACCTCGCCCCGGCTCCTGCTTGCCGGCCTCGCAAGTTCCGGTGACGTCACCCTGTCCTTCATTGGTGAAGGCGTCGATCCCAGCGCAGAGCAAGCCATGGCGTCCGGCCTCCGCTTTCCCGAAGGCCGGAACCTTCTGCCGGGCGAGCCGAAGACCGCAATCGTGGGCCGCGGGCTCGCACAGAACCTCGGCCTCAAGATCGGCTCGCCGCTGGTCCTGATTGCCAATACAGAAGGCGGCGGCATCAGCGCCGTCGAAGCCACTGTCGTGGGGCTGTTCGAATCCATCGCGCAAGCCTACGACGACACCGCGCTGCGCATCCCCATCGAACTGGCACGTGAGCTGATGCGGACCGACGGCGAACACCTTCGCCTGGTCTTTCTGGACGACACCGACTCCGTACCCTTGGCGCTCGAGCGCTTGCGCGCGGCGCTTCCCGCCGAAGCATATCAGGTCGTGCCGTGGATCGAGCTTGCCGACTTCTACAACAAGACCTCCGCGCTGTTCGCCAAGCAGGTGGGCGTGATCTACCTGATCATTGCGGTGATCATCGTGCTGGCCATCTCCAACACCATGACCATGGCGGTGATGGAGCGCGTGGGCGAGATCGGCACGATGATGGCGCTTGGCACGCGGCGTAGCGGCATCCGCAGCATGTTCCTGCTCGAAGGCCTGATTCTGGGGCTGGTGGGTGCGTCGGTCGGGCTCGTGCTTGGCTGCGTATTGGCGGTGGCAATCAGCGCCGTGGGCATACCGATGCCGCCGGGGCCAGGCATGAGCTGGGGCTATGAGGCAGGCATCCTGCTTTCGCCGGGCAACCTGCTTACCGCAGCCGGCATCGCGCTGGTGACGACGCTGCTTGCCAGCGTCTATCCCGCCTGGCGCGCATCGCAGCTGGACATCGTCGACGCGCTGCGCACCCGTCAATAGGACGCCCCGATGCAGAACCTCTCCCGGCTCGCGGTACGCAACCTGTGGCGCAATCGTGTGCGTACACTGATCACGTTGTGCGCGATCACTTTCGGCGTATGCGGACTGATCCTCTCCGGCGGCTTCGTCCGCGACATCTTCGTGCAGTTGGGCGAGGCGTTGATCCACTCGCAGAGCGGTCATGTGCAGATCGGGCGCGAGGCAGTATTCACCTACGGCTCCCGCACACCCGAACGCTTCCTGATCGAGAACCACGGCCCGCTGCGAGAACGCATTGCCACCCTGCCCGAGGTAAAGGACGTGATGGGACGGATCGCGTTTTCTGGGCTTCTCAACAATGGCAAGACGGACTACCCCATCATTGCCGAGGGCGTGGAACCCGAGCGCGAGAACGTGCTGGGCACGCATCTGCGCGTCGTTGCCGGGCGGATGCTAACCGACGGCGACCGCTTTGGTGCAATGTTGGGCGAAGGCGTGGCGCGTGCGCTGCGGCTTGCGCCAGGCGATCAGGCGACGCTGCTGGTGAGCACCCTCGACGGCGCGATGAACACGCTGGATATTGAAGTTGTCGGCGTCTTCCAGACCTTCTCCAAAGACTTCGACGCCCGCGCCGTCCGCATCGCCCTACCGGACGCCCAGGACCTGCTGGCCACGACGGGCGTGAGCCGCCTCGTGGTCTCCCTCCACGACACCGAAAGCACCGCTGCAGTCGTCGAGAGGCTGCGGACCGATCTCGCGGCGGAGGATCTTGCCGTACGCGACTGGCAGCAGCTCAACGAGTTTTACGGCAAGACAGTGGCGCTGTACCAACAGCAGTTCGGCTTTTTAAAGGCGATGGTGTTGCTGATGGTGTGCCTGAGCGTCATCAATACCATCAACCTGAGCCTGGTCGAACGATCGTGGGAATTTGGCACGATGCGTGCATTAGGTAACAGGGCCCGCGTCGTCGGATCGTTGATCATGAGCGAGTCGGCCGCACTGGGCATCGTGGGCGCAACGGGCGGCGCGATCCTCGGCATTATGCTGGCGCTTCTGATCTCGGGCGTGGGCATCCCAATGCCGCCGCCACCGAATGCGGACATGGGATACGATGCGTTCATACGGATCGTCCCTTCCGTCGTCATCGAGTCCTGGCTGATCGGACTTGCGGCCACTGTGGTTGCTGCGATTATCCCGGCGTGGCGCTTGTCGCGCTTGAGCATCATCGACGCCCTGCGGACGCGTGAATGAAGAACTGGTCGATGCAGCGCATCGGCTGCGGAGACATCTGTGTCAATTCTCGATCATCTGAGCCTCGCTCACGGCTTTCGTCGGTACTTCCGCATCGACACGGCGCTCGATGAGGCGCTACACGACGACGTATACCGCATACGGCACGAGGTGTACTGCGAAGACCTCGGCTTCGAGCCGATACGCCCAAACGGACGTGAAACGGACGTCTACGATGCGCACAGCATCCATTGCCTGTTGCGGACAGTGGATGCGCCGCACGAGCGCGTCGGCTGTGCCCGTCTCGTGCTTACCAATCCACATAGCCCCCGCGATCCGCTGCCTTTCGAATACGCCTGCGCTGAAGCGCTGGACCGTTCGATCATTGACCCGGCCAGTTTGCCCCGCGACCGTATCGCTGAAGTGTCACGACTGGCGGTGCGCCGAACCTACCGACGACGCAAAGGTGAAGCTCATTCAACAGTAAACAGGATCGAAGACGATGACTTTGGCACCAAGGCACAACCACGCTTTCCCTACATTCCGGTAAGCCTTTACATGGGGTCCATTGCAATCGCCGCGCGCCAGGGTATCGATACACTGTTTGTATTGACCGAACCGCGACTTGCAAGCCACTTCGCCAAGCTCGGAGTCACGATCACCCGCATTGGCGGCCCGATCGAACACCGCGGCACGCGCATCCCGTCGATGATCGACGTGCAGGAAGTCATCGCCAACATGCGAACGCTGATGAAGCCGTTATGGCGCGAGGTGCTCGCGGAAATCGAGGGCAGCTACGAGGCGCAACAGCGCTGAGGGTTAGCCCGGACCGCATCATGATGCTGTGACCAAAGAGAAGGCCCGCTTGCGCGGGCCTTCTCTTTGCCGCGGTCGAGCCGGACCTCAGCCCTTCAACGCCTCCCTGATCTGCTCCAGCGTGCTCGGATCATCGATCGTCGTCAGATCCCCCGCATCACGCCCCTCCGCCAGCGCCTGGATCGAACGCCGCAGCATCTTGCCCGAGCGCGTCTTCGGCAGCCCGCCGATGAAGTGCACCCGCGCCGGACGCGCGATCGCGCCGAGGCTCTCGTCCACCTTCTTCATCACCGCCTTCTCGAGCGCGGCGCGCTTCTCGGCGGTGTCGACGTCGGCGGCGTTCTTGACCACCGCGAAGGCCATCGGCATCTGACCCTTCAACTCGTCGGCCACGCCCACCACCGCGACTTCTGCGATCGCCGGATGGGTCTGCACCGCCTCCTCGATCTCGCGCGTGCCCAGGCGGTGACCGGCGACGTTGATGACGTCGTCCATGCGGCCGAGGATGGTGTGGTAGCCCTTGTCGTCCTTGATGCCCCAGTCGGACGAGGAGTACACCACCGGCTCGGTGAACAGGCTGAAGTAGGTGCTGACGAAGCGCTCGTCCTGGCC
>JAREIX010000346.1 GCA_029286945.1 Thauera sp. | reverse complement strand
CGACCCCGAGGTCGACTTCGACATCGCCCGCATCGCGCAGCGCATCGGCCTGGCGCAGTCGCGCCTGGCGCGGGTGGACGCCGCCTTCCAGCGCGCGCTGAACAAGATCGAGTCGCAGCGGGTGACGCTGGGCGCCTCGGGGATCTCGTCCTCGGACGTCTCCGCCTGGCTGCGCGGCCTGGATGCGCCGACGCTGGCCGGGCTCGCCGTCGATGCCTTCGCCGCCGTGCCCGAACTCGCGCTGCTGGCCGGCGGCCACGAGCTGCTCGATCGCGCCGAAAGCCAGCTCGAGGGCGAGACCTCGGCCGCCGCGGTGGACGCAAGCCTGCCGCCCCCCGACGCCGCCGGGGCGGACGTCACGCTGCAGGCCGAGGACCTGCGCCTGCTCGAGCACTTCATCCACCGCCTCGAAGCCCTGCCCGCGCCGCAGCCGCTGCAGCAGGTAGTGGCCGGCGGCGGCTTCGCGCCGGCGAGCTACCGCCTGTCCCTGCTCGCCCTGCTGGCCGACGGCGCCGAGGCCGGCCCCGAGGACGGCCCGGTCGGCAGCCTCATGCGCCTGCCGATGGACGTCGAGTTCGGCGACACCCTGACGCCGGTCGGCGAGGACGAGATCGCCGCGATCACGCTGGGCGAAGTCCGCCCGCGCACGCCTGCGCGGGCCTGAGCCTGCCACCCGGACCCCTTCATGGATCACGAACTCAAGACCCTCACCGCCCGCCTGCTCGCGCAACGCTGGCTGCCGCGCAACGACAAGCTGGTGCGGCGCGCACTGGTCGACGAGAGCTTCCGCCTCGAACTCGACCGCCGGCTGGCCGAGGTCGGCCTGCGCCTGCTCGACAACCCCTACGCCGCCCATGTCGGCGTCGCGCTCGAGGCCGAGCTCGCCGAGCCGGTATTCGGCGCCGGCCGCGAATACGCCGCCAGCAACCTGGGCCTCACCCGCGACGAGATCGCCCTGCTGGTGATCCTGTGGGCGCTGATCGTGCTGCCCAAGCGCGAACGCCAGGTCACCCGCCGCGAACTTGCCGACGACGGCCAGAGCGACCTCTTCGGTGGCGGGGACAAGCCGGTGGCACACGGCGAGTCGGTGTCGGGCGCGCTCACCGAGGCCTCGCTGATCGCCGACTTCGGCCCGCGCCTGGGCGGGCGCACCAAGGTCCGCAACTTCATGCTCGGCAAGCTCGCCCGCCTCGGCTTCATCGAACGCCGCAACGGCCTGATCAGCGAAGGCCCGCTGCTCGACCTCGCGCTCGACTACCGGGTGATGGCCGACCGCATCATCCACGGCACGCTCGGCGAGGTGCTCGCCGCCGCCGGCCACGCCCTGCCCGAGGGCAATGCCTTCGACTTTGCCGACGTGCTCCCCGACGAGGCCGACAGCGCCGAAGAAGAACATTGAGGGAACGCTGAACCCATGCCCCTGCCCCACATCGACCCCGCGCGCTACGAGGAGCAGCTCGCCGCCAAGCTCGACCGCTACCGCGCCGACTTCGCCGAATTCGAGCTGCCCGAGCCCGCGGTCTTCCGCTCCGCGCCGCTGCACTACCGGCTGCGCGCCGAGTTCCGCCTGTGGCACCACGACGGCCGCATCGACTATGCGATGTTCGACAGCGCGGACCCGAAGCAGCCGATCCTGCTCGACACCTTCCCCGCCGCCGCCGAACCGATCGCCGCCCTGATGCCGCGCCTGCGCGACGCGCTCCAGGCCAGCGAGCTGCTGCGGCGCAAGATCTTCCAGGTCGAATTCCTCGCCACCCTGAGCGGCGACTGCCTGGTCAGCCTGGTCTACCACCGCCCGCTCGACGAGGCCTGGGAGGCCGCCGCGCGCGCGCTCGCCGCCGCGCTCGACATCCGGCTCATCGGCCGCAGCCGCAAGCAGAAGATCGTGCTCGAGCGCGACTGGGTGCAGGAGGTGCTCGAGGTCGATGGCCAGCGCCTGCGCTACCAGCAATTCGAAGGCAGCTTCACCCAGCCCAACGGCGGCGTGAACCAGCACATGCTCAGCTGGGCGCGCGCGCAGGCGAAGGCGGTCGGCGCCGGCCCGCAAGGCGCGGGCGACCTGCTCGAGCTGTACTGCGGCAACGGCAACTTCACCGTCGCGCTGGCGCCGCTGTTCGGCCGCGTGCTCGCCACCGAGATGAGC
>JAREIX010000132.1 GCA_029286945.1 Thauera sp. | reverse complement strand
CAGGGCCTGGGTGTCGGGCTTGTGGCGCAGCAGGTGGGCGAGCAGGTTGCGCTTCATGCCCGAGGACACCGGGTGCACCACGTGGGTGATGGTCTCGGACACCATGTTGCGGCGCGCGACCTCGATCAGCTGCGGGTTCTTCAGCATCTGGTCGGCGAGCTTCTTGATCTCGTCCGAGAAGGTGGCCGAGAACAGCAGGCTCTGGCGCTGCTTGGGCAGCAGCGCGAGGATGCGCTTGATGTCGGGGATGAAGCCCATGTCGAGCATGCGGTCGGCTTCGTCCAGCACCAGCACCTCGACCTGGGACAGGTTGATCGACTTCTGCTCGACGTGGTCGAGCAGGCGGCCCGGGGTGGCGATGACCACCTCGATACCGCGGCGCAGCTCCATCTGCTGCGGCTTGATATCGACGCCGCCATAGACGCACACCGAGCGCAGCGGCAGGTGCTTGCTGTAGGTCTTGACCGACTCGTACACCTGCATCGCCAGCTCGCGCGTCGGCGCGAGGATCAGCGCGCGCGTCTGGTGGCGGGCCGGCGAGGTGCTGGTGTTGGCGTGGCGGGCGATGCGGTGCAGCAGCGGCAGGGTGAAGCCGGCGGTCTTGCCGGTGCCGGTCTGGGCGCCGCCCATGACGTCGTTGCCGGCGATGATCGTGGGGATGGCCTGGCGCTGGATGGGCGTGGGTTCGGTATAGCCGGCGTCGGTGACGGCTTGCAGCAGTTCGGGAATGAGGCCGAGGTCGGCAAAGCTCATGGGTGCCTTCGGGTTGGAGGTGGTCGACAGGACGCCACCGGATTACGGAAAACCCGGATTATACACGGCGCAAAAACCTTTCCCCGCCAAGGGCTTCGCCCCCGCTGGCGAGGAATGCCGGCCGAGGCAGCGTCAGCGCTTGAGGGTGAGGAAGGCGGTGACTTCCTCACGGTCGTGGTACAGGTGCTTGATGCGCAGGTCGAAGGGGCCGACGCTGGCGAGCCGCTTGCGGATCAGCTCGCGGCACTGCTCGACCGCCTCGACGCGGCGCTTCATCGGCAGCTTGAGGTTGAAGATGGTGTAGCGGCAGCGCCCGGTGGCGATCCACTCGGCCATCAGCGAGGCGATGCGCGAGGGTTGCTCGACCATGTCGCACACCATCCAGTCCACCGGCCGCGGCGGCCGCCAGGTGAAGCCGTCGGCCTTGAGGTGCTCGACCATCTCGGTGGCCATCACGCTGTCGCGCAGCGGGCCGTTGTCGATCGCGGTGACGCGCAGGCCGCGGTGCACCAGCTGCCAGGTCCACCCGCCCGGCGCGGCGCCGAGGTCCACCGCGCGCTGGCCGGCGCGTACGATGCTCTCGCGCTCGCTGTCCTCGAGCAGGGTCATGAAGGCTTCGGCGAGCTTGGCCGTCGAGCGGCTGGGCGCGTTGGAGGGCATGCGCAGGCGCGGGATGCCCATCGGCCAGGTCGAGCACTGTCCGGGCTGGGCGGCGGCGAGCCAGGCGGTGGTGGCGCTGGTGAACAGCACGTGCAGAACGGGCAGGCCGGCGCGGCTGGTGCGCAGGCAGCCGGCCTTCTCCAGCGCCTTGGCGAGCGGCTCGGTGAAGCGTTTGCAGAAGCCCGAGCGCTGCTTGGCCTCGTCGGTGTCGGGGGTCTCGAGCATCACGCCCGAGAAGCGCTGGCCGCTGGCCTTGACGGCGTCGACGATCGGTGTGGCGCGGTCGCGCTCGGGCAGGTCCTCCACACGCGCGAACCACGGCAGCAGCTGGCGCGCGAACACCGGGCGGCGCCAGTCTGTGGCCTCGCCGAAGCTGCCGAGCGGGGTGGGTTCGAAGGTCTCGTAGACGACGTAGCCGGACTCGGGCTCGGCGCGCACGTAGCCGATGAGGCCGGCGTCGGCCGCGATGTCGTCGAGCTCGGCGGCCAGATCCTTCTCGAAGCCGGCGCGGCAATAGCCGATGAGGCCGGCGCAGTGCAGGCCGGCGGCGGGGGTGTGCTGGTTCATGGGGCGGGCGCGGGCGCGCGGAAAGGGGATCGAGGGGCGGGCCGGAGGTCCGCGGTGGGGTCCGCAAGGACGGGGCCCGGGCCGCGATGATAAGCCCGCGACGCGCTCGCTGGCGAGCGGCGCGCGGCGCGGGTCGCGGGTCGCGGCATGCGCGGCGGCGGCCGTGCCCGGGATGCAGGCTCAGTGCGTTGGCCGGGTGCTGCCGGCGGGCGCAGCGGGTGCCGCGGCGGCGGGGCTGGCCGACTCGGCCTTGCGGGCCGGCTCGGGGGTGAGCCGCGAGGGCACGACCTCGAGCTTGTGCTCCATCATGTAGTCGTTCATGTCGCGCCAGCCGGCGAACACTGCGGCCTTCTCGGCGCTGGCGTTGAGCGTGTAGCAGTCTTCCAGCGAGCGCCCGGCGTGCCGGCAGGCGCTGCCGATGGCGCGGCCCTCGGATTCGAGCCGCGCCGCGTCGCGCGCCGGATTGGGCAGTTCGAGCAGATCGGCGACCTGCTCGCAGCCGCTGGCGAGCGGCAGCAGCGCGAGCAGGGTGGCGAGGGTGCGCAGGGAGAGCGGTGGCGGACGGCGCATGGCGGACGTGTCGAGAACGGGTCTGGGCTTCTTATCGGCAGCAGCGCGGCGATCCTGAAGCGCATTCCGGGCCGGCGGGCGGAGTGGCGGGCTGCGCATGCCCGCCCGCGGGCCGCCGAAAGGCGCGGATGTTACATCGTGGTCCTGCGCTTCCGGCTGCCGCGGCACTATAATTCGCGCCGCTTGCGGACCGCCGGTCCGGGTTTTTTCTTGCGTGTGTCAAGTCAATGAATACAAAGGGCTTCAAGGGTATCTTCGTGGGCTTGGTGAGCTGCGCCGCGGTGGCCTCGCCGTGGGCCGTCGCTCAGGCAACCGCCCAGCAGCAGATCGAGCTGTTCCATCGTCTGCCGGATGCGAAGGCGGCGGCGCTGAAGGGCCTGGTCGAGCGCTTCAACGCGCAGTCGAAGGACGTCCAGGTCGTGCTGTCGTCGGCCGACTGGCGCACGGCCTCGCCGCACCTGCTGATCCTCGAGGGCGACGACGAGGATGATTTCGTCGCTGGCAAGCCGCGTTTCAAGCCGCTGCATGCGCTGATGAAGGAGAGCGGTGCGGCGCTGCAGACGCTGCGTCCGCCGGCGATGATGACGCGCACCCCGGTCGACGCCAAGGGCAACCTGCTGGCGCTGCCGGTGGGGCTGTCGACGCCGGTGCTGTTCCTCAACCGCGACGCCCTGCGCCGCGCCGGGGTGAACCCCGACACCACCCACATCAACACCTGGTTCGAGCTGCAGGAGACGCTCGGCCGCCTCGCCGACACCGGGCACACCTGCCCCTACACCGTGTCCGAGCCGGGCCGCGTGATGGTGGAGAACCTCAGCGCCTGGCACAACGAGCCGGTGGCCCGCCAGCAGGGCAAGGAGACCGTGCCCAGCTTCAACGGCATGTTCCAGGTCAAGCACGTGGCGATGATGGCGAGCTGGACGCGCGCGCGCTACCTGCACGTCTTCCCGCAGCAGGCCGAGGCCGAGCAGCGCTTCGCCAGCGGCGACTGCGCGGTGATCGCGGCGCCGTCGGCGAGCTGGGCCGACTTCCGTCGCGCCGGCAAGGTGGATGTGGCGGTGTCGCGCCTGCCCTACTACGAGGACTTCCCCGGCGCGCCGCAGAACACGGTGGCCGACGGCCCGGCGCTGTGGGCTGCAGCCGGCAAGAAGCCCGCCGAGTACAAGGCGGTCGCGCGCTTCGTCGGCTTCTGGCTGCAGCCGGACAATCAGGTCGCCTGGCAGCGCGAGACCGGCTACCTGCCGCTCAACCGCGCCGGCCTGCTGGCCTCGCGCAGTGAGCTGCTCGGCGAGGATCTCGAGAACGTGCGGGTCGCGGTCGACCAGCTCAGCAACAAGCCGACCACGCCACAGTCGGCGGCGCAGCCGGTGGTCGAGCGCCAGAAGGTGCGCCGCATCCTCGACGAGGAACTGGCGGGCGTGTGGGCTGACGAGAAGGCCGCCAAGGAAGCGCTCGATAACGCTGTCATGCGCGCCCAGGGCGCGCGCTGAGCCGCATCCGGCGGCGCGGCGGGGCGCCCGCGCGTGGCTTGACGCCGCGTGCGGGCGCCGCCTAACATCGCCGCTTTTCCCGCGAGCGTACCCGCCTTGTCCGTCAAGCAGCTTTTTGCGCCGATCGCCGCCGACATGCAGGCGGTCGATGCAGTGATCCGCACGCGCCTGCATTCGGACGTGGCCTTCATCCGCCAGGTGGCCGAGTACATCGTGCACAGCGGTGGCAAGCGGCTGCGCCCCGCGCTGGTGCTGTTCACCGCCGGGGCGATGGGCTACAAGGGCACGCACCACCATGAACTCGCCGCCGTGGTCGAGTTCATCCACACCGCGACCCTGCTGCACGACGACGTGGTCGACGAGTCCGACCTGCGGCGCGGCAACAGGACGGCCAACGCGCTCTATGGCAACGCCGCCGCCGTCTTCGTCGGCGACTTCCTGTATTCGCGCGCCTTCCAGATGATGGTTGGGGTCGACAGCATGGCCGTGATGCGGGTGCTCGCCGACGCCACCAACGTGATCGCCGAAGGCGAGGTGCTGCAGCTGCTGAACTGTCACAACGCCGATGTGGTCATCGACGACTACCTGCGCGTGATCCGCTACAAGACGGCCAAGCTGTTCGAGGCGGCGGCGCGGCTGGGCGGCATCGTCGGTGGCGCCGACCCCGAGGTCGAGGCCCGGCTGGCCGACTTCGGCATGCATCTGGGCACCGCCTTCCAGCTCATCGACGACGTGCTCGACTATTCCGCCGACGAATCCGACACCGGCAAGCATCTCGGCGACGACCTCGCCGAGGGCAAGCCGACGCTGCCGCTGATCCACGTCATGCAGCACGGCTCGCCCGCGGAGGCCGCGCTGGTGCGCAACGCGATCGAGCATGGCGGGCGCGAGGATTTTGCCGCCGTGCTGGCCGCAATCCAGCACACCGGTGCACTGGCCGAGACGCGTCGCCATGCCCAGGCCGAGGCGAAGCTCGCGATGGACGCAATTTCGGTGCTTCCCCCTTCCAATTTCAAGGATGCGCTGCTACAATTATCGGACTTTGCAGTTAGGCGAAATCACTGATACAGTTAAGAGCTTCGCAGAACGGCAAGGTTGCAGCAAAAAGTGTCGGGGAATAGCTCAGCCTGGTAGAGCACTGCGTTCGGGACGCAGGGGCCGGAGGTTCGAATCCTCTTTCCCCGACCATCAATTCCCGCCAAGAACCGCCCTCGTGGCGGTTTTTGCGTTTACCGCCCTGGCGCGGGAGGCTTCGGCTTCTGGGCGAAGTCCCGCGCCATCGAGACCGGAGGACACCAGCACATGCAATTCCAGGACAACAGTCTGCTGCGCACGCAGGCTTACATCGACGGGCAGTGGGCGGATGCCGAGGCGGGCGCCCGCTTCGAGGTGTGCAATCCTGCCGACGGCAGCGTGCTCGCGAGCGTGCCCGACATGGGGGCCAGCGAAACCCGGCGTGCGATCGCGGCGGCCGAGGCGGCGCTGGCGGACTGGCGCGCGCGTACCGCGAAGGACCGTGCCGCGATCCTGCGGCGCTGGTTCGAACTGATGCTGGCTCATCAGGACGAGCTCGCCGTGCTGATGAGCTCGGAGCAGGGCAAGCCGCTCGCCGAGGCGCGCGGCGAGGTGGCGTACGGCGCCGCCTTCGTCGAATGGTTCGCCGAAGAAGGCAAGCGCATCTACGGCGACGTGATTCCGGCCCATGGTGCGGACAAGCGCATCGTGGTGGTCAAGCAGGCGATCGGCGTGGTCGCGGCGATCACGCCGTGGAACTTCCCGATCGCGATGATCACCCGCAAGGCCGCGCCGGCACTGGCGGCGGGCTGCACGATCGTGATCAAGCCGGCCGAGGACACGCCGCTGTGTGCGCTCGCGCTGGCCGAACTGGCCGAGCGCGCGGGGGTGCCGCGCGGCGTGCTCAATGTCGTCACCACCCAGCGCGCGGCCGAAGTCGGCGGCGAGCTCACCGCCAATCCGGTCGTGCGCAAGCTCTCCTTCACCGGCTCGACCGAGGTCGGCAAGCTGCTGATGGCGCAGTGCGCCGGCACGGTGAAGAAGGTCGCGCTCGAGCTGGGTGGCAACGCGCCCTTCATCGTCTTCGACGACGCCGATGTCGACGCCGCGGTCGCCGGCGCGATGGCCTCCAAGTACCGCAACGCCGGCCAGACCTGCGTGTGCGCGAACCGCCTGCTGGTGCAGGACGGCATCTACGACGCCTTCGTGGCGAAGCTTTCCGAGGCGGTGGCGAAGCTCAAGGTCGGCCCCGGCCTGTCGGGCGAGGTGCAGCAGGGCCCGCTGATCAACCAGGATGCGGTCGCCAAGGTCGAGGAACTGCTCGGCGATGCGGTGGCCAAGGGCGCGAAGATCGCCTGCGGCGGCAAGCGCCATGCGCTCGGCGGCAACTTCTTCGAGCCCACCATCGTGACCGGGGTGACGCCGGCGATGCGTGTGGCGCGCGAGGAGATCTTCGGTCCGGTGGCGCCGCTGTTCCGCTTCCACACCGAAGAGGAGGCGATCCGCATGGCCAACGACACCGAGTTTGGCCTCGCCGCCTACTTCTACGCGCGCGACATCGCCCGCGTGTGGCGGGTGGCGGAAGCTCTGGATTACGGCATCGTCGGCATCAACGAAGGCATCATCTCGACCGAGGTGGCGCCCTTCGGCGGCGTCAAGGAATCCGGGATCGGCCGCGAGGGTTCGAAGTACGGCATCGACGACTTCGTCGAGATCAAGTACCTGTGCATGGGCGGGATCCGCTGAACGGCGGCTGAGCGCAGCGCCCAGGCTGCCGGGCGGGTGGGGCGCGCGCCCCACGTGCCCCCACCCGCATCCGCTCACTCCCAGCTCAGCGCACCGCCGGTCTGATACTCGGTGACCCGCGTCTCGAAGAAGTTCTTCTCCTTGCGCAGGTTGGCCTGCTCGTCCAGCCAGGGCAGCACGTTCTCCGCGCCGGGGAAGGGTTCGGCCAGCCCGAGCTGGCGGGCCCGGCGGTTGGCGATGTAGCGGAACTGGCCCATGTGCTGCGCGGCCGAGTAGCCGAGGATGGGCTCGCGCAGCAGGTAGCCGGCATAGGCGGCCTCGGCGGCCTCGGCTTCGTCCCACAGGCGGGCAAGCGCCGCCGGGTCGAGCTGCAGGTTCTCCTCGGCGATCAGCGTGCGCACGGTGCGGATGCCGAAGGCGCAGTGCAGCACCTCGTCGCGCATGATGTACTGCAGCTGCTCCGCCGTGCCCTTCATCAGCCCGCGCCGCTGCAGCGCGAAGATCGGTGTGAAGCCGTTGTAGAACCAGCAACCCTCGAAGATGGCGGCGAAGAAGAGGTAGGAGAGCGCGAATTCGTGCAGGTTGTCGCGCTCGCCGAGGTCGAAGTCGGCCCGCATCACGCGTTCCAGCCGGCGGTTGGCGAGCGCGATCTTGCCGTGGATCGCGGGCACGACGCGGTAGCGGTTGTAGATCTCCTGCTGGTCCAGGCCCAGGCTCTCGATGCAGTGCTGGTAGGTCCAGGTATGCAGGGCCTCCTCATACACCTGGCGTGCCTGGTAGATCTGCAGTTCGGGCGCGCTCATCTTCTCCATCACCGCCAGCCCGATGTTGCGCATGGCGAGGATGTCCGAGGTGGTCAGATAGGACAGCACGTTCTCGAACACATGGCGCTCGGCCGGGGTCAGGCGATGGTGGTAGTCGTGCACGTCCTGCGCCATGGAGATTTCCAGCGGCGTCCAGTGGTTCCTGTTGGCGTTGAGGAAGAACTCCCAGGCCCAGGGGTACTTGAAGGGCGCGAGCTGGTTGATGTCGCCCTGGCCGTTGACGATGCGCTTGTCGGCGGCGCGCACCGGCGCACGCGCGGTGTTCGCGGACCGCGCAGCGGCAGGGGGCGCGGGGGTGTCCCAGTCGTCGAAGAAGGCGGTCATTGGCAGGCCTCGCAGTCGGGATCGAGGATGGAGCATGCCTTGGGCGTCGGGTCGGCGTGGGCGACGGTTGCCGCGGCGGTGCCGGCCTTCTCCATGGCGGTGGCGCCCAGGGTGCGCAGGTAGTAGGTGGTCTTCAGCCCGCGCAGCCAGGCCAGGCGGTAGAGCTCGTCGAGCTTGCGGCCCGAGGCGCCGGCGACGTAGAGGTTCAGCGACTGGGCCTGGTCGATCCACTTCTGGCGGCGCGAGGCGGCCTCGATCAGCCACTGTGGCGCGATCTCGAAGGCGGTGGCGTAACGCGCCTTGAGTTCGGCGGGAATGCGCTCGATCGGGGCGAGCGAGCCGTCGAAATACTTCAGGTCGGCCACCATGACTTCGTCCCACAGGCCGAGGGCCTTCAGTTCGCGCACCAGATGGGCGTTCACGACGGTGAACTCGCCCGACAGATTGGATTTGACGTACAGGTTCTGGTAGTCCGGCTCGATCGAGGCCGACACGCCGACGATGTTGGAGATGGTCGCGGTCGGTGCGATGGCGACGCAGTTCGCGTTGCGCATGCCGTGGCGGGCGATGCGCTCGCGCAGCGGGCCCCAGTCGAGTGCGGAGGAGCGGTCGACTTCGAGCAGGGCGCCGCCGTCGGCCTTGCCACCCGTGTTGCCGAGGCGTCCGCGGCCCTCGGCCAGCAGCGCGAGGCTATCCTGCGGCAGGATGCCGCGGTCCCACAGGCTGCCGCGGAAGCTGGAGTACGGCCCGCGCGCCTCGGCCAGCTCGGTCGAGGCCCAGTAGGCGGCGTGGCAGACGGCTTCCATCGAGCGGTCGGCGAACTCGACCGCGGCGTCCGATGCGTAGGCCAGGCCCATCATGTGCAGCGCGTCGGCGAAGCCCATGATGCCCAGGCCCACCGGGCGGTGGCGCAGGTTGGCGGCGCGCGCCTTGGGCGTGGCGTAGTAGTTGAGGTCGATGACGTTGTCGAGCAGGCGCATGGCGACACGCACGGTGCGCTGCAGCTTGTCGGGGTCGAGCGTCCAGCGCCCGTCGCCGTCGCGCACCAGATGGGCGGGCAGGTTCACCGAGCCGAGGTTGCACACCGCGGTCTCGTCGGCCGAGGTGTTGAGCGTGATCTCGGTGCACAGG